>DATMQV010000195.1:0-6076 GCA_035566615.1 Xanthobacteraceae bacterium
CAGGACCATGTCACCGGCATGTAACTGTCTCGTCTCGCCATCTGTCACGGTGATCGAGAATTCACCCCGGAGCACCGTGAATAGCTGAACTGCGGGGGTAGGGTGGTTGAGATGGGTCTGCAGGTCAGCAGCGCCCCAGTGCGCCCCGAATCCCGCTATGAACGACCTTGAAGTCGGCTTGTTGCCTCCGATGGCGATGGGAGCTGCAGGAGGTGCAAAATTTTCCTTGGCGAGTTCGATTGTCACGTCTGTGAAGTGCGACTGATTGTCCGGAGTGCAATGCAGCCGCACGTAAGTGTACCGCGAAGCATCATCTTCTGCTTTTGCAGTTGAGCTTATGACACTCACGCCAAGAGCCACGACCATCAACGCACCGACTTGGCGGCTCATACTTTTTCCTGCCGCCATGAGTGTTTTATCCTTTCGAGCTGGATGACAGCTATCCAATCAGCGCCGGCGTGCGATCCGTGCGCGACGAGGAGCGCCGCCGCCGGCTTGGTGCGGCGCTATTGTGCCGGCGCCGCTGCAGGCTTGGCGGTCGTGGCCGCCTTCTGCGGCTTTTTCTTCGGCTTGTCCGCCGCCGCCTTGGTTTCCAGCCCTGCCGGCGGGTTGGCCACCAGCGACGAGGACGAGGTCGGCGTCCAGTGGACGGGCTTGGTCTTTCCGTCGTTGCCGGCGGATGGCTTCGCCGCGGACGTACTATCGCCAGCCCCGTCTGCCGGCTTGCCCGCGACCGCGCGGCCCCCCTTCTTCTTGTGGCGTGGCCCACCGCCGCCGGGCTCGTCGGCAATGACATTGAGCCGCGCCAACTGATCCGGCGTGCGCGTCGGCCCGGTATAAACGATCGTCGGCGTGATTGAGCCGAAATCCGAAAGCAGCGCCGCGCCCTTGGGCGTCGGTGCGCGCAAGCTGGAAAGCAGCGCCGAAAACGGCGTATTGACGCCGGCCGCAAGCTCACCGCCGGCGTCGGCATCTTCGTCTTCGGCGGCCGGCCGCTTGCGATGCGGGCCGCACGCCTGATCGTGCAAATTGGGCGGATCGGCGTTGATCGGCGTGAGGTTGTCGACCGTCCCCAGCGCCGGCGTCAGCCACGAGAGCGGATTCTGCGTAAAGCCGCTTTCCAAAAGTTCCGCCGCCTTCACCGCGCGCGCACCGCCGGACGGCGACCCGAGTACCACGGCGATCAACTGCCGGCCGTTGCGCGTGGCCGTGGCGACGAGGTTGAATCCCGAGGCGCAGATAAAGCCGGTCTTCATCCCATCGGCGCCCGGATAACGGCCGAGCAGCGTGTTGTAGTTACGCACGATGCGCCGGCCGTATTTGATCGCCGGAATGTGCCAATAAACGTTGTATTCCGGAAAGTCGCGAATGAGCGCACGCGCCAGAATCGCCATATCCCGCGCCGAGACGATCTGCCCGTCGGCCGGCAGCCCGTTGGGATTGACGAAATTCGATTGCGTCATGCCGATGCGGTGTGCCGTCCTGGTCATGTCGTCGGCGAAATTCTCCACCGACCCGTCGACGCCCTCGGCGAGCAACACGGCCATGTCGTTTGCCGACTTCACCATCATCATCTTGAGCGCATTGTCGACGGTCACCTGCGTGCCGACGGCGTAGCCCATCTTGGTCGGGGACTGCGCCAGCGCATTGCGCGACACGGTGAACAGAGTGTCGAAAGTGACGCGCCCCTGCTTCACCGCTTGCAGCGTGACGTAAAGCGTCATCAGCTTGGTGGTGGAAGCCGGATACCACGGATAGGTGGCATTCTCCGCGCGCAGGACTTTGCCGGTATCAGCCTCGATCAGAATCGATGCGCCGGCCTGGGCGGGCGTCGCGGCAACATTGGCGGCAAAAGCCGAACCAAACGCGATTCCCAGCGCCAACGCCCGAAGAGATTTCACATGCTGCACGTGTCGCGGTCCGTTCCGTTGGCCGGCCCCTTCGGAGGTCACCTGCCCGGCCGTGATGCAGGCGAGCCAGAGTGACCGATTAGGCCGCGATGGGTTCACGAAAGGTTCCCGAAGCGGATGTGGCACCCTATCTAAACCGAAGGGACGCTCGAAGGCAAAGCGAAATCCCGCCCAGTGAATTTCGCATTCCCAGCGAATTTCACATTCGAGGCCGCATCGGCTAAATCAGAGTAGCCGCAAAACACAACAGCCAAGCAAAAGCGTCCGAAATTCGGCAAGGAGAGCGACATGACAGCCTGCATCGTGGGTTGGGCGCATACCCCCTTCGGCAAGCTTGCCGGCGAATCCGTGGAAAGCCTGATCGTGAAAGTGGCCGGCGAAGCGCTGGCCGACGCCGGCATTGAGCCCAAAGACGTCGACGAGATCGTGCTCGGCCACTTCAATGCCGGCTTTTCGCCGCAGGATTTTACCGCCTCTTTGGTGCTGCAGGCCTCGCCAGATTTCCGCTTCAAGCGTGCGACGCGGGTGGAAAATGCCTGCGCCACCGGCTCCGCCGCCGTTCACCAAGGTTTGACATCGATTGCCGCGCGCCGCGCGCGCATCGTGCTGGTGGTGGGTGTCGAGCAGATGACGACTACGCCGGGCCCGGAGATCGGACGCAATCTCCTGAAAGCGTCCTATGTGCGCGAAGAGGCCGATATCGACGGCGGTTTCGCCGGTATTTTCGGCAAGATCGCGAGCCTCTATTTCCAGCGCTGGGGCGATCAATCGGACGCGCTCGCCCGCGTCGCGGCGAAGAATCACAAGAACGGCGTCGACAATCCTTATGCGCAGATGCGTAAGGATTTCGGCTACGATTTCTGCCGCCAGGAGAGCGAGAAGAATCCGCGCGTCGCCGGTCCGCTCAAGCGCACCGACTGCTCGCTCGTCTCCGATGGCGCCGCGGCGGTGGTGCTGACCGACGTCGAAACCGCCTTGACGATGAACAAGGCGATCGTATTTCGCGCCGCGCAGCATGTGCAGGACTATCTGCCGATGTCGCGCCGCGACATCCTCAAGTTCGAAGGCCCGGCGCTCGCCTGGCAGCGAGCAGTAGAGCAAGCCGGCGTCAAGCTCTCCGACATGTCGTTTGCCGAGGTGCATGACTGTTTCACCATCGCCGAACTCCTGGTCTACGAGGCGATCGGGCTTGTGCCGCAAGGCCAGGGCGCGCGCGCGATCGAGAGCGGTATCGTCAACAAAGACGGCAAGCTGCCGATCAATCCGTCCGGCGGCCTCAAAGCCAAGGGCCATCCGATCGGCGCCACCGGCGTGTCGATGCATGCCATCGCCTCGATGCAGCTCACCGACAAAGCCGGCGACATGCAAATCAAAGGCGCCAGGCTCGGCGGCATTTTCAACATGGGCGGCGCCGCCGTCGCCAACTACGTCAGCATCCTCGAGCGGCTGCGCTGATTTGTAGCCCGGGTTGAGCGCAGCGAAACCCAGGCAGCGGCGTGCGAGCTCAAATGTTATGGCCGGATTTCGCGGGGCGTGTCATCGGGCCGGCCACTTCGGGCCGGGCCGTTGGCTCGATCCGAGCTACGTCTCGACTGGTGGCCGCTCCTTTTCAGTAACGGTACGCCGGACATCTTCGGCCCCAAACTGCGCCTTCACCAAGTCGGCAAAGGAGCCGCCGCGCTGCAAGAGCTCATCGTAGGTTCCGGCCTCGATGATCCGGCCGTTATCGAACACCAAAATACGCGCCGCATTGCGGATGGTTGCAAGCCGGTGCGCGATGACGAACGTAGTGCGGCCTTTCATCACCTCGTCGAGTGCCGTGGTGACGCGCGCCTCGGTCACCGGGTCGAGCGCGCTGGTGGCTTCGTCGAGAATGAGGATGGGCGGGTCTTTGAGCAGCGCGCGGGCGATGGCGAGCCGCTGACGCTCACCGCCGGAGAGCAGCCGGCCGCGCTCGCCGATCGGCGCATTGAAGCCTTCGGGGTTGCGTTCGATAAAATCGAGCGCTTGGGCGCGGGCGGCCGCCGCGCGCATATCGGCCTCGGTGGCGTCCGGCTTGCCGACCCGCAAATTCTCCGCGATCGAGCGGTTGAACAATAGCGTCTCCTGAAACACGACGCCGATATTGCGGCGCAGCCCCGTGAGCGTGAGCGCGCGGATATCCATGCCGTCGGCGCTGATCACGCCGCCCTGCGGATCGAAGGTGCGGTGCAGAAGCGCGAGCGCCGTCGACTTGCCGCTGCCGGTCGGCCCGACCAGCGCCACGCGCTCGCCCGGCAAGGCGGTGAAGCTTAAGTCGGCGACGGCGTGGCGCTTGCCGTCGTAGGAGAACGAGACGCTGTTGAATTCGACGAGGCCGTGCAGCCGCCCGGGATCGACCGCATCGGGCCGGTCGCGCACCGCCGGCACCGTGTCCATCACCGCGAAGAATTCGGCGAGCTTCGGCGCGTCCATGAACAGCCGGTTGGCGAATCCGACCACCTGCTCGAGCCGGCCGATCAGGAGCGTGGCGATCGCCATGAAGCTCACGATCGCGCCTACCGAGGCGAGCCCGACGAGCTTCAGATACGTGCCGACCAGAAGGATCGCGAGCAGCGTTAAGGTTGTGGCGCTGCGGGTGAGCACGGCCGCCACCGCCCACCACGACAGAACCGGCATTTGCGCCCGCAACAGCGAATTCACCAGGCCCTTGAGCGCCGACACTTCCAGCTCGATGCGCGCGAAACTCTGCACCACCGCCACATTGCCGAGCGCGTCCGCGGCGGTTTCGGCAAGATCCGAATAGTGCCGCTCCACCGCGCGCTGCATCGCTTCGGCGCGGCGCATCACGATCACCGTGAGAATCGTGAAGGCGACGCACAGCACCAACAGCGGCAACGCCAGCCGCCAATTCAGCACCAGCGTGGTCGGCAGCAGCACGACGATGAACACGAAAGCCGCGAAATGCTCGCGAAAGAACTGCACCCACAGCCACCAGAGCGTATCGGTGCCGGTCAGCATGACTTTGAGCTGACGGCCCGAATGCGTGCCGGCGTGATAGGCGAGCGGCAGTTGCAGCACATGCTCGAAGAAGTCGGCGAGCACCAAGTTGCGGCGTCGATGCGCGAGGCGATCGGCGAACCAGGCGACCAGCGTCGAGGCCGCGACGATGAACAAGCCGAAGGCGACCCAAGCACCGATCAGCGGCGCCAAGGCGCCGATTGCAGGTCCGACCCCGGCCGGCAGTGCGCCCGACAAAGCATCGATGATATGCCCGAACAGCACCGGTTCGACGAATTGCGCGACCGCCAGCGCGATGTTGGCAAGCGCGAGCATGCCCGCAAGCCGCGCCTCCGGCGCGAGCAGGTCGAGCACCCGGAAATAGATGCGTAAAAACGACATACCGGAGGCATTATACGCTGAGATGTTGGAAGCCGCACGGCACCAGATGTGTCGCGCAGCGAACCCGCGATGTCAGGACAGCTCGCGCAGACCGGCGCGCACGACATCCGCGCCTGCGGTATGCAGGAGCCGTTCGACCCGCGCATGCTCACGTTTCCAGATCGGCGCCGCGGCGGCGAGTGAAGCGCGGCCCGCGGCCGTGAGAATGAGCCGGCGGCTGCGCCTGTCGTTCGGATCGACGACCACTTTCACCAGGCCGCGGCGCTCGAGCGGCTTGAGATTGGCGGTGAGCGTCGTGCGGTCGAGCGCGAGCAAGTTCGCCACCGCACCCATGGTCGGCGGCTCGGCGCGGTTGAGCGAGGTCAGCAGCGAAAATTGCCCCTGGGTCAGCCCGACCGGGCGCAAGGCGTCATCGAAACGTCGTGCCAGCGCCCGCGCCGCCCGTTGCACATGCAGGCACAGGCAACGGTCGCGCACATGATGCGTAAAGGCGTACGATGCTTCAGCGCGATTTGACATTCGGCAATTATGTTGATATCAACCTTATCTGTCAAGCGATGGAACCGCCTTGCCATCCGACGACACGGCCCCAACAACCCAGCCCAGCAACCAAGGAGACGTTGATGCATGTGCAACCGTATCTAAATTTCGACGGCCGCTGCGACGAAGCGCTGGAATTCTACAAGCAGGCGATCGGCGCCAAGGTCGGCATGCTCTTGCGTTTCAAGGAAGCGCCCGACAAATCGATGATCTCGCCGGGCAGCGAAGAGAAGGTCATGCATTCG
>DATMQV010000196.1:0-2909 GCA_035566615.1 Xanthobacteraceae bacterium
CGCGTCGGGCCAGCGAATGCCGGCCTCGTCGTGGGACGCTTCGATAATGGCCGCGACCAGCCGGCTCGGGCCAATGCCGTAAGAGCCGCCATGGATCGGCCGTTCGACGCCATCCGGGCCGGTGACGACGGCCTTCATCGGTTCGGAATATTTGGTGCCGAAATAGAAGATGTGTCCGACCTCGATCCCACGCGCCGAGAGGCCCTTTGACCCGAGCTTGGCAAAAGCTGCGGGATCATGCTTCTCCGACGTCGCCGCGTAGAGCGACGTCCACTTGTCAACAATGGCCTGCAACCGACCGACATGGTCGAAGTCGACGTCGGGTCCGGGAACCTCGAAGTTCAGATATTCGCTGTCGCAGAACACTTCGCTCTCGCCGGTGTCGGCCAGAATGATAAATTCATGGGACAGGTTGCCGCCGATCGGGCCGCTTTCGGCAACCATCGGGATGGAGCGCAGCCCCATGCGGGCGAAGGTGCGCAAATAAGCGACGAACATCCGGTTGTAGGAGTGCTTGGCGCCCTCGAAATCGAGATCGAACGAATAGGCATCTTTCATCAGGAATTCGCGCCCGCGCATCACGCCAAATCGCGGCCGCACCTCGTCCCGGAACTTCCACTGGATGTGATAAAGGTTCAGCGGCAAATCCTTGTAGGACCGCACATAGGCGCGGAAGATCTCGGTGATCATTTCCTCGTTGGTCGGGCCGTAGAGCATCTCGCGCTCGTGGCGGTCCTTGATGCGCAGCATCTCCTTGCCGTAGGCCTCGTAACGTCCGCTCTCGCGCCAGAGTTCCGCCGACTGGATCGTCGGCATCAGAAGCTCTATGGCGCCGGCGCGGTTCTGCTCCTCGCGGACGATGCGGTTCACCTTGTCAAGCACGCGCAGCCCGAGCGGCAGGAACGCGTAGATACCAGCCGCCTCCTGGCGGACCATGCCGGCGCGCAGCATCAGCCGGTGTGAGACGATTTCCGCCTCCTTTGGCGTCTCGCGCAAAATGGGCAGGAAGTAGCGGGAAAGGCGCATGAAATCTCGCCGTTAAGGATTGGATTCGTGAGCGCGCAGTCAATGCGCAACGGGGCCGGAATTACAAGGGCCTCGCGCGCCCGCGACGGAGTGCGGAAGACACAGGTTACAAAAATTTTTTGTCGTCAGAGGGCGGTATGGTGATGACATTGTACAAAAGATCGAGTACTTAGCGTGTGCGCGATCCCGGCGCGGGGTACAAGCGTCTGGGAAGGCGGTCCAAGTCTCGGGAGGATGGTCCAACGGCGCGGGTTTAACGCTGCCGGTGCGCTCACAAGCCAAAAAATCGCGATAGCGAAGCGTAGATTCAAGGATCAGAGAAGGATCTTCTGGCAGGGCGTTGGCCCTGCTATTTTTTTGGGCGAGCGCCCAACGGGCCACCCTGCAACCAGGGTGGGTTCAGCCGCGCCAAAAAGGGATATTTGGGGCCCGGAAGGCTTGCCGGAAGTTACGCGCGCGGGCCGATGCCCCCGCGGCGCTCACCGCATGCCGAACGGCTTCACCAGGCCCTCCAGCGTGACCAAGTGGTTGACATAAATAACGTAGCAAGCCGCGAAGATCAGCGCGGCGACGACCGTCGTCAGAAGAAGCTTGCGGCCCAGCCGCGGGATCACGGGAGCCCCCGGATCGGTGCCGGCGGCCATCTCGCCGTCTTCGTGCTGGCTGCGGACGCCGAAGGGTAGCACGGCGAACAGCACCACCCACCAGATCAGAAAGAAAATGGCGACCGCGGTCGTGACCGGCATGTCAGCGTCGTCCCAGTCAGCGTTGTTCCAGTTCCACCAGCGTGCCGGAGAAATCCTTCGGATGCAGGAACAGGACCGGCTTGCCGTGAGCGCCGATTTTCGGCTGGCCGTCGCCCAGCACCCGCGCGCCGGTCTGCTTCAGGGCTTCGCTTGCGGCGCGGATATCGTCGACCTCATAGCAGACATGGTGCATGCCGCCGTCCGGGTTGCGCTCGAGGAATTTCGCGATCGGCGAGCCTTCGCCGAGCGGCTCGAGCAGCTCGATCTTGGTGTTCGGCAAGGTGATGAACACGGTGGTTACGCCGTGGTCCGGCTGCGGCACGGCGGCCGAAACGTCGGCGCCGAGCACATCGCGGTAAACCGCCGCCGCCTTGCCGATGTCGCGCACGGCGATCGCGACGTGGTTGAGCCTGCCGATCATGTCCCCATCCTTCCTGAAGCATGATCCCGAAAAGTGGAAACCGGTTTTCGGAAAAGATCATGCGCGAACAAATGGCTAGGTGGGTTGAGCCGAAGCGGAACCCACCAATCTGTCCTTGGCAATCCAGCGATGGGTTTCGCTGGGCCGTCGTCGGGCCGGCCATTTCGGGCCAGACGGGCTGGCTCGAGCCATCCCACAATATCCCTTATCAGCGCCCGAACTTGGCTTTCAACTGATCGCGGATCGGCGCGAGGATGCTGGTCTTCTGCGTTTCCGCGCCGGTGAGGATCTCCTGCACGATCTCCTTGGCAGAGCGGCCGCCCCAGCCGGCGTCGCGGAAATAGACGTTCGCCGCATTGCCGACCACGTACGTGCTCCAGGCCGCGGCGAGCCCCTGCGGCACCGCGGTGAGTACCGTGCTGGTGCCGAATGTGACGGTGCGCAAGAGGTCGGCTGCGACATGCAATCCATATTCGGCCGCGGCCATCAGCCCCCAGGCGCGCAGGATTTCCAGCACCATGCCTTGCGCATTCTTCAGCGAAAAATCGGTACCGTAGATGGCGCCGATCCTCTGTACCATAAGCGCGTCGCTCGCCATGCCGGCGAGCACGTCGAACACCGGCACCGGATTGGCACCGACCACCAGCGCCTTGCCGAGCATGAAATAATAGATCAGCCGCCTGACTTCCTTGCCGCGCACATGTTGTTTGAGCGCG
>DATMQV010000197.1:0-8916 GCA_035566615.1 Xanthobacteraceae bacterium
ACGCCGTGCTTGTGCAGAACGGTGCGCCCGCCCGGCGGCAGCGTGACGATGGCGGCGGTCACATGCGCCGGACCGTTCGTCGGGTAATGCAACGTCTCGCCCAGGATGGTGGTGCCGGTCGACAAAAGCGGTGCCGTGGACGGAGCCGGCGCGGCATTTTCCTCCGCGCTGAGGCGGCCGGCTGACGCGAGAGCGATGCAGAGCAGAGCGGCGACGACGATGGCAATCCGATAACGCATGGTTTGCTCCTCCATGGGCGATGTATCTGCATAAGGCAGGTAGGATCGGTTGAGCGAACGCGAAACCCACCATTCGAGAAGAAGACGGCTTCCGCGAGGGCTAGACCCATCGTGCGGACGCTGGCAGCAATACGCCACGTGGGGAAAAGGCTCACTCCACGGTCGTCAGTTTCGCGTCGGCTTTGACCTCGGCGCGGCGGCTGGCGCGCGTCATCACAAACGCGCCGAAGAAGACATTGCCGATCGACCATACCCCGGCGATCTCGGTGGCGTCCGCGTTCAATTCGCCCGCGTAGTTTACGGTATCGAAGCCGAAGCCGGGCGGATCGTAAGACTTCACAAATGAGACCGAGTGGCCGCTACGGTGGCCGGACAAGATGGCGAGGTGCGTCTTGCGCGGGCAATCCGATCTGATGCAGGGCTCGTGCGTCGAGCCGCCGATGTGATCGCCCGATTGAATGAGCGTAGCGGTGAACGGCACAGAGCCGACGAGGATCTGTCGGTACATTCCGTTCCAGACGCCGGTCAGATCGCCGGCTGCGTTCTCGGATCCGCTCATGGCAACGCCAGCTCCGTACTGTGGCTTTCAAGGCCCGAGCGAAAGCTCAGGTGAACTGAATTTCGAATTCACATGCGGCAAAATTCTGCTCCTGCAAAGCCCGTTGCGCCATGAAGAAATACAGAGAGCCTCCCGGACCCCAGTCTTGGGTGTCTTCGCCATTGCCATCATCGTCGACTTGCAAAAGCAGCAGCGCATCGTCGTTGCCGTGTTCAAAACAAAAGAGACCTTCCCACTGCACCAGAGCCGGCCAGCCGAGCAATTTGCCGAAGCCGGAATGGTGGTCGGCACCGTCCGGAAAGCCGAAACGGCGGATCGCCTTCCACTCGGCTGCATAAAGCGAGGCTTGTTCTTTACTCAGCCTCAAGTGCCGTATCGCGCGGCTGTGGGGGAGCCCGGCTTTCAAGCCTTCATGGAGATATTTGAACAAAGCCTCGGTCGTTGCGTGATAGGCCAACGACCGGATCAATTCCTGCATGCGTGATCGATCGTGGTTTTGCCCATTCCCGGTTGGTTCGCTCTCATTTGTCATGCCCACCCTCCGCACCGACGCTACAACTTGACGTTGCCGATTATATGTTCTTGTTTTGTTCCGTCAAGCGATGAGCAGCGCGGCGCGGGTTTTCGCGTTTCACGACGATATGCCTGCGCCTTTGCGCGCTCGGACCGGCTTACCGCTTCATAGTTCCTTGGACCCGCGCCTGAAATCATGGCTCGTACTCTATAATCTCCTGCTGCCGGCCAGAGTACGAGCAGAGTGAGTGGAATGGACGACGCGCAATTTGCAGAGCTTGTAGGCTGGATCGCCGACCAGGGGTTGGCGGGCGAAGAGGAGCCGGAGCTGGTCAGCGGCTTCTGCACGCGCGCCGTGGCGTTCGGCTTACCCCTGACGCGCGCCGCGGTACTGATCGACACGTTGCATCCGCTCTACGAGGGGCACTTCTTCGGCTGGCAGGCCGACGGCAAGATCACGCTGCGCGAATATGGCTCCTCGCGCGAAGGCGAGGCGCAGGAGCGCTGGCTGAGAAGCCCATTCTATCGCCTGGTGGAATCCGGAGAGCCGCTGCTGCGGCGCCGGATCAACGCCGAAAGCCGGGCGGAGTTTCCCTCCATCGCCGAGCTTGCTCCCGACGCCACCGAGTTTGTCGCGATGGTTCACCGTTTCAAGGCGCAGGGCATCATCGGCGAGATGGACTGTGTCTACTCGTCCTGGGCGACGGATCGCGCGGAGGGGTTTGGCGACGGTGGTGTCGCCGACCTCGAACGGCTTGTGCCGCTGTTGGCGCTGGCGGTGAAATCCGCTTCGCTCACGCGATCGCGCGCACGCCGGTCGAGACCTATCTCGGGCGCGATCCCGGCCGGCGGGTGCTGGCCGGCGGCATCATGCGGGGCGTGGCCGATCGGATCGAATCGGTGCTCTGGTTCAGCGACTTGAGCGGCTATACGCGCATTTCCGATACGTCGCCGCCGGAACAGGTGATCCCGCTGCTCAACGATTATGCCGATGCGATCATCTCGGCGATCCACGCCCATGGCGGCGACGTGCTCAAGCTGATCGGTGACGGCACACTTGCGATCTTCAACGCGGAGGATCGCGAACAAGCCTGCGGCTCAGCACTTGCCGCGGCCGCGCAAGCGCGCACGAGCCTCGCCGAGCTGAACCGCCGGCGCGGCGCCGACGGCCTGCCGACCACCGACATGTATCTGGCGTTGCATTTGGGAGCCGTGTTTTACGGCAATATCGGCAGCAAAGAACGTCTCGACTTCACCGTGATCGGGCCGGCGGTGAACGAAGTGAGCCGCATCGCCGCGCTGTGCCGCTCGCTCGAGCAGCCGATCCTCCTTTCGGCGACCTTCGCCGCGACGGCCGGCAAGGCGAAAGAGCGGCTGGTGTCGGTCGGGCGCTATGCTTTGCGCGGCGTCAGCCACGCCCAGGAATTGTTCACGGTCGACCCGACTTGGCGCGAATGATGGGTTTCGCATCGCTCAACCCATCCTACGAAACGGAGCGGCGCATATTTCGCAGCAGAAGCCAAAGCACGGCGACGGCGACCATGCCGGGCAAGATGAAATAAAGATCGACGAAGCTCGCGATCAAATAAAGAATGTTGCCGCCGACGCCGGGAGTGAGAGCGGCACGCCCGAGGAGACAAGCGCCGGCGCCGATTACCACGAGCAGCGTGAGCAGCACACCAGCGGCAAAATCGATCGCCGCCGGCCGCCGCCACGCGACCAGAGCCGATATCGCTGTCAACAGCGCGACCATGAGCCCGAGCGGCAGCAGTGCTTCGAGGGGCTCGCGTACATGCGCCGCCGCCATGCCCGCCTGCTGCATAAGTCCGGCCGCTACGAGCGAAGCCACAAAGGCTGCGCCGATGCGAGCGGTGCGCGTCATGCCGTTCGGGCGACTGGTTGCCGCACTTCACTCACCCGGCTTCAGGCGGCGGGCGTCATCAGCGCGCAGACCCGTGTGAAAGAATGGTTCACGGAAGTCGCCGCCGTGCGGGCAGATGCGCGGCAACGGCGCGTCGCCGACATTGTCCGGGAATTCCTCGGAGAGGGTGAGCGTCGCGCCGTTGCGGGTCATGAGCAGCGTGCTTGCGGTATTTTCGTCAACGTCGGTATTGTGCGCGGCCGACGCGGCGAGCCCCTTGGCGGTAGCGTCCGACGTGCCGAAGTCGGCGGTGAAGTGGCACTGATATTTTGCCCAGCCGAAACTGTTGTTGCCGTAGGTCGCGCGGTAGCGGCCGTTGTCGCCGGCCACGACCAAAAACTCCGAATCGTGGTTCTTCCACAGTCCGGTGAACGCGGCGGCGGGCGTCAGATTGCGCAGGAAAGCGATGCGCTCACGCAACTGCGCCTCGAGAGCGGCCAAGGCGTCATAGTCGCCGCCCCGGCGCAGCTGCGCGACCTGTGCGCGCAATTCTTTGCCTTCCGGCGCCTCCTGCTTGCCCCACAGCTCGCCGTCAAAGCCGGTGTCGATGTCGGAGAGAAATTTCCGCTGATCCTCGCGCAGCGCCTTGGCGGTCACGGGATCGAGACGCGCGATTGCTTCGCGCCACGCGGTCGCGAGCTCGCGGTCGGCGGCGGCGAGCCTGGCGTCGCCGCAGGTGGCAAGCTCACGCGCAGTCTTGGCCGTGCGGCAATCGAACGACGGCTCGGCGGCGGCTGCCGGCGCCACGAATGCCGGTGCCAGCAGCAATGTGAGCACAAGCGGTATGGCGAGACGGAGCATCATGAGATCTTTCCCGCAGAGTCATTTCGGCGCAGCAAGGCGACGGTGCGATCTTATTTCTTTCGAGCATAAGCCCAGCATTCGAGCTCGACCTGCGCGCCGAGCGCCAATGCGCTGGCGCCGAAGGCGGAGCGGGCCGGCAGGCGGCCGGGCTTGAAATAGGTGAGATAAACTTTGTTGAAGTCTTCCCACTTGGCCATGTCGGCGAGCATCACCGTGCATTTGAACACGTCGTCGAAGGTCAGGCCGTTGGCCTTGAGCACGGCGCCGATATTCTCCATGGTCTGCCGGGTCTCGGCCTCGATGCCGCCGGCCACCACCTCGCGCGTGCCCGGCTTGTGGCCGAGTGCGCCGGAGAGATAGAGGACGTCGCCGACCTGCACCGCCTGACTGAACGGCAATTTTGCCGCCGCCGCATCGGGTGACGTGTGGAAGCGCATGCTGACTTTCTCCTCGTGCGAACAACGCCCATTCAACAACAAGCATTTCGGTCGAGAGCCCGCGTGCTTGCTCGGGCGCCTTTCAACGCTATCGTTGTTTCCTGCGCGGGTTGATTGCAGACAATTTTAGTCAAATCTGGCGCGAGGTTGAACTTGCAACTTTAGGGCGACTACAATTTGAAGTAGTTTATCATCGTCGGCAACCAGAGGTACACATAGAGATACTGCTGCAGAGGTACATGGGCGCGTCCGCGATATCGGCACAGCCCATGGGGGCAAGCGGAGACCTGACATGTCGTTGCCAACACACGACGAAAAACGTCAGACACAGCGTCATCGCCTCGGGCGATTGGCGAGCATGATTCCGACCGACGGCGGTCCGCCGCGCTTCTGTCTCGTCACCGACTTCTCGGAAGGCGGCGTGCGGGTCAACGCCAACGGCCTCAAAATTCCGGACGAATTCGTTCTGCAATTTTCCAGCGAAGGTTGCTTCAAGGACGGGACCTACAAAGTGGTCTGGCGCGACGATCCGATCGTCGGCGCCAAGTTCGTCAGGCGTCTCTCGCTGACATAAAGCGCAAGGAGCACGAAAACTTCGGCCGGCGGCCGCGGCGGGGCAAGGCCGTGCGGCCGCCGCGCAAAGATTGCGACTGGCGTGAGTGGAATTGGAGTAAGTGGAAATGAACCAACTTGCTGCAATATGCGACTCGCCTGAAAATGCGCGGCGCGTGCACTGGCAACTCAAGGGTCTATTCGACATCCAATGCCTGTCGCCGGATGAGCTCGGCGCAGCGCAGCCGCCGGGCCGCTACACGATCGTTGCCGTCAACCTCGACGATCTCGAGCGCGTCCGCGGCATCAGGCACTGGCTGACGCAAAAGCCGAAAGACGCGAAGGTCATTTTCGTCACCGATCAGGGTTCCCGGCTCGATCGAGTGCGTGCGCGTGCCGTCGGCGCAACGGATTTTGTGCAGCCGCCGGTCGATGCCTCGGCGCTTTTGACCAAGCTCTACGGCGACTTCCAGTGCGTGCGCGGCAAGTCGAGATTTTGCGACGAAGCATCGCCCGGGATCGTGGCCGCGCTCGAATCCGTGCAAGCGGCGTTTGCTTTGGCATGGCTTGGGGCGCCGTTCGACCAGACTGCGATGAACGGAGCGGCCGAGGCCATCACCGGCCAGGTGGAGGAGCAAGGCCTGGTGTCGTGGATCGAAACGGTGCGCAGGCATCGCAGTCACACCTACCGGCACTCGTTGCTAGTGACCGGTTTGGCCGTCGGCTTCGGGCTGCAACTCGGATTTTCACGCACCGACACGATGCGGCTTTCGTTCGCCGGCATCATGCACGACATCGGCAAAGCCAAAATTCCCGCCTCGATCCTGGAGAAGCCGGGCGCGCTCGATGCGGACGAAATGGACGTGATCAAACAACATCCGATGTTCGGATGGCAGGCGTTGCGGAATGTCTCCGGGATTCCTGCCGAAATCATGGACGCCGTGCTGCATCATCACGAGTTTCTGGATGGAACGGGCTATCCGCATGGGCTCGCGGGGCGCGCGATATCCGATTTTGTCCGCCTTCTCACGATCGTCGATATTTTCGCGGCCCTGATCGAGGGGCGCTGCTACAAATCTGCGTCGAGCTGTGACGCCGCCTATCGGGTTCTGCTGGATATGGGCTCGCGACTCGACTCGCGTCTGGTCGGGGAATTTCGCGCCGTCTTGCCGATGCTGACGGGCGTCCGATAGTTCGATCGGCCGCCGCTCCGTCGCCTGCTCAATCCGGACCCGGCCGGCTATTTCTTCTGCAGCGCGTCGCGCTGTTTGATCAGCCTTTCCAGCTCTTCGGTCTGCTGTGCGATGCGATCGGCGTTGCGATCTTCGTCCTCGGCGCCCGAGAACGCGGCCGCTTGCTCGATCAATTGCCGGATATTATCGCGCGCGATCGCGATGCGCCGGTCGAGCTCCGCAAGCGAAAGGGAAGGGCCGTCATCCATGGTCGATTCCTCGAAATCCTAGCTTGCGACTATAGCCGGACGCGGGCCCAAACGATACGGCCCCGGCGCCGCGTTGGGCCGGGTCCGGCCGCGGGCTCGCGGTGGCAAACAGACCGTAAAGAACGCCCGCTCAGGCCGCGCTGAAGTGCCGGATGCGGGCGCGGCGCACCACTATGCGGTGTCGTTTAAGGGTTCTTCACTCTGATCGGTTACCGAATAGGCAGGCGATCGCGCGTGGATCGACAAATCGCCCGAGCGGACACCGGAGTCCGCTGGGCTTCGCTGCGATCGTTTCGAACGGCACCGCTTATCGCGATCGACTGCAATGCGAGAGCAAAGAAGGTACCATCGCGTTCGGCCGAACGGGCCCGCCAGGGCCGGATCGATATTTGTCGATCTGAAAAAGCCGGTGATCGGCTGCAACGTGGTCGACATCAGCGCCGGCGGCGCGTGCATCGAAGTGCATGGTACCGAGGCCATTCCGGCGCGATTCATCCTCCATCATGGCGGCGTCAAGAAATCCTGCCGGGTCGTCTGGCGGAAGGGCCGCCGCATCGGCGTGTCGTTCTAAGCGGCGCGCATCGCATTGAATTCTCTTCGCCGGCGCGCCAAGCTTGCCGCCGTCACGGCGCCCACGGGGGCTTTGCCATGCGCTTGCTCCATCGTTTGCTTTTGCCGTCTGCGGCTCTCACGTGCTGCCTTGTGCCGCTGTCGGGCTTCGCCGGCTGCAATCGACCGATCGTCGTGGCCATTCGCTTTCCGCAGGGTGCCGTGTGCTGGCAGCATGTCGGCGCGGGCACGACCTTCACCGGCGAGTTCGGCGCCCACCAGCGCGTGACCGCGGCCGCCATCGGGCAGTTCGTCAATGCCGACAGCAAGCGCGAATGGGTGACGACCGGCCATTGGCAGATTTCGGTCAGCGGCCCCGGCGGGTTCTTTGCCAATGGCGAGAACGGCGAGCTCGATGCGATCCTGCCGCGCGCCGGCGCATACACCTTCGAGATCGGTCCGTGCGCGGTGTGGGGCAATCCGGGCATGATCGAGATTTGCGCGGAGTAAAAAGTAGCCCGCATGGCCGTAAGCGATATGCGGGATGACGTGCCGCGAGGCCGCGCCCCGGTATCGCTGCGCTCATCCGCGTTACGCTTTTCCTCAGCCGCGGGCGGAGTCCTTCCGCATCACTGCTTTGTGGATGGCGGTGCAATGGCGCACCAGATTCGGCTGTGACGCGACGAACTGCTTGAGCGGCGTGTCGATGTCGTAAAAGAAAATATTGGCGATGAAGCCATAGATGCCGGCATCGACGCTGGTTGGGGCCGGCCCATGCACATAGCCGCTGGCTGGAATGAGGCCGGCCAGCACTTTGAGATCGGCGAGGCCGCGCGCGTAAGCGGCATCAGGCGCAAAGCGGCCGATGCCCTGGAAGTGATAGCGCTGAAAATTGAACTCGCGCGCCTTGAGCAGGCCTTCCTGCGTGAGGCTCGGATGCTCGCGCATCAGCGCGTCGCGGAACAACGGCCAGTAGCGTTCGTCCTTCCAGCGCGAATACGACATCACCCAATAGAGGTCGTCGAGCATGCGGGTGATGAGCAGGCTCAAGTCGCGCTCGCGGGCGCCGAGCGCGGCATCGATGGTGAGCGCGTATTTGCCGATGAGGTGAGCAATGATGGTTTCGCTGTCGCCGATCGTCTCGCCGCCATCGATGACGTAGGGAAGCTGCCCGCGCGGCGCCGCCGAGGCGTCGAAAATATGCTCGTGCACGAACGGCAGGCCGGCTGCATGATCCGGAAGAGTGGAGGCCGGTTTTCCGAAGAGATGGTGCATCGCCGAAACAAGCCGCAGGAAGGCGAAGACCTTCAGCCCGTAGCCGTTATTGTCGGCGACGCCGAACAGGGTAGGGTAGGAGTAGAGCGTGATCATGCTGGTTCCCGGATGGTGGCTGAATTGAGCCGCCGCGAAAATCCGGCAAGCGATCGAGAGGAGCGCAGCTGGGTTCGGTTGCGATCCATCTGACAGCGCGCTCCTGGCGAGTCGGCCGCGCCTCTTGGGAAGGCAGCGGGGCCGGTTCGATGCCTCAGAAATAAGCGGCACGGCAATTTCGATGCCTCAGCGAGAATGCCGATACGAAAATTCGAAGAATTGCGCCACTCTGCGATGACACTATTTGAAAGAGTAGGCTGCGGTCGAGTATGATGCGTGAGCCTTTCTGCCTTTAAACTTTCTGTCTTTGATCCGTTCCGTCCCTGAGCCTTTCGAAGATAAAGGATCGCCTGCGATGGATAAGCACTCCCACACCGAACCGCCTTCAAAGCCCACGCTGCGCATCAAAGCGCTGGAATCTCTTCTCGTCGAAAAGGGTCTGGTCGATCCGGGCGCTGTCGACGAGATTATCGAATTGTTCGAGAAACGCATCGGTCCGCGCAACGGCGCCAAAGTGGTGGCGCATGCCT
>DATMQV010000198.1:0-10274 GCA_035566615.1 Xanthobacteraceae bacterium
GCTTATCTTTTTCATGGCGGTCTCCCGGTCAGAGCTGCACAGAAGTTCGTCGCTACCGGCACAACAGCAAAGCGATGACGATGTGCCCACGGCGGGTCCTATAACCTAGCATCTGCTGGTCCAGATGAACCTACAGTGAACTTAGGGCCACCCACTGTTTTGAAGCTGCTAGTCGCCTCTCTTGTCTTCCGCGCTCTCGTAGGTTTCCTGCATGACATAGCGCCAAGTGCGCAATGTCTCTGTGATGCTGGAAAGCCATGCCTCTTCGGCGGACGAAAAGCCGTCCATATGGTCACAGATTTCGTCGAGCATACTGATGATGCTGTCGACGCGCTCGAGCGAGTCGGAGACTTCAGTCGTCATCGTCATTTTTTCAGATCCCACTTTGAGAAAAAGCCGTGCGCGCTGCTTTTGGTTTGCGTTTTATATCAGCTGCTGCACTGCTGCGCTTCCTTCTGGGGGGAGAGGATGCGTATGATGTTGCCGTTCACTAGGCTGACGTGTTGACGGCATCGATGCTCTTTGTCAGGCGGTGAGTTGGTTGCCGAAACTTTCGCGCAGGGCGGAAAGAGCGATCTGACGGCCGGCATCGCGGCGCTTTACAATGCCCTCGCGCGAAAAATCGCGAAAGCTGTTGGGATCGTCGGAAACCGCGTCGGGGGCCCCGTTCAGCGAGACCTCGATCAATTTCACAAGCTTATAGGCGCTGGCCTTGTCGACCCCCTTTTGCAAGTGTTCGGGCAATGGCTCATGACGGAGCGCGGCGAGCCCCTGAATGGTCTCTATGAGCGCATTCATCTGCTCGGCGGTGCTGCTGTCCTGGCGCAATCGATTGCCGAAGCGAAGCTGATCGAGCCGCTCGTTCACTTGGATCAGCGAGCGGGGGATAGACGCGGTCTGCGGGAACAGGTTCATGACCACCAGCAGCCGCGTAACGCCGCGATCGGAGCTGAAAGCGTCGATGGGCGTCGCCCAGCGGCGTGTTGTCGACGATGCCGCCGTCCCAATAATGATGCACTTGGCCGTCGCCAGCGCTGATGTCGGTCCAGGGAAATTGCGGCGGAATGCTGCCGCTTGCCAAGACGTGGTGTGGCTCGATCGTGGTTGGCTCGGTGTGGCCGACTTTTTGATTGGTGAACCGTGTCAGCACGCCGCTTTCCACATCCACCGCGGTAATCACGAAGGCGGTGGTCTTGTTAGCGTTGAGCACACCGAAATCAACATGGTCCGACAATGTCTGCAGCAATTGATGCGTGTCGTAGAGGTAAGTCCAGGTCGTCGCGGCTAAAAGGTCGGAGCGATAGATGTAAAAGTGAGGGACCTTGTAGAGGGCGAGGTCGCGATTTGCCGAGGGTGGCAAATAAGGCAGCTCGATCATGAAATCGCCCCACATCGCACTGAGCCGATTGCGCGCGTCCGCCCGGTCAGTAGCCCCGACCACACAGGCGGCGTTGATAGCGCCGATGGAAACGCCGGTGACGACGCGAAGCGTAATGTCCTGTCCGCCACCGATCGCCTCATCGATCAAATCAAACAAAGCGGTGATGGCGCCCCATTCATAAGCGCCGAGCGCACCGCCGCCCTGTAAAACCAGGCCGATCTCCATTCTTGTTGGAGCTTCCGTATTCGGTGCACCGGTCATGCTGGTCCTCCGGGTTCAACAAATCGCCAACGTTATCCAAGAAGTTACCCCGGTGCCAACGAGCACTGCGGTGCGGTGTGGTGACCGAGGCTACCGCGGCGAGACCTTGAGGCGGCGGCGCCGAAACGTCAGTGAAGCTGTGGCTGCAGGAAGGAGAGTGCAGCAACAAACACTGCCAGCGATCAACAATCGGGTGACGCAGACACGAGCGAATTGATTGCCGGTGCATATAGCGTCGTCCACGTCTGGAATGCTGAAGGCCATACGCCCAAAAGCCTTGGCAAAACCCGGCAGCAGGCGCGCGGCGGCCACGGCGGGCGCAAGGCCAACGGCGGGCCGGGGACAAGGGTACCCAGCGGCGGGCTTAGGGCCGGGGGGCAGGGCTGCACCCTTGCCGATGCCGCGCCAATGCCCGGCCTGCCGGTCCGCCTGTGCGTTTTTGCCAGGCCGCCCCGCCGACCCCGTCAGGTCCCACGGACGCCGTAGCGGCTCGGCCTGTCCTATGCAGGGGGGCGGTACACCGGGGCCTTGTAGCCCGTACGTAGCCCCAATCCGTGTTTGAGATTTCAAACCCTTGGAGGAATGTGGCTAAGTGCTTGTTTTATTATGGCTCCCCGGGCCGAATTCGAACCAGCGACCAACCGGTTAACAGGCGGATTCAACTGCGCAAGCGTGAAACGTTATCCACCGTCGTCGGGCACCGTAGGATGGACTGATGCTACCTATCGTATTCCTAGCTCCGGATCCGGTTTTCGATTTGTTTATATCATATTGATTTTACGATATTATATAAAAAGCGGCAGTCTAGACCTTGCTGCCGGGCGGCTTTGGGCATCACGCCCTGCGGCACTAAGACCGCGGCGGGAGGTGCTGTCCCTGGACTGGGATAGGAGAGGGCGGGTAACGCCCGCCTCACCCCGCGTCCCAGGAAGCATGGCCTGGAGCTGAGCCAGGAGGTCACAGCCCTGGCGAGAGCCGCAGCAGAGCGCCGGAAGGCGAGCGCGCCCCGGAAGCAGATGAGTTGCGCCGACTGCGTACACTTGTCTGCGGCGCGCGCCGCGCCCGAGGCGCCGGCTCATGGCGACATGAGTTGGCGTTGCGCGGCATTGGTTGGATGCGCCTTTCGGCGCTCCGCTCCCTCTTTGATTGCCGGGGGCGAGTCTATTTCTGCGCGTGGTCGTGGGCAGAGCTCGGGCATGACGTGTCGCGAGGACGGTGTCGCTCGTCCGCCCCCGCTTCGCGGGGGCGGATGAATTGCTAAGGCCCCAGCCGCTCCCACACCAGGATGCTGCGGCCCTCGCGTCCGTCGACGAAGTTTTTGTTCAGCGGCGTGGTGATGGTGAGCGTGTTGCCGTCGAGCTAGTAGAAGCGCACCTGATCGGTGCCGGTCCAATTTTGATTCCAGGAAATATCGACGTGATGAATGACTTTCTCGGCGTCGAATGTGTAGGTGCCGGCATAGGAAATCATCGTGCTGAAAAGCTTCACGCGCTCTTCGTCGGTCGGCACGACCTCGCGCGGTTTTATGCGATTTTCCCACGTGATGATCGCATACATGCGGCCATCGACCGCGTAGCTGAGGTAACCGTTCGGATGCTCGCCGCGTTCGTCAATGCGCTCGCCGGTCGCGGTTACTTCCCGCACGTAGGATTTCAGCTTCCAGGTGCCGAGAAGCGGATTGTCGGCCGGGCGTGCCGCGGTCGCCGGCAGGATCAGAAAAAGAGCAATAAGGACGGCACCTATTCTGATCATCGCACGCTCCCTAAAGCATGATCCCGAAAAGTGGAACCCGGTTTTCGGAAAAGATCATGCGCAAACAAATAGTCGCGGGATGAATTTATCCTTCGCCGATCTCGCGCAAAATTTCTTCCGTGTGCTCGCCGAGCCGCGGGGACGCATGCTCCGCCGCCATCGGCTCGCCGTCGAGCGTGATCGGCGTGCGCACGCCGGGAATTTTGCCGTCGGCGGCTGCCGCGCTCGGCCGCTCGATCTTCATGCCGCGATCCACGACCTGCGGATCGGAAAACACTTGCGCGAGGTCGTTGATCGGGCCCGCCGGCACGTCGACCGCCTCGAGCTTGTCCAGAAGCTCGTCGCGCGGCAGGCGCGCGGTCAGCGCGCAGAGGTGTCCGATGAGTTCGGCGCGGTGCGCGAGCCGCGCCTTGTTGTCGATATATTTTTCTTGCTTGGCGAGCGCGGGCTCGCCAAGCACGGCGCACAGCTTGGCGAACTGCCCGTCGTTGCCGGAGGCGATGATGATGTGGCCGTCGGCCACCGGAAACACCTGATAGGGCGTGATGTTGGGATGCGCGTTGCCCATGCGCTGCGGCACTTTGCCGGAGACCAGATAATTGAGCGCCTGGTTGGAGAGCACGCCCACGGTGGTGTCGACGAGCGCAGTATCGACATAGCCGCCGCGGCCGGTCTTCTCGCGCCGCGCCAGCGCCGCAAGAATGCCGACCGCCGAATAGACGCCCGTGAAAATATCGGACACCGGCACGCCGGCACGCGTCGGCTCGCCGTCGGGATTGCCGGTCACGCCCATCATGCCGGCCATGCCTTGCGCCATCAGGTCGTAGCCGGGCCGCGGCGCATAAGGGCCGGTCTGGCCGAAGCCGGTGACCGAGCAATAGATCAGCCGCGGGTTGTCCGGCGCCAGGCTCTTGTAGTCGAGGCCGAATTTGGCGAGCCCGCCGACCTTGAAATTCTCGATCAGCACGTCCGAGCGCGCGGCAAGCTTGCGCACGATGCGGCGGCCGTCCTCGCTCTCGAAGTCGAGCTCGATCGACCGTTTGCCGCGATTGGTGGCGTGGAAATAGGCAGCGCCGAGGTGGCCGCCGCCGGCGGCAGCGACGAAAGGCGGTCCCCAGCCGCGGGTGTCGTCGCCGGCGCCCTTGCGCTCGACTTTGATGACGTCGGCGCCCAGGTCGGCCAGGATTTGCCCGGCCCAAGGCCCGGCCAAGATGCGGGCGAGTTCCAGCACGCGCAGACCGGCCAAAGGACCCGGCATGAACAACTCCTTGGGGCATGATCCCGAAAAGTGGGAACCGATTTTCGGACAAGATCATGCTCAAAACGAAGAATCTAGCGCACGCGGACGTCAACCAGGCGTGGCGTACGGCACGCCTTCCTCCAACTTCCGGTCGCGCCGGCGCTCGCGAGCGGCTGCGGACGGGGCCGGCTGGGGAAGGCGGTATATCATTTGCTGCACCGCCGTCGAGATGTTTGGTCAAGCGTTATTGCCGCGATCCACGATCGCGCGGTGAGCGCATAACCCCGCGAAGCCTGATTTTGGAATTCTCGAAACTCGGGCACCTGCCATTCGCAAGCGCACATGCTCAAACAATCGCCTGAGCATGATCCGGAAAAGTGGGTATCAGTCTTCCGAACAGATCATGCTCCATAAATGATCTAGGGTGGAACGACGATTACGGCTATGGCTTTAGCCAACTTGTCATCTTTCGTAGCGATTATTAGCTGTTTTATTGAGAGGCAGACTGTTCGATGGTGGCGGTGAATACCTCGTTCTTCAGTGAGATGCTGCAAAGCATCGCCGACCGTAGCCGCGCCTTGATCTCGCGCCGCACGCCGGCGCGCGGCCGCTCCGACGGTATCGTCGAGCTCTGCGAGGCGCTTTTGTCCGGCCGGGGCGAAGCCTCGGGCGTGGCGCTCGCCAACGAAATTCTCGACGATTATGCCGATCTGACCACCGGGCCGCGCATCGCGTTCTTTGAGACGCTGGGGCGCACCTTCGGGTATGATCAAGCCCGCATCGATGCGGCGATCGCCGCGTGGCGCGCTGCGCCATCCGCCGAAACCGCCGCCGAGCTGCATCGCGCCAGCGAGCCGCGCCGGCTCGAATTGTTTCGCCGGCTCAATTTGGCCCCCGGCGGCACCGCAGCTCTCGTGCGTATGCGCGAGCAGCTTCTTGACGCCATGGATCATCGCGACGATCTCGCCATCGTCGACAGGGATTTCGTCCACCTGTTCTCGTCGTGGTTCAATCGGGGATTCCTCGTGCTGCGCCGCATCGATTGGTCGACGCCCGCCGTGATCCTGGAAAAGATCATCCGCTACGAGGCGGTGCACGAAATTCGCGACTGGGAGGATCTGCGCCGGCGCGTCGATCCGCCGGACCGCCGCTGCTACGCTTTCTTTCATCCGGCGCTGGTCGACGAGCCGCTGATTTTCGTCGAGGTGGCGCTCACCCGCGAGATACCGGGCGCGATCGCGCCGATCCTGTCCGACAAGCGCGAGCCTGTCGAGCCGCAGCGCGCCACCACCGCGGTGTTCTACTCGATCACCAATTGCCAGCGCGGGCTCGCCGGCGTGACGTTCGGCCATTTCCTCATCAAGCAGGTGGTCGAGGAAGTGAGCCGCGAATTGCCGCGCATCTCGCATTTCGTCACGCTTTCCCCGGCGCCGAATTTCGCCGCCTGGCTCAATCGCGAGCGCGTCAACCAAGCTTCGCTTGCGCTCGACGAAGACGATCGCGAGGCGCTGTCCGTGCTGGCGCAACCGGATTGGTGGCGCGATCCCGCAATTGCCGCCGCGGTCCGTGAGCCGTTCCTGCGCGCGGCCGCCTGGTATTATCTGCGCGCCCGCAACGGCCGCGGCATGCCGGCCGATTCGGTCGCGCGTTTCCATCTCGGCAACGGCGCTCGCCTCGAGCGGCTCAACTGGCTCGGCGACACATCGAGCCGCGCGCTGCAGCAGTCCTACGGCCTGATGGTCAACTACCTCTACGATCTCGATTACATCGAGCAGAACCACGAGGCCTATGCACAGCAGCACGCGATCGTCGCGGCAAGCTCGGTGAGCCGGCTGGTGCGCACGCCGATGCGCGAAGTGGTGCCGATTTCGGGGTAATGATTACCCCCGCTCGTCCCCGCGAAGGCGGGGACCCAGCGAAGGCGTGGCGAATTGACATAAGAATAAGCTGGATTCCCGCGTTGGCGGGAATGAGCGGGTGAAAAAATGCCCGACCTTCTCGGCGTTCTGGAAACCTCGCTTTATGTCGATTCTTTCGAGCGCGCCTGTCCGTTCTACGAACAGGTGCTCGGGCTCAACAGCATCTACCGCGATGGGCGGCTGTGCGCTTATGACGTCGGCGGCCGCGGCGTGTTGCTGTTATTCCTGCGCGGCGGCTCGCTTGCGCCCTCACATCTGCCCGGCGGCACAGTGCCGCCGCACGATGGTCATGGCCCGATTCATATGGCTTTTTCCATCGCCGCCGACGCGCTTGCGGAATGGGAAGCGCGCCTTTCCGAGGCGGGCGTGGCGATCGAGAGCCGGGTCAAATGGCCACGCGGCGGCGAAAGCATTTATTTCCGCGATCCCGACGGCCACGTGCTGGAATTGGCGACGCCGGGCTTATGGCCGGGGTACTAATGGAATCTACGTTCGCTCGTCCCCGCGCAGGCGGGGACCCAGAAGCTGGATTCCCGCTTGCGCGGGAATGAGCGGATCAAGGCTTACGACCGCCCGTAGACCGGAACGATCCCGCCGCGGGTGACGCGGTTTTCCGGCGAGGCGAGAAACATGATCGTGGCCGCGACTTCGGCGACTTTGGGCCAGAGATCGTAGTTGGCCTTCGGCATGGCGGCGCGGTTGGCGGGTGTGTCCATGATCGAGGGCGCGACCGCATTGACCAGAATGCCGTCCTTGGCGACTTCCTCGGCCAAGGCCGCGGTCAGCGCCGCGACGGCGGCTTTGCTCGCCGCATAGGCAACCATGCCGGCGCCGCTTCGCCATTCAAGCGCCGGCCGCGCGGCCACATTGACGATGCGGCCGCCGTTACTCGCCATCGCGCCGACCGCCGCACGGCAGCACAGGAGGCACGTCATCAGGTTCATGTCGATCTGCTGGCGCAAGGTTGCGATGCTCGCATCGCGCAACGGCCCCGCCGCAAAGCCGCCGGCCAGGTGGATCGACGCCCAGAGCGGCCCGACCGATTGGTAGAGCCGCCCGATCGCCGCCTCGTCGGCGAGGTTGCCGGTGATGGTGAGCTTCACCTGCTTGTGGTCCCGCAGCGCAAAGCGCTGCGCTTCCGCCTCGTTGAAGCAGGGAATGTGGCAGATCGCGCCGGACCCGATCAGGGCCTCGACGACAGCGGTGCCGAGCGCGCCGGCGCCGCCGGTAATGACAACATGACGATCGCGAAAGTCCACGAGATAGCTCCCTGTGAGCAGACCACGAACTCCCTAAAGCACTATTCTACGACGTCGGCTTGAACTGTCACCTGCCGTTGGGAAGAGTGCATTCCGGGTGCCAGGATTGGGACCATGGCCGACTTCGATCTCGCTATTATTGGCGGCGGCATCAACGGCGCCGGCATCGCGCGCGATGCGGCGGGACGCGGGCTGAAGGTCGTGTTGCTCGAGCAAAGCGATCTCGCGTCCGGTACGTCGTCCGCTTCGTCGAAGTTGATCCATGGCGGCTTGCGCTATCTGGAACACGGCGCGCTGCGGTTAGTGCGCGCCGCGCTCAGCGAGCGCGAAGTGCTGCTGCGGATGGCGCCGCATCTGATCAGGCCGCTTCGCTTCGTGTTGCCGCTCGACACACGCTATCGCTCGCCGGCCGTGCTCAGGCTCGGGCTTTTCATCTACGACATGATTGGCCGCCGCGAAATCCTGCCCGGCACGCGCAGCGTCGATCTCGCCATCGATGCGACCGGCGTGCCGCTGCGGCGGCATTTTCATCGCGGCTACGAGTATTCCGATTGCTTTGCCGACGATGCGCGGCTCGTCGTGCTCAATGCCGTCGATGCCACCGAACGCGGCGCCGTGATCCGCACGCGCACGCGCTGTGTGCGCGCCGAGCGCGGCGATACCTGGCGGCTCATTCTCAATACGCGGGGCGTGCGCGAAGTCGTGACCGCGCGCGTTCTTGTCAATGCGGCGGGTGCGTGGGCGGATACGGTCGCCGAGATGGTCTTGCGGCAAAAGCCGTCCGGCCGCTTGCGGCTCGACAAGGGCAGCCACATCGTCGTGCCGCGGCTCTACGATCACGACCGCGCCTATATTTTGCAGGCACCCGACGGCCGGGTCGTGTTTGCTGTTCCCTTTCAGCGCGATTTCACCCTGATCGGGACGACCGATCAAAGCTTTTCCGGCGATCCCGCGATCGTCGTTCCGACCGGGCCTGAAATCGATTATCTTTGCAGTGTCGTCAGTTCGTATTTCCGCGCGACCATCGTCACCGCCGATGTGGTTTGGGCCTATGCCGGCGTGCGCGCGCTTTATGACGACGGCGCGGGCAAGCCGCAGGATGTTGGCCGCGACTACACGCTCGTGCACGATAAAGCCTTCGGCGTGGCTCCGCTGCTGACGGTCTATGGCGGCAAGCTCACGACTTTCCGGAGGCTTGCCGAGGATGTGCTCTCCCGCCTGGCGTCTTACTTTCCGCCGGCGCCGCCCTGGACCGCAAACAGCACCTTGCCGGGTGGCGATTTTGCCTATGACGGCATGGCGGCGCTCGTCGAGCGCGCGCAGCAGCGATGGCCGTTTCTCCGCAAGGAGCATGCGGAGCGGCTTGTCGGCGCCTACGGCACGCGGATCGATCAGGTGTTGCAGACCGCAAAGCGGCCGGAGGATCTCGGCGTCTGGCTCGGCGCCGATCTGACCGCGGCCGAGGTGCACTATCTGATGGCGAAGGAGGGGGCGCAAACCGCCGATGACGTGCTCTGGCGCCGGTCCAAGCTCGGCTTGCGCCTTGGGCAAAACGAGCGTGCCGCCCTGGAGCAATTCATGACGGCAACGGCGCGATAGCGCGCGGTTCGGCCCGTACGGCGCGGTTAACGGAGCGCTCACCACGTAGCGACAGTGGGCGCAAACCGCGCCTTTACTAACCTGCAAGGCAGCCATTGCCTGTTATGCCCACCGCGCCGCAAGCTAACGGAAGACCTCTGTGGGGCCGGCAATGTTGCCCAAGCTGTCGAAGAAAGAGCTGGCGGATCGCATCCAGGCGCTGTGCGTGCTGGTGGTCGACGATAATCAGTACATGCGCAAGATGATCCGCAATCACCGCGCCGTGCGACGAGTTTCCTAATTCCGTCAGGTTTCTCATGGTGATGGCTTGTGGCGCTCAAGTGGTGCGATTCCGTATCCGCATTATACCCACCCCGCCCGCGGTTGGTCATCAATCCCAGACGAATGTATGCATTACCAAGTCATTGATGCGAAACGAAACAGTATGGCGATCACAAACAATAGGCCAACTATCACGGCCGCATAATCATTGCCTCGCCACTTATTCACGTCGCGGGTTTGCGGGTCGATGGACATGGGACCGCGCGGGCTCTCCCAGGCCATGCCCTTCATGGCCGCAAGCACTGCGTCGCCATCGGGACTGCCCGCGGTTCTCTTAAGCGCTTCGTAGATTAGGTGCATCCCGTCCCACGCGCCGGCCACGGCATTGTGGATCAACACGCTTGGAGGCCCCATCTCGTGCTCGACCAGCCATCGTTCCATCGACCTGCGACTGATCCGATACGCGGCAAACGTAAGCTTTTGCGGACGGCACCTGATCGGCGAGATCGGCTAGCCGCTCGGCGCTGCGTGCCAGCATGGCGATGCGGTAGCCGCCCGCCGCAAAGCGCCGGACGAGCGCCGACCCAGTTCCCGGTCCGACA
>DATMQV010000199.1:0-5919 GCA_035566615.1 Xanthobacteraceae bacterium
GTACCGCGCGCGTGGCGGGCCAGCACGAAGCGCAAGGCGTTGGCCACGCGCGCAGCGAGATCTTGCAACGACTCGCCGCCGGGGAAACGCACCAGTTGCGGCGTTTCGAACCAGGCGGCGAAGAGGGCGGGATCGTCGGCCTTCGCATCCTCGAAGGTCTTGAATTGCCAGCGGCCGTAGTCGATGTCGTTGAGGTCATCGCGCGCCTCGCCGGCCGCAAGTCCGGAGGCGCGCGCGATGGCCGCGCCGGTCTTCACGCAGCGTTCCATCGGGCTCGTGTAGATGCGCTCGGGCTTCCATGAGCCGGCGACGCGTCGGGCGAGCGCTTGCGCCTCGGCGCGCCCCAATTCGGTGAGCGCCAGCGGCTGCCGCCCGCGAAATCGCTCGGGCATGATGCCTTCGACATGGCCGTGGCGGGTGAGCAGGATCTTGGTCACGGCGGAGTCGCTCCGTTAGATCTTTCGCAGCGGCATGGAAAACGCGAGCAAGGCGCCGATGCCGGTGAAGGCGGCGATGGTCCCGAACACGGCGCGGAATGCCTCGCCGATATCGCTCTGCACCGCCGCCTGCCGCGCCGGTGTCAGCGCCGCGATGGCTTCGGGCCCGTGATCGATCATGGCGCCGAACAGTTTCGCCGTCTCCGGGTCTCTTGCCGCGATCGTCGAAAACAAGACTGCGGCGACGATGGCCGTGCCGAAGGCGGCGCCGACGGAGCGTGAGAACTGCACCATCGCCGCGCCGGTGCCCAGCATTCGCTGCCCGGCCACGGCCTGCACCGTGACCTGCACCACGCCCATGACCGTCCCCATGAAGCAGGCGATTGCGCCAAAGACCCAGGGCAGTTCGAACAGACTCAAATGCGGCAGCGAAAGCGCCAGGAACAGCAGACCAAGCGTCGCCGCCACGAGACCATAGGATGGAAACGCCGCAGTGCGGCCGGTCCGCGTCACCAATTGGCCGGTGACCAGCGATCCGATGCCGATGCCGAACATGAGCGGCAGCATCAACAAGCCCGTCTCCGCGGGCGCCGCACCGCGGACCGCGCAGGTAGATCGGCAGGAACGTGATCGACGACACCAACGCGGCGCCGTGACAAGCCGTCATGGCATCCGCGCGCCAGACCGAAGGCTCGCGGAATAGAGCTGGCGGAATGAGCGGCGAGGTTGAATGTTTCTCCTGCCAGATCAGCGCCAGCAGCGCGAGCGCTCCGAAAGCGAGCAGGCCCGCGATCAGGGGCAGGGTGCCGGCGTCCATGCGCTGCACCTGCTCGAGCGCCAGGATGACCGGGCTGACGAACAACGTGAACAGCACCAGTCCGGGCGCATCGAAACTTGTTCTGCGCCAATCGCCGGGTTTGGTCTTGAGCCGCAGCACCAGCACCACGGCGGCAAGGCCGAGCGGCACGTTGACCAGAAAAATCGATCGCCAGCCGAAGGCCTGCGTGAGATATCCGCCGGCGACCGGGCCGAACGTGCTGGACGCCACCGACACGCCCGCGAGATAGCCCTGATAGCGCCCGCGCTCGCGCGGTGGAATCGTCTCTCCGACCAGCGCTTGCGACAGCGTCATCAGGCCGCCGCCGCCGAGGCCTTGCAGCACGCGCGCGGCCGTCAGGAATCCGATGCTGGGCGACAGCGCGCACAGCACCGAGCCCGCCATGAACAGCGCGAGCGCCGTGAAGATCATCGGCCGCCGGCCGAACGAATCCCCCAGCCGTCCATAAACCGGCGCGGCGATCGTGTTGGCGATCAGATACGACACCACGACCCACGAGATGCGTTCGACGCCGCCGAGGTCGGCCGTGATCGCAGGCAGCGCCGTGGCGACGATCGTCTGATCGGCGACCGCGAGGAACATCGGCAGCATGACCGACGGAAAGACGGTCCAGAACAATCCGCGCGGCGAAGGTGTGGCTGCGTCCGCCGGTTTGGCGGTCGCTCCCTCCGTTTCGGTTTGCGTAAAATCGTCGCGCATCGAATGATCGTGTGTGGAAAGACTTGTCCGAATGGCTTTCGTCGCGTGAGCGGTCGATGAAAACGCCGGCTCGGGAAAGGGGCGTTCCTCTTCAACCGTTAGAGGGCAAGGACTATACTATTTAAATTGAGGGTGACGGAGCTTTCGCTCGCCAACACTAGCGGGAGCAAGCACGATGCCTCAAGACGATCCACGCACGGACAAAGATTATGGCAGGCAACAGCGCGGCGGCGCGCGTTCCGAACAGATGTGCGGCGAGAATACGGCCGCGGCAGAAGCAATGTCCACCCGGATGGCTGAAATCGGCGCCAATAGCTTCAATGCCGGCTTGCGCATGCAGACCGAGATGTTTGATACGCTGCAAACCATCGGCCACCAATGGATGGAGCGCAGGACCTGCGAAGCCGAGCTCGCACTCAACTTGCCGAGCCGGCTCGCCGGGGCGCGGACGCTTCCCGATGCCGTCGCCGCCTATCAGGAATGGCTCAGCGAGTGGCTCGCCATGTGCAATGAAGACAGCCGGCGCTTTGTCTCCGACGGCCAGAAGATCGTCGCAAGTGGCGTGCGCTGCTTCACCAACATTTCACCTAGAGCATGATCCCGAAAAGTGGAAACCGGTTTTCGGACAAGATCATGCTCAAAACAAAGAATCTAGACCGTGATCCGATTCAATTGAATTCGATCACGTTCTAGCGCTCCGAGTTGAAGGGCTGCGATCGGCGAGTTGCGATAGCGCCGAATCTGAAAGACCGCGAGCGCGATGCAGGCGTCCATGCGGATTGCGCGCCACGGCAGGCCAACGCAGCGGCTGTGCGGGCGCCCGCGATGCAGCGGCCGCATGGCCATCATACGCAGTCCATCACACGCGGAACGAACGTAAAAATAGGGCGTTGGGATCGACGGGGCAGGGCTGGAAGAGCGGCCGTGCGACGTATTGAAGTATTGAATCCGAATTGCCGCAAATTGGCGGCAGACAAGGAGCAGAACTACGGCGCGGCGCGGCTCGTGTGTTTGGGAGACTTTTGATGAGCTGGCGAATCGCCATTGCGGCCCTTGTCCTCACGACCCCGGCGCTGGCCCGCGACAACGGGCAGTTCAGCAACGTGCCCCCCGAAATCCGCGCCTGGTTCAAAAGCGTGAAGTCTCATGCCGGCATTCCGTGTTGCGACATCGCCGACGGTCATCGCACCGACTACGACATGCGGGACGGCAAATACTGGGTGCCGATCAACGGTCAGTGGATGATGGTGCCGACCGAAGCCGTCGTCGACGATTCCGGCAACCCGACCGGGGATGCGGTCGTTTGGTACACCGAGTTCAACAGCAACGTTTATATCCGCTGCTTCGTCCCCGGCGGCGGCGCGTAAGGGCGGCCACTCGGCCGTAGCATGATCCCGAAAAGTGGTCTCCGGTTTTCGGACATGCGCAAGCAAACGCCTGGAGCGGGATGACGATTCAAATGAAAGTCATCCCACTCCAGCCCGCCGTCAGAATTTTACGTTCAGTCGCGTGACCGCTTTGAAATCGTAGACCGGGTAGTCTTTGATCACCGGCACGCCGATCTCGAGCGACATGGTGATGGTCTTCGTCAGGTCGCGCCCAATCATAAAATCCATCGGCAAGAACAATCGGCCGGTCTGCCCGGTGATCGGGTCTCCGTAGTTGATGCGGATGTCGGGGTTTGGATAGAACGTGACAAACCAGTGCTGCGGCAGGTTGATGTTCAAGGTCGGCGCGATTTGCAGATTGCTGATGGTCCTCTTCGACGGATCGCCGGCGAAGCTCACATCGTAACGCACCAGGCCGGTGAAAAAGCTGCCGTCGCTCAATTCCGGCAGCATCACCCGCGCACCGACGATGGGCAGCGCCTGCCATTTGCCGCTGGTGAGGTCAGGAGCGCCGGTGGGAGCGACAATGCGGATGCCGCCGCCGGCGGCCCAGCGCGCGTTGAACGTCTTGATAAGGGCTGCTTGAAGGTCGGCATCGCCTAAGCCGTCGACGAAATCGCCATTCGGATTGTTGCTGGTGATCGGGTCCCTGCCGACAAATCGCAGATCGCCGCGCAAGGCGAAAGTCCATTGTGGGACGATATCGAATTTCAGATCCGAACGGAGAATGACTTGCTCGGTCCTCACCGTACGGAGCGTGCCGGGATCGCTGCCGTTTCCAGCTGCGGATCTATATTCGCCGCGTATCTGAAAGAGATTGAGCGGCCGGGTGAAATCCTCACCGTTGTTTTCGCCGCCCGCGCCGGCGCCGCTGTTTTGTTGCGGCGGTGAGGGTGTCTGCTGAGCGGTGGCGGGCTTCACCGTGACAACGCCGAGCATTGCCGCGCCCGCGAGGCCCGTGGCCAACGGAAGGAGGAACTCGGGTGCGTGCACGGATCAGTTATTCAGTTTTCTCGCGTCCCGTGCCATTTCCAGGCAGGTGATGAGATCGGTGTAGCTCGCGTAGCCGCCCTTCTCGGAGCCGACGCAGTGAGACTTGTCGGCCGGCGCGAATGACCCCCATTCCTTGCTGAGCTTTTGCCGCATGGCCTGCTCGCTCTTCACGCATGCGGAATAGGCCAAATCCGGCCCGCCTCTTTCCCCAGGATCCTTGGCCTGCTGGGCGATGCCGCGGCATACCGGATCGACGTTAAGCTCGGGCACATCGTCGGAAAGCGCCGGCCAGCTTGCGGCCAGCAATACGACGGCAGAAATGAGACTCATCGGTAGGACGCGCATGGCTCAGCTCCCAAAAAAAGACGGAGGCGTACTTGTTGGTTTTGCACGGCGCAGCCTGAATGATGGCATTCCTTGTTCGAGAGAGTTTTTTGAAAGTTTGCGGCAGGCACGCCTGCTGGCGCGCCCGCCGGTTGCTCCGTCGACTATTGCCCTTCGCGCGACTTGATCACTTCGTCAACCTGCCGCTTGATGGCGTCGAGGTTGAACGACGCCGGCGCCTGCATCGGCGGAAACTCGATCGCCGTCTGCGCCAGCGCCGCCACGTGCTGCTGCACGAGGACGAAGCGCCAGAATTCGCGAGCATAAAAGTCATTCATGTAGCCGCCGCCCATGTTGTTGGTCGTCTCGCCGCGGGTCCCCGGCGTTCGCTCGAACGGATCCTGGCGGATGTTGACGATCGTCGGCATGTCGGTGGTCACCTTTTCGCCCGGCCAGCCGAAAGGCTGCTGGAAGAACTGGAACTTGAAATCGTCGATGCGGAGGGCGCCGAGATGCGGTCCGCCGAAATAGAACAGTTCGTGCCGCGCCGACGGCCCCTTGCCGGTCAAGAGATCGAGCTGATTGTAGCCGTCCAGATGATTCTTGTAGGTGCGATCGCCGAGCTGGACTCCTTTGAGGAGCTGTTCGGTGATGTTCAGATTGCCGGCAGCGGCGGCAAGCGTCGGCAGCCAGTCGAGCCCGGAGAAGATGCCGTTCTCCACGCAACTAACAGACGGGCTATATTCACTTGCAAATACAGCGTTTTGCGCAGTAGCTCCTTCGGCCTGCAGGTACGCTTTTCAGGTACAATGGCCCGTTTTGCTACGCTGGTCCGCAACGCCATTTTCGACCTTGAAGCCCTCGTTGTGGATTGAGCACGAGTGGACGTGCGCACGTTCTATCGCCTACGGTGCTCGTCGGGTGACATTGGGGAGCAGGGGCTACCGGGGTGAAACGACTTCAGTTGGATTGCGCTCGCGTTAAGCGGCTGCATGACTGCTCAAGAACGCCAAGCGCAGGCAATCCAGAACATGGACGCGAGTGACGACGCCTATTGTCGAAAGCGAGCGGTCAGCACCGTCACCTATGACCAGTGCCGGAAAAACCTCATGCAACTGCGGCAAGCCGCGCTGGCGGGGGGAGGGGGAACGGTTGACGTTGGAAGCTCCATGCGACAGGCAGGGGCCGCGCTACAGGGCATCAGTCCACCGCTGCCCCCAGTGACCAACTGCATGAGCAC
>DATMQV010000200.1:0-9701 GCA_035566615.1 Xanthobacteraceae bacterium
TGGCCGGTCCGGGCCACCGCGGCCGCTTGGACGGGCTTTCCGCCGCACTCGATCCGGACGACGCCATCAATATCCAATTCACCAGCGGCACGACCGGATCGCCCAAAGGGGCGACGCTCACCCATTTCAACATCGTCAACAATGCGCGCTACGCGGCGAAGGCGATGGCGTTCTCCGCCGAGGATCGTCTGTGCATTCCGGTGCCGCTTTATCATTGTTTCGGCATGGTGTTGGGCGTCCTTACCTGCACAGCGGTCGGCGCCGGCATGGTCTTCCCCGGCGAGGGTTTCGATGCTGAGGCGACGCTCGCGGCGGTAGCGCGCTACAAATGCACAGCTTTGCACGGCGTCCCGACCATGTTTATCGCCCAGCTCGAGGATGCGAAATTTGCAAACTACGACACATCGACGTTGCGGACCGGTATCATGGCGGGCGCACCGTGTCCGATCGACACCATGCGCGCGGTCATCGACCGCATGCACATGCGCGAAGTCACCATCGGCTACGGCATGACCGAAACGAGCCCGCTATCGTTTCAATCGCGCACCGACGATCCGATCGATCGGCGCGTATCCACGGTCGGGCGCATCCTTCCGCATGTCGAGGTCAAGATCGTCGATGCGAACGGCAAGGTCGCGCGGCTCGGCGAGTCGGGCGAATTGTGCACGCGCGGTTACGGCGTCATGCGCGGCTATTGGGACGATCCGGAACGCAGCGCCGACGCGATCGACGCGACGGGCTGGATGCATTCGGGCGACCTCGCGACCATCGACGAGCATGGCTATTGCACCATCGTCGGGCGGCTCAAGGACATGCTCATCCGCGGCGGCGAGAATATCTATCCGCGCGAGATCGAGGAGTTCTTGCTCCGGCATCCGAAGGTGCAATCCGCGCAAGTCTTCGGCGTTCCCGATCATCGTCTGGGCGAAGAAATCTGCGCCTTTATCGTGCTCAAGCCCAACCAGTCGGCGACCCCGGAGGAAATTCAGTCATTCTGCCGCGGCCAGATTTCGCATCACAAAGTGCCGCGCTACATTCGCTTCGTGTCGGAATTTCCCATGACGGCGACCGGCAAGCCGCAAAAATACGTCATGCGCGAGCAGATCGTCAGCGAATTGGCGGCGACGCAAGGAACAGCGCTTGCGGGATGAGTGCGCCGATTGCGCCAGCGCTATCAGCATGCTTGGGGCCTGAGCGCTAGGGCTTTGCTGCCACAAGGCGGTTGAATCGTTCGATGCAAGTGCGAAGCACTTCCTCGCCGGGCCGCTTCCACCAATCGGCTGCCGAGAAGATTTCCACCTCAATGTAGCCGTTGTAGCCGGCCTTCTCGATCATCGCGCCGATGCGGGGGAGGTCAATAACCCCGTCACCCATCATGCCGCGGTCCAGCAGCAAATCGCGCGTCGGCACCAGCCAATCGCAAATGTGATAGGCCAAAATGCGGTTGGCTGATCCAGCGCGCGCGATTTGCGCCTCGAGGTCCGGATCCCACCAGACATGATAGGTGTCGATGGCAACGCCGACGCTGTCGCCCAAGGCCTCGCACAAGTCGAGCGCCTGCGCGAGCGTGTTCACGCAGGCGCGGTCCGCGGCATACATCGGATGCAGCGGCTCGATGGCGAGCAGCATGTTGTGTGCCCGGGCGTAGGGGAGGATGGCGGCGATACCGTCTTCGACCATGCGCCGCGCGCCGGCGATATCGCGCGAGCCTTTCGGCAGGCCGCCCACCACCAGGACCAGGCATTCGGCGCCTAGTGCGGACGCTTCGTCGATCGCGCGCCTATTGTCGTCGATCGCCGCTTGTCGCCCGGCCTGGTCCGCTGCGGGAAACATCCCGCCGCGGCAATAGCCGCTGACTTCCATCCCGGCGTCTTTGATCGCGCGAACGGATGCGTCGAGACCGATGGCGGCGACCTGATCGCGCCACGGATCGACAGCGGTGATGCCGAGCCGTGCGCAGGCTTCGACCGCTTCGCGCAGGTTCCATTGTTCGCGCACGGTTGCAAGATTGATGGAAAGGCGTGGAGTGTGCATCGGCATCCGGCGCCGCCGTCTCCTTCCGAGTCGGCGCTAGGCCAAGCCCTGCACGGCAAGGAGCTTGCTCATGCGCGAGGCTGCGAGATCAGGATTGTGCAGCACGCGCGCCTTGTCGGCCAGGCGGAACAGTTCGGCCAAATGCAGCAACGAACGGGCGCTTTCTTGTCCACCGACCATGATGAAATGATCTTGCAGGCCGTTGAGCCAGGCGAGGAACACGACGCCGGTTTTGTAGAACCGGGTCGGCGCCTTGAAAATGTGCCGTGACAGCGGGACGGTTGGCTCCAGGATTCCGTGAAAGCCTTGCAGGTCGCCGGTTGCCAGCCGCGCCAGACCGGCTGAAGCCGCCGGTGCGATCGCATCGAAGATCCCGAGCAGCGCGTCCGAATAACCCTGCTCGTCGCCGGCGATTAGTTCGGCGTAGTTGAAATCATCGCCGGTATACATGCGCACGCCCGCGGGCAACTTGCGGCGCATCTCGATTTCCTTGTCGCGCGACAGCAGCGAAATTTTCACGCCGTCGATCTTTGCGTCATTGTCGCTGATGATATGGAGGCAAGCCTCCATCGCCGCCGCATGATCCGCCGAGCCCCAATAGCCGGCGAGCGCGGGGTCGAACATTTCGCCCAGCCAATGGATAATGACCGGCTCTTTGACCTGCCGGAGGATGCGACCGTAGACCTTCGCATAGTCCGGCGGCGTTTTGGCCGCGCGCGCCAGGGCGCGGCTCGCCATGATCACCAGCCTGCCGCCGAGCGCCTCGATTGCTTCGATCTGCTCCTCGTACGCTCGGACGATCTCATCAATGCCGGGATTGGTTGCGGGATTGAGATGATCGGTGCCCACGCCGCAGCAGATTTTCACGCCCGGCCGGGTCTTGGCAGCGTCGAGCGCATGGCCGATCAGTTGCCTCGCCTCGGTCCATCCAAGCCCGCCGCCTCGCTGCGCTGTGTCCATCGCTTCGGCGACGCCGAGGCCGAGGTCCCACAGATAATGCCGAAACGCGATGGTCTTCTCCCAGTCGATGGCCGTGCCCTCCCACGGGTCGATAGCGGCCAGGGGATCGGCCACCACATGCGCCGCCGCATAGGCGATGCGATTGAAGCTCTGCGTCTGCTCCTTCGACGGAAAGACGATCGGCTCGCTTGTGACATAGGGTTCGAGCGTGCGATTCTTGGTCGGCAGAGCGATCGTCGGCACGTCAGGCTCCTTAAATCTTGATGTCCGGCACGTCGAGCCAGCGCCGCTCCGACCAGCTTTTCATTCCGAGCTCCGCAAGCTGCACGCCTTTGACTCCTTCCACCAATTCATGGTGCCACGGCGTATCCGCCATGACGTGCCGGATGAAATCTTCCCATTGGATCTTGAAGCCATTCTCATAAACGATGTTGTCCGGGACTTCCTCCCACTGCGAGAAAAAATTCATCGTTTGCGGAATGTCCGGGTTCCAAACCGGCCGGGGCGTGTTGACGCGATGCTGCGTCCAGCATTTGGTCAGGCCCGCGACCGCCGAGCCGTGCGTGCCGTCAACCTGAAAGGTGACCAGATCGTCGCGGCGCACCCGTACGTCCCATGACGAATTGATATGAGCGATGACGCCGCCGTCGAGTTGAAAGGTCGCGTAAGCCGCATCGTCGGCGTCGGCATCGTATGGCTTGCCGTTCTCGTCGACGCGCTTTGGAATATGTGTCGCACCGAGGCAGCTCACGGCCTGCACCTTGCCGAACAGATTGTCGAGCACGTAGCGCCAGTGGCAGAGCATATCCAGAATGATGCCGCCGCCTTCGGCCTTGCGATAGTTCCAGCTTGGCCGCTGCGCCGGCTGGCCCCAATCGCCTTCGAACACCCAGTAGCCGAACTCGCCGCGAACGGCGAACATGCGGCCGAAAAAACCGGAGTCGCGCAGCATTCTGATCTTGCGCAATCCCGGCAGAAACAACTTGTCCTGGACGACGCCGTTTTTCACCTTGTTCGCTTTGGCGAGTTTCGCCACCGCGATCGCTTTGTCGAGCCGGTCGGCAACCGGCTTTTCGCAATAGACGTACTTGCCGGCCTCGATTGCTCTCGTCAGTAGATCCGCGCGCATCTGCGTCGTCGCCGCATCAAAGAACACTTCGTCGGCAGGATTTTTCAGGGCCGCGTCGAGATCCGCCGTGTGTCGTTCGATCCCGTACTGACGCGCCAGTGCCGCGACCTTTTCCGCATTGCGGCCGACCAGGATGGGATCGGGCATCACGCGGTCACCGTTCGGCAACGCCACGCCGCCTTGCTCGCGGATGGCTAGGATCGAACGCACCAGGTGCTGATTGAGCCCCATGCGTCCGGTGACGCCATACATCACGATGCCAAGCCTGCGGGTGGCCATGCGTTGGTTGCTCCGACACTGCCCTGAGCGCCGATACATACAACCAATCGATATGGAAAACGACCGTGCCCGGTTATGCTGGTGCAAAGGGCCGGCTCGGAACCGACCCGCGCCCGCCACCTCGACCGGCAGGCAATCGGGGGGAACGCGACGTGCTCACGCGATCGCAACAACAGCACACCGTCGCGGCCTGCTTTCTCAGCTGGACGCTCGATGCCTTCGACTTTTTCATCATGGTGTTTGTCCTTGCCGACATCGCCAAGGAGTTCGACACCGGCATGACGGCGGTCACGATAGCGATCACGCTGACCTTGGCGGCGCGCCCGCTCGGAGCGCTCCTGTTCGGTTACATGGCCGATCGCATCGGCCGGCGTCGCGTGCTGATCCTCAACGTGCTGATCTTCACGGCCTTTGAGTTCGTGTCCGGGCTGGCACCTTCGCTCGTCACCTTCATTGTCATTCGGGCGTTGTTTGGCGTCGCCATGGGCGGCGAGTGGGGCGTCGGAGCCTCGCTGACGATGGAATCGATTCCGGCCAAATGGCGGGGCATGGCCTCCGGGTTTTTGCAAGCGGGCTATCCTTGCGGCTATCTGCTCGCTTCGCTGCTTTACTGGATCGCGTTTTCCGCGGTGGGATGGCGCGCGCTCTTTATGATCGGCGCCATCCCGGGTCTCTTCGTCGCCGGCTACATTTTCTTTTACGTGCAGGAATCGCCGGACTGGCTGCAACGCAAGACGCACGCGAAGATCGGCACCTGGGAAGCGATCAGCAGCAATTGGCAGCTGATGATCTACGCCATCCTCATTATGACGGCGATCAACTTCTATGCGCACGGCACCCAGGATCTTTATCCCAGCGCGTTTCTCCGCGTGCAGCACGGCTTCTCGGTTTCCACGGTATCGAAGATCGCTATCGTCTATTCGGTCGGCGCGATCCTCGGATGCATCCTGGTGGCAAGTCTGTCGCAGAAAATCGGGCGGCGCCGCGCGATCGTCGGTTCGGCGCTGCTGTCGATTTTGGTCATTCCGGTTTGGGCGTTTTCGGACAATCCGGTCTATCTGGGCATCGGCGCCTTCTTCATGCAGTTCCTGGTGCAGGGCTGCTTCGGTGTTGTTCCGGCTCACCTCAATGAACTGTCGCCGCCCGCAATCCGCGGAATGTTTCCCGGCTTTGTTTATCAGTTCGGGAATTTCCTCGCGGCGGGCAACGCCACGATCCAGTCGTTGATCGCCGATCGCATGAACCACGATTACAGCGTTGCCTTGGCGGTGGTGCCGTTTGTCGGCGCGATTGTCATCGCCGGCCTCGTTGGCATGGGGCGCGAGGGCCGCGACGTGAAAATGGGCGGGGAGGCGACGCCGGCGCAATAAGCGGCCGCGCCGGCACTGCGAATTTCGCCCGCGATGTAGCGCTATTCGCCGGTGAAATCAGGCTGGCGGCGCTCCAGAAACGCCGAGACGCCTTCGCGGAAATCCGCGGTCCCAGCCGCGCGTACAAAGCCCGCACGTTCGGCATCGAGTTGCGCGTCGAGCGACGAGTGCAGCGATTGATCGATCAGCCGCTTCAGTGAGGCCTGCGCGGTGGGAGGGCCGCTCGCGATCCGGCGGGCCAGCGCGTCGACTTCGCTCGCCAGCGCATCCTTGGGTACCACGCGGAAGACGAGCCCCATCTCCTTGGCGGTGCGGGCGTCGATCGCCTCGCCCAGCATCAGCCATTCGAGCGCGCGCTGCGGGCCGAGGAGCCGCGTCACCGACCACGTTGTCCCACCGTCGGGACTGGTCCCGAGTTTGGTGTAGGCCGGAACAAAAGAAGCGTCCTCGCTGGCGATGACAAAATCGCACGCCAGCGCCAGTCCGACTGCGCCGCCGGCCGCGGCCCCGTGCACGCCGGCGACCACCGGCGAATTCAACCGCCGGATCGCGCGGATGATCCGGTGGAACAAATCGATCAGTTCGCCAATGACCTTTGGTGCGTCGTTGCCGGCTCGCTTGAATACGGTGATGTCGCCGCCTGCCATGAACATTCGCCCGGCGCCCATCAGCGTCACCGCGCGCAGCGCGGGATCGCGTTCCAGGCCTTCCAAGGTCGTGGCCAATGCCACCGCCAAATTGTGATCGAGTGCGTTGAGCCGGTCCGGCCGGTTCAATGTGATCCGCGCGATCCCGCCTTCGATCGCAACCAGAACGAGGTTCTGCTCCGGCATCGCCATCCTCCCAATCCCGCCTTCCGCATTGTCATTGCCGCGCGGGTCATCTAGTGTCCCTCAAAAATGAATCTAACTCAATATGGAGGGGAGCGATGCCGGACGTGCGCTGCGAGCGAAAAGGGCAGGCGCTATGGCTCACCATCGATCGAGAGGAGCGGCGAAACGCGCTCAACGAAGCCGTTTTCGATGGCCTTCGCGCCGGCATCGCGCAAGCCGAAGCCTCCCCTGAGGTTCGCGCCGTTGTGATCACAGGCGCCGGCGAGAAGGCGTTCTGCGCCGGCGGCGATCTCAAGCCCAACGCGGAAGGCGATCCCTTCACGGTCGATCCGGCGGAGCGCGACAATCCGGCCGTGAAATTGTTCCGCGCCATCATCGATTCCCGTGTTCCCGTCATCGCGCGCGTCAACGGCCATGCGCTTGCCGGTGGGTTTGGCTTGGTCTGCGCCTGCGACTTTGCGGTGGTCGCCGATCACGCCCGGCTCGGCGTGCCCGAAGCGCGCATCGGCATTTTTCCGATGATGATCCTGCCCTTCATGCTGCGCACGATCTCGCGGCGGAAGCTGCTCGAACTCTGCGTCACCGGCGAGCCGATCTCGGCGGCCGAAGCCTTGACGCATGGCATGGTCAATTCCGTGGTGCCGGGCACGGCGCTCGACGAGAAGGTCGACGCGCTGGTTGCGTCGATCGCTGCTTCTTCGCCGACCGCGATCAGCATGGGCCGGCGGGCGCTGGCAATGATCGACGGCCTTTCGCTGGAGGCGGGGCTTGAATATGCGCAGCGGGTACTGCCGCAGATGGCGCGAACGCAGGACGCTCGCGAAGGCTTCCGCGCCTTCAACGAAAAGCGGTCTCCAGTGTGGACCGGACGGTGAGCCGCATGACGCGTGAGACAGTCCGTATTGGCTGTGCCTCGGCATTCTGGGGCGACAGCACGGCCGGCGCCGAACAACTCGTTCGCCGCGGCGAGATCGATTTTCTGGTCTTCGACTATTTGGCCGAGATCACCATGTCGCTGTTGGCGCGCGCGCGAGCGCGCAAGCCGGAGCTTGGCTACGTGCCCGATTTCGTCGAGGCGATCGCGCCGCTTCTGCCCGAGATCAAGCAGAAGGGCATCCGCATCGTGTCCAATGCGGGCGGAATCAATCCGCAGGCGGCTGCCACAGCCTTGCGGCGCAAGGCCGAAGAAGTCGGCATCATGCTCAATATCGCCGTTGTCACTGGGGATGATCTGACCAGCCGCGCTGACGAAATTCGCGCCGCCGGCGTCACCGAAATGTTTTCCGGCGCGGTCATGCCGGAAAAACTCACCACCATGAACGCCTATCTCGGTGCGCAGCCGATCGCGCTTGCGCTCGACCGCGGGGCGGACGTGGTCATTACGGGCCGCTGCGTTGATTCCGCCGTGGTGCTCGGTCCGATGGTGCATACGTTCGGCTGGTCGTGGACGGACTACGACAAGCTTGCGCAAGGGAGCCTTGCCGGCCACTTGCTGGAATGCGCGGCGCAGGTCACCGGCGGATTGTTCACCGATTGGCGCGATGTTCCCGGATGGGACGACATGGGCATGCCGATCGCCGTGTGCAGCTCCGACGGATCGTTCGTCGTCACCAAGCCCCCGGGCACCGGCGGCCTGGTGGTGCCGCTCTCGGTCTGCGAGCAGATGCTCTACGAGATCGGCGATCCAGCCGCTTATATCCTTCCAGACGTCGTGTGCGATTTCCGCGATGTGAGCATGACGGTCTCCGGGCCGGATCAGGTGCGCGTCACCGGCGCGCGCGGCCGTCCGCCAACGCCGACATTGAAAGTGAGCGCGACCTGGCATGACGGTTACCGCGTCATCGGAACGCTGACGATCGGCGGCTACGAGGCGGCTGCCAAAGCCGAGCGCGCCGGCGAAGCGATTTTGGCGCGCGTGCGCCGTCTGCTCAGCGCCCGCGGCATCCCCTATTTCTCCGAAACTTCGATCGAGGTGCTCGGCTCCGAAAGCATGTATGGACCTTGGCGCCATTCCGCGGCGAAGGACAACCGCGAGGTTGTGCTCAAGATCGGTGCGCGCCATCGCGACCAGGAAGCTCTCGAAATGTTGGCGCGCGAAATCTTTCCGCCTGGCTCGTCGATGGCGCAGGGGATCACCGGCTTCTTCGCCGGACGCCCGGGCGTGCAGCCGGTGCTGCGGCTCTTTTCCTTCCTCTGGCCGAAGGAGAAGATGCCGCAGGTCGTGCATTTCGGTGGAGCGGACATCAACGTTCCGTTCGCGCCTTCACAGCCATTGTTGCCGTCGGCGGCCGTACCGGCCGCACCGAAGGCCGTCGGCGTTGCCGACGCAACCCTGCCGCTGATTGCATTGGCAGTTGGCCGCAGCGGCGACAAGGGCAATTCCGCCAATATCGGCCTGATCGCCCGCAAGCCGGACTATCTGCCTTGGATCCGCGCCGCGCTCATGGAGGAAGTCGTGCGCGACTGGTTCGCGCATCTCGGCGTGAGCAAAGTTGAGCGTTTCGAGCTTCCCGGCATGAACGCGTTCAATTTCCTGTTGCACGATGCGCTCGGCGGCGGCGGTGTGGCTTCGCTGCGCGTCGATTCGCAGGGTAAGGCTTATGCGCAAATGCTGATGGACTACCCGATACTTGTCCCCTCGGCGCTGGCGAACTCCTTAAAGGATGCGCAGCGTGCTCCCCAGCCTGCCTAGACCGCCGGATCGACATGACCCAGCAATTCGGAAAGACCGACGACGAACTCGCCACCATGCCGCTGACATTCCGGGACGGCTTGTTCGGCGGCCAGGTGGTGGTCGTGTCCGGTGCCGGGCGGGGGATCGGCAAGGCGATCGCGTTCCAATTCGCGCGGCTGGGCGCCAAGCTTGTCCTGTGCGGGCGTGACCCCGAGCGGCTCGCGGCCGTCGCCGCAAAGCTCGCGGGTCTCGGCGCGGATGTTCTCAGTCATCCGATGTCGATCCGCGATCCCGAGGCGGTGGCGCGGCTGTTCGATGTCGTGGCGGAACGCTTCGGCACCGTCGACGTGCTGGTCAACAGTGCGGGCGGCCAATTTCCGCAAGCGGCGATCGACTTTTCGCCGAAAGGTTTCAACGCGGTC
>DATMQV010000201.1:0-14377 GCA_035566615.1 Xanthobacteraceae bacterium
TTTCGAGAGGCGTCGGTGCGCGCAGCCACAATGCGCTTTGCGTGGGCTTCAACGTCACCGCGTTGATGGCGCTGATTAAGGCTGTGGCGGCAATGACGAGCGCGAACTGGCGATAGAGCTGTCCGGTCAGACCCGGCAGGAAGGCGGCAGGGATAAACACCGACATCAGCACCAAAGTGATGCCGATGACCGGACCCGTCAGCTCGTCCATCGCCCTGCCGGCCGCCTCGCGGCCGGGAATGCCTTGCTCGACATAGCGCGAGACGCCCTCGACAATGACGATCGCGTCGTCGACGACGATGCCGATCGCAAGGATGAGCGCGAACAGGGTTGGGAGATTGATTGAAAAACCCAGGGCGGCCATTGCGGCGAAGGCGCCGATGATGGTCACCGGCACGGTCGTGGCCGGCACCAGCATGGCGCGCCAATCCTGCAGAAACACCAGGATCACGATCAGCACCAGGACCGCGGCCTCGATCAGGGTCCGGTACACTTCATGGATCGACTGATTCACAAAGACCGTGGTGTCGAACGGAATTGTGTAAGTGAGCCCTTGCGGAAAGTGCTTCGCCAGCTCTTCCAGCTTCGCCTTGACCTCGGTCTCGACATTGAGCGCGTTGGCGCCGGGCGTCTGGAAGATGCCGATGCCGGCCGAGGGGTGGCCGTCGAGGGTGAACACCTGGCTGTAGCTCTGCGCGCCAAGCTCGACATGGCCGACGTCGCGCAGCCGCGTGAGTTCGCCGGCGTTGCCGGTTTTCACGATGATATTCTGGTACTGCTCGACGTCGCTCAAACGGCCCTGCAGGTCGATGGTAACTTGGAAATTGACGCCGGGCGGCGTCGGCGGCGTTCCTACCTGCCCGGCCGTGACCTGCTGGCTCTGCTGCTGCAGCGCCTGCACGACGTCCTGCGCATCGAGGCTGCGCGCCTTGAGCTTGTTCGGGTCGAGCCACACGCGCATCGAATATTGGCCGGCGCCGAAAATATTGACGTTGCCGACGCCGGGCAGGCGCGACAGCTCGTCCCTGATGTTGATCGTGGCGTAGTTGGCGAGATAGAGGCGATCGTAGCGATCGTCGGACGAGGTCAGAGTGGCGATCAGAAGGATCGCCGTCTCCTTCTTCTGGACGGTGACGCCTTGTTTTTGGACGGCGTCCGGAAGCTGGGCGAGCGCGCTTGCCACCCGGTTCTGCACCAGCACCTGCGCCGTATCGAGATCGGTGCCGATATTAAACGTGACCGTCAGCGTATAGCTGCCGTCGCTCGAGCTCGTCGATTGCATGTAGATCATGTTCTCGACGCCGTTGACCTGCTGCTCGATCGGCAGCGCAACGGTATCCATCAAGACGCGGGCGCTGGCGCCTGGATAAGTGGTCGTCACCTGCACCGTCGGCGGCACGACGTTCGGATACTGCGCGACCGGCAAACCATAGAGCGCGACACCGCCGATCAGGATCATCAGCACGGCGATGACATTCGCCAGAACCGGACGCTCGATGAAGAATTTTGAGATCATCGCTGGATCTCGCCGCTGAATTGAGTTGCGGTCATCGTGTCATTGCTTGGCGGTGAGCGGCTGCACTTCGGGCTCGACTTTCTGCCCCGGAATGGCGCGCATGATGCCCCCCACCACGACGCGATCGTCCTTGGTCAGGCCCTTGCGGACCACGCGCAAGTCGCCGATCAACTGGCCCGGATCGACACGGCGCTGCTCGACCACATTGTCCTTGTTGACGATCAGCACGTATCGGCCGCCTTGGTCGCTGCCGATCGCCACGTCCGGCACCAGCAAAGCCGGCTCCGGCTCTGAGGCGATGCGCACGCGCACGAAATAGCCCGGCAACAGGGAACGATCGGCGTTGTCCAAAATGGCGCGTGCCGCGAGCGTTCCGGTGGAAGGATCGACCGTCGGCGCGATGTAATCGAGCTTGCCCTTGTGCATGTAGCCGGCTTCCGTTTGCAGGCCGATCTCGACCGGTAGGCCCATCAGATCCGCTGTCGTGCGGCCCGAGTGCGCGAGCAAGGACCGCACTTGCAGGACGTCGCGCTCGCTCGCGGTGAAATTCACGTAGATCGGATTGAGCTGAACGATCGTCGACAGAACGGTGGCGGAATTCGCTCCGACCAACTGGCCGATCGAGACTTGCCGGGCCGACACGACGCCATCGAAAGGCGCGGTGACGTTGGTGTAGCCGAGGTTGATCTCGGCCTGCTTCTCATTGGCCTGCGCCGATTGCAGATCGGCCTGCGCCGAGTCGCGCAGCGCCAGCGCTTTGTCGTAAGTGGCCACCGCCGAAACCTGCCGCTGCACGAGGTCGGCCTGGCGCGTGTATTCGGCTTCGTTCTGCTTGAGCGTTGCTTGGGCGCTCGTGACCGCGGCCTTGGCAGCCTCGACCTTGAGCCGGTAGGGCTCCGGTTCGATGGTGAACAGCGAAGTGCCCTTTTTGACGTAATCGCCGTCGGCGTAGCTGATCGCCTGGACGAAGCCCTGCACGCGGGCGACGAGATCGACCGTATTGATGGCGGCCATGTTGCCGGTCGATTCGAAATACTCCGAAACCTTCTGCTCGACCGGGGGCGCGACCGGGACCTTCTGCGGCGGCGGTGCGGCATAGCGATTCTCCTGCCCGCAGGCGGCGAGAACAAACACGGCGGGCAAAAGAAGGGCTGCCCAAACGGACCCGGCTTTGGCCATCGGCGGAGCCTTGTTTTCAAATTTTATGCAAGAGAATAGAGACGAATCTGGCGATAAAGCGGAGGGTACGATCCGATTTCGCTGGCGCTTTGGCAAGACGAAACACATCCGCACGAAACAACCATGACGGCCAAACGCCCATCGGCGCCGCGAGGGCGCCGATGAGCCAGCGGTTCAGCAGGACGTGGTTGCGCGGATCGTCCGCAACACCCGGCGCTTTAAGAGCTCTGATTGAGCACCGTCACGGCGCGGCGATTCTGCGACCAGCACGAGATGTCGTTACACACCGCGACAGGCCGTTCCTTGCCGTAGGAGATGGTGTGCATGCGTTGCGCCATCACGCCGCGCGAGACGAGATACGCTTGCACGGTCTGCGCACGCCGAGCGCCGAGCGCGATATTGTATTCGCGCGTGCCGCGCTCGTCGGCGTGACCTTCGATGGTGAACGCATAACGGCTGTATTGATTGAGCCACTGCGCCTGCTTGTCGAGGGTGTCGCGCGCTTGCGGCGTCAGATCCGACGAGTCGCTCTCGAAGAAGACGCGGTCGCCGACATTGACGATGAAATCCTGCTGGCTGCCCGGCACGGCGGCGCCGGCCATCGCGGTCTGATCGGGCGTCTGCTTGGCGCAGCCGGCGATCGCCAATACGCCCAACATGACGGCCGCAAATCCGACGCTACGCAACGAGGTCATAACGTTCATTCCGGTGCCTCCAATGTTCCGTTCCCGGCGGACATGGTTGGTCCCTGAAGGAGCGATCTAGCAGCGCCTTCGTTAAACGAACGTTCCGTCAACCTTGATGCAGCGTTGCAAAGAAGCTTCGAACCCACTGATCACCCCTAAAGCTTCCGTTGTGGTTAATGGGGCGTGAATGCGGCAACGTTATGGGGACCCTACAGGTTGCACGGAACCGCCACAACCGCCTGCAGACACTCACGAAAGTAGCGGTGACCAGGCCGGGTCGGAGGCAAAGCTCGGGGTCGGTTCTTTGAGCTCGTTACGGCCGGCGATGTCGATGGTGTAGAGCGACGGCCCGCCGCTGCCGCCCGGATCGCGGAAGAACATGATCACCCGGCCGTTGGGCGCGAAGGTCGGCCCCTCGTTGTGGAAGCCTTCCGTCAGCACGCGCTCGCCGCTGCCATCCGGCTTCATCACCCCGATGGCGAATTTGCCTCCGGCCTGCCGGGTGAAGGCGATGTAGTCGCCGCGCGGCGACCAGACCGGCGTCGAATAGGAGCCGTCGCCGAAGCTGATCCGCTGCGCCGCCCCGCCGGACGCCGCCATGATGTAAATCTGCGGTCGGCCGCCACGATCGGACTCAAAACAGATTCTCGCGCCATCCGGCGAATAGGACGGCGCGGTGTCGATCGCCGCCGTGTCGGTCAGGCGCGTCATCGCCTTCGAGCGCAAGTCCATGACGAAGATGTTGGAGTTGCTGCCCTCCTGCAGGCTCATGACCACGCGCTGCCCGTCGGGCGAAAAGCGCGGCGAGAAACTCATGCCGGGAAAATTGCCGACGATTTCGCGCTGCCCGGTTTCGATATTGAGCAAATAAACGCGCGGATCACCGGCGCCGTACGCCATGTAGGTGATCTCCTGCGTGGACGGCGAGAAACGCGGCGTCAGCACCAGTTCGTCGCCGCGGGTGAGATAACGCACGTTGGCGCCATCCTGATCCATGATCGCGAGCCGCTTGATGCGGCGCTCGGCCGGCCCGGTCTCGTCGACGAACACGATACGGGTGTCGAAGTAGCCCTTATCGCCGGTCAGCCGCTCGTAGATCGCGTCCGAAATGATGTGAGCGATGCGCCGCCAATTGTCGGGGGTGGTGAAATATTGCTGGCCGGCGAGTTGCTGGCCTGCCAGCACATCCCACAGCCGAAACTCCGCTTTCAGCCGTCCGTCGCTTTGACGCGTGATCCGCCCGATCGCGAGCGCTTGCGCGTTGATGGTGCGCCAGTCCGGAAAACGCGGCACCGCGTCCACGCTCGTGATCTTTTCAAGAAACGCGGCCGGATCGAGCGGCGCGAACAAGCCGCTGCGCTTGAGATTGTTGGTGATGATCTGCGTGACGCCATGCGCGGTTTCGTTGTCGGCCGGCGTTCCGCCGAGAAAATCCGGGATCGCGATCGGCATGGGCTGCACATTGCCCTGCGTGATGTCGACCGTAACGGCTCTTGCCGGCGCCGTAGCGATGGCGAGACCGGCCGCCGCCGCGCCGCTGAGAACAAGCGCATCGCGCCGGCTCAAGCCTCGCGCGACATGTCGCGCCGCCCTGTGCAAATTCGGATTAAGACTGCTGAGTTCGTTCACTGCATTCACGCGCATTGCGGGAGCGGCAAGAAACAAATTACGGCGATCAACCACCGAAAACCTCGCGGGGATCAAAGTTGATATCGATTTCCTTCCACTGATCGTAGGTGGTCAGCGAAAGCATGTCGTAGGGCTGAGCCTGGAACACGGCGCGCACCGCGCTGTCGCGCGTCGCCTCGAATAACGGACCGTCGCCGCTGGTCAGAACCTCCGGCTGGCCGACCAGCCGGTGATTGCGTGCAAGCCGGATGCGAATGGTGACGACATATTGATCGGGGTGCACGCTCACGGCCGCCGGCGGATTCCACAACGAGATCAACTTGGCGCGCAGCGCATCAAGCTCGCTCTGCGACAGATGCGCGGCCTGGCCGACCGGAGCGCCGAGCGAGGCGACGCTGTTGAGCGACTCGGCGGTCGCCACCTGGCGCTGCGGCTCACGGTGGTCGAGCAAGGCCGCCACCTGGTCGGCATCGAATTTCGGCGACGGCCGCTGTTTCTTCGCCTCGTCCTTTTTCAATTCCTCGGCGATCTGATCGGGTTTGAACTCGCGCTGCTTCTTCTCAGGCTTCGGCGGCTTCTTCGCCTCGTCTTTTTTCAATTCGTCGGCGACCTGATCGGGCTTCGGCTTGTCCTTGGGCTTGTCCGCTTTCTCGGCCGGCTTCGGTTCCGCCTTTGGCTCCGGTTTCGGTTGGGGTTTCTCCGCGACCTTGGGCTGCGATTTCGCCTCGGGCTTCGGCTCCGGCGGCGGCGCGGAGTCGGTCCTGATCTCCGGTTTGTCGACGACCTTCGGTGCGAGCTCTTTCACCGGCTTCGGCTCGCCGACCTTGTCGGCCAGGGGCTTTGCGTTGTCGATCGGCTTGGGCGCGTTTTTGACGCCGGCGGTCAGCTGCGAAAATTGCGTTGCGGAAACGAATTCGACCGGCAGCGGATCGGCATGCGGCGCCTCGCTGGGCCGCGCCACAAACGCGATCACGCCCCACAACAGGAGCACGGCGTGCAGGATCCCCGATATGATCAGGCTGCGCCTCATCCCCCGCCCTGCTCGACTTCCGTGACCAGCGCGACGCGATGATAGCCCGCCGCCGACAGCCGGCCCATCACCCGCATCATCGTGCCGTAATCAACTTTCTTGTCGCCGCGAACGTAGACGCGCTCATCCAACCCGCCGCGCGCGTCGGTGATGGCCTTGAGCTTGGGTACGAGATCTTCGGGCGTGATCTCGGTATTCTGCAAAAAGATCTGCCCGCGCACATTCACTGAAATCGTCAGCGGCTCGCGGTCCTGCTCAAGCGACTTGGCCTGGCTTTGCGGCAAATCGAGCGGCACGCCGACGGTCAGCAACGGTGCCGACACCATGAAAACGATCAGGAGCACCAGCATGACGTCGACGAAGGGCGTCACGTTGATTTCGCTCATCACCGCGCGGCGGCCGCGTCTGCCGCGTCCGCCGGACGACCCACTGACGACATTCGCCGCCATGACCCGCCCCCGCCCCTAACCCCGTTCGTCGATCTGCCGCGATAGGATCGCGGAGAATTCGTCGGCAAACCCTTCCAGGCGTTGCGCCTGCCGGTTCACTTCGGAAATGAACTTATTGTAGAAAATCGTCGCCGGAATGGCGGCAATAAGACCAATCGCGGTCGCAAACAGCGCTTCCGCGATGCCGGGCGCCACTACCGCCAGCGACGTATTCTTGGAGGCGGCGATCGACTGGAAGCTCGTCATGATGCCCCAGATCGTGCCGAACAGACCGATAAAGGGCCCTGCCGAACCGACCGTCGCCAGCACCAGAAGCCGCCGCTCCATATGTTCGACCTCGCGCGCGATGGCGACATCCATGACCTTCTCAATGCGCATCTGCAGGCCGGCAAATGAGCGGGCGTGCCCCTCGAAGCTCCGCTTCCATTCGCGCATGGCGGCAACGAACAGCGCGCCGGTCGAGTGGCCGGGTTTGGCGGCCAGCGATGTGTAGAGTTCCTCCAATGACTGCCCCGACCAGAACGCCTGTTCGAAAGAATCCGCCGCCTTGCGAATCCTCCGGAACAGCATGGTTTTGTCGATGGCAATCGCCCAGACCCATATGGAACAGATGATCAGACCGAGCATCACCGTCTTGACCAGCCAATGGGCCTGCCAGAACAGGTGGAACAGCGACAGATCGGACGAGGTCAACGGCATGGCCGACGCTGAGATGTCGGCAGGATTCATGGGCGCGTCCTTTCGGCAAACCAGCCGGGCCAATGACCGGGGCGGCGCACTAGTGCCCTTGCACTAGCGCCGGGACCAAAGGCAGGGGCAGCCGCATTGCGCGCCGACCGCGACCTAATGATTTTACGAGGACCCAAGCCGGACCCGTCACCGGCCTGACCGAAATCATCGCGAAACTTGTCCAAACTAGGGCGCTACTCCGGTCGTTCGGCGCTTACGAAACGCGGATATGCTTAACGCCCGGTTAAGGCAAAAGCGCCAGCCCTTATTCCTCGAAAATGCCAAGGCCGCCCGTCTTCGAGACGGGCGGCCAGGAAGGTTGTCGCTGCGAAAGAATTAGCTCAGGCGAAAGGCGACTGTGGCGGTTGGGGTGGCTGCGGGCCCTGCGGACCCTCGGTGGGCGGGCGGTTGCGGCGCTCGGCCATGAACTGATCGAATTCGGATCTGTCCTTGGCAAAGCGAAGCCGCTCCAGGAATTCCTTGAATTCGCGCTGCTCGTCTTCAAGCCGGCGCAGCGTTTCGGAGCGGTATTCATCGAAGGCGCGGTTGCCACTCGAAGGCGGGGTGCCCCACCAGTCGCGACCTTCCATCTTGGACCGCATGCGATCCATTTTGCCTTGCATGCGCTCCATCTTCGACTGCCAGTGTGCCTGCCAGTTGCCGCCGTGCCGATACGAGCATCCCATTCTGCCGCTCCCTAAAAAGAATGCGAGGGCGAGGAGGCCGACCGGCCACCAAGCCATGAAGCCGAGCACAATGAGTGCGATCCAGGCCGGCTTTCCGATTTCGTCGAGTTTGTCCACGAGGACCATGTCGGGACCTCCCAAGTGTGAATGTAAATAACATTTACATCGCCGCCGCGAACTGTCAAGTAGCTCTCGCCTTCGTGAAGATGGCCAGCGTCGAGGCTGGCTGGGAGGCGGGACGGGACTTCGGCTTGGCACGCCAGTTAGTGCGCAAACCTGCTGCGGCAAGCCCGCGACCGAAGATCGCACAGGCCAATACTTTGCTCGGAGAAGCCGCCGGCCCAGCCTTTTCGCTGGTTCATTGTGCCGGCTTTGCGCTAGCCACTCCCAAGCCGCGCAAATAAATCAACGTCTGAGCTTCGAGCAGTTCCTCGGCTGCAATCGGCAAGGCGCGCCGCGCCGCGTCACCGCGTCCGAACAACGAAGCGATGCCGTGCGCCATCGCCCAGATATGCAAAGCCACCATCAGCGCCGGCGGACGATCGCGCGCCGGCACCTGCGCGCAAAGCTTTTCGGCTGCAGCGCGGAGCACCGCAAAGGCGCGGTCGCCCGCGTCGCGCAATTCGGGATTGTCGGCGAGCGGAACTCCGCCCTCGAACATGGCCGAATAATAGGCGGGCTCGCTGCGCGCGAAATCGAGATAAGCCCGGCCTAGCCGATCGAGGGCAAAGAACACATCCGGCCGCCCCTCGTCCCAGGCGCGTGCCAGCGCCTGTTCGAATTGATGGAAGCCACGCAGCGCCACGCTCGCCAGAAGCTCGTCGCGATCGCGGAAATGCCGATAAGGAGCGGCGGGACTGACGCCGGCCCAGCGCGCGGCCTCGGCAAAGGTGAAGCCGGCCGGCCCCTTTTGCGCGATCAATTCGAGCGCGGCGCGCAACAGCGCTTCCTTCAGATTGCCGTGGTGATAGCCGCGCGGGCTTTCCTTATCTTCCTTCGACCAGTTCATGTAAATAGTATTTACATGACATCGGGGCACGCGTCGATGCTCAGAGTATGATCAGGATCAAGCGCGCCGCCGCGGTCGCGACGCGAGCGGGAGATCGGCAAACAGCGTCGGACCGCCGGGCTGCGCCCCCTCGATCGACAAGAGGCGGAGCTTGGTGCGTACGCCGCCCGGCGCCGAAAAGCCGCCGGTCTTGCCGCCCGCCGCCATGACGCGATGGCACGGCACGATGATTGGGAACGGATTTTGCCCGAGTGCCTGCGCGACATCGCGGGCCAGGTTTCGGTCGCCGAGGTGCTCGGCGACTTCCCCGTAGGACAACGTGGTGCCCGCCGGAATGGCGCGGGCGACGTCGTAGACGCGGCGATTGAAGTCGGGCACGGCCTCGCAGTCGAGGACCGCTGCGCTCAAATCCCGGCGCTCGCCGGCAAGCAGCGCGACGATGTCCTCGATCGTGTGCTGCACGGCTTGCGGGGGCATCGTCTCGCAGGCGCGTGGGAAACGTCGCAGCAGACGGTTTCGGGTTGCTTGCTCGCCGCGCTCCGGGAACTGCACGCCAACGATGCCGCGCGCGCTCCAAACAATGCCGCAGCGCCCGATTGCCGTCTCGAACAGCGCATAGCCACGATCGCCGGAACCATGTTCACCCATAAAGCCAATATAAGGTGGCGCGCCCCGCTCCGCCGACCCGATTGCTGCCTAAAGCATGATCCCGAAAAAGCCTGCCCCGGACTTGATCCGGGGGTGGGAGCCGATTGTCGGAAAAGATCATGCGCGCCAGAGTGTGATGACGATTCGAAGAAGAGTCATCCCGCTCTGGTATCGAGATCGGCCTTCATGGCGACCCGCAGCGCTTTTGGGATCGGCCGGGCGCGGCCCTCGCTGATCAGCGCGAAACGCACCGTCGCATCGACCAAAAGCTCCTCGCCGCGCATGACGCGCTGGCGCAGCGTGATGGAAGCGCCCTTCACCACTTGCGGTTCGGTGATCACCTCAAGCACGTCGTCCATGCGCGCGGGCCGCCGAAAATCGATCGTCATGGAGTGCACCACGAAGGCAAAACCGGGCGCTTCCCGTTCCGCCGCCTCGAACAGCGCCCGATGATCGGCGCCGATCAAGCGCAGGTAATTGGTCCGCGCACGCTCCATGAAGCGCAGATAGTTGGCGTGATAGACGATGCCGGTAAAATCGGTGTCCTCATAGTAGACGCGCACGATGAAGACGTGGCGTCCATCGCGAATCTCGCCATCAAGCGAAATGGTGCGTCCTACTTCCACGGTACCCGCCCGGCCATCGATTGCTCCCAGTTCTTTCCGTCGAACGTATGCGGCTTGATCGCTGCGATTTCGACATCGTCCAGACAACGGACGTTGATATCGATCTTGTCGGGATCGGAGCGCGGCACATAGAAGGCGTGAATGCCGCAGGTCGAGCAAAATGTGTGCTTGGCCGTGCCGGTGTTGAACCGATAGATGGTCAGCGCGTCCGCACCGCTAAGAAGCTCGAATTGCTCCGGCGGCACGATCAAATGCAGAAAGCCCTTCTTGGTGCAGATCGAGCAATTGCACTCGGTGATGCGCGCGAGGTCCGCCGTGACGCGGAAACGCACGCGCCCGCAATGGCAACCGCCTGTCATCGTCCTTGGCATGTTGACTCCAGACAAAAGCCGCTCGATGGCCGGCGTGGTATCATAGACCTGCCGCCGCGTCAGCGCGATCGCCACGCCACTTGCCGCGGCGCTTTGCGCTGGCTTTATAGTTGGCGCATCGCTGTGGGGGACGATCGCGATGACACGAGGATGGCGATGGCTGCGGCTGGTCGCGCCGGTGCTTGCGCTGATGCTCGCAACGCCGGCCTTGGCCGATTGCGCGGACGAGGTGTGCGCGTCGCTGCAGAAGATTCTGGCCGCGCGCTCCGGCAATTTCGCAAAGCTCAAAGGCAAGGCAACCGTCGACCCGCGCGGCGATCCGGTCTGGCAAGGCACCCAAGCCATCGGCGGCCTGATCAACACTTGTTACGTCTACAAGCGAGGTGAAGGCGCCCGCTACGAGTATCGTTGCGATTCCTCCGGCTTTGGCGCGGAACCGTCACAGCCGCCCGAAAAGGCGAAGCAAATCGCCGAAGCTGTGAAAGCCGCCTTTCAGGCGGCCGACCCGACGCTTGTGTGGTTCGAAGATCCGGCGACGCGCGCGCTCGCGGGCATCGAGGGCTTTCAAGGAACGCAGGGTTGGTATGGAGGCTACGTCAAGAATAAAAGCATGGTGGCCAGGGTCGAGATCGTTCTCTCCAATGTCACCGGCAATGCAACGATCGTAACGGTCTTCGCCAAGCCATTGACACGTCGCGACTTGAAATGATTTGCGCCCGAAACGTCCGTGGTCGTCGTAGATGGCGCCGGCGAAACCACGAACGTGAGCTAGGCATTCCAGCCGGAAGGCAGACCGACCTGCACCGCGCAGCATCCCGACAAATTATCTAAATCTGTCCTGAGAATTGCTGGCTTTTTGTTGTTATCGAGATACCCGAACATCACTCCTGCGACCTAGGATCGTTTTGCATGGGCTTCAACCGAAGCCCGGCAACTTCCTGAGAAAAGGCCACGTCCAAATGTCGCCAGGCTCCTCGTCAAATAGGACCGTCGTTTCAATTGCCGCCGCTGCCATCCTTGGCATCGTATGTGTTTCGACCGAAGCATTAGCCGGTGAAGTCCGCGTTGGCGGCGGTGTGTACGCTGCCGGAGTCCGTGGTGGCGGCGCTTACGCTGCCGGAATCCGCGGCGGCGGAGTTGAGGCCGTCGGAGTCCACGGCGGCGCGGTCGAGGTTGTCGGAGTCCATGGCGGCGGAGTAGAGGCTGCCGGAGTCCACGGCGGCGGAGTCGAGGCTGCCGGAGTCCATGGCGGCGGAGTCGAGGCTGCCGGAGTCCACGGCGGCGGCGTCGAGGCTGTCGGAGTCGATGGCGGCGCTCGTGCGACCGGCTACCGCGGCACCTATTACGGCGGAGCTTATCGCGGCGACGGTGCGGCCGCCGTCGGTGCCGCGGCGGCGGCTCCAAATTACTACAACATCAGAGCATGCGGGTATGCTCCCTATCCGCCTTGCTATTGATCCACGCAGACAGGGTTACGCGCCGCCGCCGATGATAGTCCCGCACAGAACATCGTCGACTCCCAACGTCGAACGCGTCGCGTGGTTTCGACGGGCGTCGGCGGCCGGTCCGCTTCCGGCAGGGACGAGAAGCGGACGCGCCCGTCACGGTCGTCGCCAGCGTCGCCGCGATTTTAGCGCGAACGCGAACTAGCCGGACAAACGAAACGCTATTCCTCCTCGCTCGCGCCGAATAATCCGAACTGCGCCGGATCGCGCGCCGGCTCGGCCAGGCCGAGATGCCGGAAGGCGTGGCTCGTGATCAGCCGTCCGCGCGGGGTGCGCTGCAACAGTCCGCATTGAATGAGATAAGGCTCGATGATGTCCTCGATGGCATCGCGCGGCTCCGACAAGGCGGCGGCGAGCGTCTCGACGCCGACCGGACCGCCGCCATAGCTCACGGCAATCGTCGTCAGATAACGCCGGTCCATGGCGTCAAGTCCGGCAGCGTCGACTTCGAGCGCCGCCAGCGCCTTGTCGGCGACCGCCCGATCGATCGAAGCCGCGCCGGCGACGGCGGCAAAGTCGCGCAGGCGGCGCAACAGCCGGCCGGCGATGCGCGGCGTGCCGCGCGCCCGCCGCGCGATCTCATTGGCGCCATCGGGCGTGATGCCGATGCCGAGAACGCGCGCGCCGCGATTGACGATCTGTTCGAGCTCCGCCACCGAATAAAAATTGAGCCGCACCGGAATGCCGAACCGGTCGCGCAGCGGATTGGTGAGAAGCCCCGCACGCGTGGTCGCGCCGACCAGCGTGAATTTGGCGAGATCGAGCTTCACCGAGCGCGCCGCCGGCCCAGAGCCGATGATCAGGTCGAGCTGAAAATCCTCCATGGCCGGGTAAAGCACTTCCTCGACCGCCGGATTGAGGCGGTGGATCTCGTCAATGAACAAGACGTCGCGCTCTTCCAGATTGGTGAGGAGCGCCGCGAGATCGCCGGCTTTGGCGATCACCGGTCCCGACGTGCCGCGGAAATTCACTCCGAGCTCGCGCGCCACGATCTGCGCCAGCGTCGTTTTGCCGAGGCCCGGGGGGCCTACGAACAGCACGTGATCGAGCGCTTCCTTGCGCGCGCGCGCCGCCTCGATGAAGACCGCGAGATTCTTGCGCGCCTGCTCCTGGCCGACGAATTCGGAAAGCTTCTGCGGCCGCAGTGAGGCCTCCGCCGCGTCCTCGTCGCGGTGCTCGGCACTCACGAGCTTGCGTCCAGGGGTGGCAGTCACGTCTCCGGCCCTCGCCGATATTTGTTCGGCAACAGATCGCTAATCGTCACGATGCCCGGCGATTTGCCGTTCGGCACGATCACCCGCGCTTTCGGATCATAGTCGAAGATCAGCTCGCGGCAGGCGCCGCATGGCGACACTACCCGGATATTCTGATCCTTCTCGTCCGGCGGCGGATGGCGCACGGCGACGATCGTCTCGATGCCGTCGGCGCCGAGCTCGACAAAGGCGCGGCCCAAAGCCACCGCTTCCGCGCACACCGCCATGCGGCCGAGATAGGCATCGAGATTGACGCCGGTAAAGATCTTGCCGGAGCGCGTGCGTAGCGCCGCGCCGACCTCCTGCCAGTCGTTGCGGTAACGTTGTTTGATCGCCGCGATCGCCGCATCGACCAATACGCGATCCCCTTTGACGAGCTTTACCGGCCGTTTCACTTCGCCAACTCCTTGAGCCCCAGCCGGATGAGCGTCTTGACCTCGGCGCCCTCGCCGGCGCTGCGCACGGCTGCGGCAACTGCCGCCGCGGCTTGCGGCTGGCCATAGCCGAGATTGACCAGCGCCGAAACCGCATCGCTGATCGGCTGCGGCGCGCGCCGGTCCTCGAGGGCGCCGGAGAGCCGGACCAAAGCCGGATCGACCTCGGCGTAGGCCGGCGCCTTGTCCTTCAGCTCGGTGACGACACGCTCGGCGACTTTCGGCCCGACGCCGGGCGTGCGCGCCACCATCGCCTTGTCGCGCATGGCGATCGCGGACGCAAGATCGGCGGGCTTGAGCGTGCCGAGCACGGCAAGCGCAACCTTGGCGCCCACGCCCTGCACCGTCTGCAGCAGCCGGAACCACTCGCGCTCGACGTCGGTCATGAAGCCGAACAGGCGGATCTGATCCTCGCGCACATAAGTCTCGATCGAGAGCGTCGCCACCTGCCCGGCCGGCGGCAACTCCTGCAGCGTGCGCGCCGAACAATGCACCAGATAGCCGACGCCGTTCACGTCGAGGATCACGTGATCCTCGCCGTAGGAATCGATCACGCCTTTAAGCTTGCCTATCATGCGCCACGCCTCACTCCTCCCCGGCCCGCGGGGGAGGTGGCGAGCAAAGCGA
>DATMQV010000202.1:0-9249 GCA_035566615.1 Xanthobacteraceae bacterium
ACCAGACACATCGGCACGATCATGATGACCGCAAGCGGCAGCGTCAGGCTTTCGTACTGCGCGGCGAGCACCAGAAACACGAACACCACCGCGAGGATGAAGGCGAACATCGCCGTGTTGCCGGCCCTGATCTGCTGGAAGGCAAGCGACGTCCAATCGGCGGCGAAGCCGTCCGGCAGCGTCTCGGCTGCGAGCTTGTCCATGATGCCGATGCCCTGGCCTTGCGAAAATCCGAGCGCAGGCTCCCCGTCCAGTTCGGCCGCCGGATAGAGATTGTAATGCGGCACGCGGAACGGCCCGGCAATGTCGCGCACGGTGGTGAACGAGCCGAGCGGCACGGTGTCGCCGCTTGAATTGCGCACACGGATCTTGAGCACGTCGGCGATGTTGCGCCGGTCCTCGTCACGCGCCTGCGCGGTGACCCGGTAGGTGCGGCCGAACAGATTGAAGTCGTTGACGTAGACTGAGCCGATATAGACCTGCAGGGCGTTGAACACGTCCTGCACATTGACGCCGAGAAGCTGCGCCTTGGTGCGGTCGATGTCGAGATAGATTTGCGGCGTCGATGTCTCGAACATCGTGAAGACGCGGGTGACGCCGGAGGTTTGGTTGGCGCGCGCCATGAGATCGGCAGTGACCGCGCGCAGCGCGTCGGGCCCGTGTCCGGCGCGATCCTCAACGATCATACGGAAGCCGCCGGAGCTCGAGATGCCGCGCACCGGCGGCGGCAGCACGACAAACAGCAAGCCGTCCTGGATCTGCGACAGCCGTTTGCTCAGTTCGGCCTGAATGCCCCGCGCCGATTGGGCCGGATCCTTGGCGCGCTCCTCGAATGGCTTGAGCGTGATGAAGATCGCGCCCGCATTGGGCGCGTTGGTAAAGGTGGCGCCGGAGAAGCCGACCACGTTCACGCCGTGCGCCACGCCGGGCACTTGCAGCGCGATATCGAGCGCGCGCAGCTGTACTTCATCGGTGCGTGAAAGCGAGGCGCCCGGCGGCAATTGCACGACCGCGATCAGATAGCCGCCGTCGACTTGCGGGATGAAGCCGACCGGCGTCTGCCGAAAGGCGTTGAGGCCGAAACCGATGACGATCACATAGATCGCAAACATGATGGCGGCGCGGCGCACGGTGCGGCTGGCAAGCCAGGAAAGCCCGCCGCCGACCTTGTCGAAACTCCAATTGAAGGCGCCGAAGAAGCGATGGATCGGCACCTGCCACCAGCGTTCGCGGTGGGTGGGATCGTGGTGCTTGAGGAGGAGCGCGCACATCGCCGGCGACAAGGTCAGCGACACGATCAGCGAAATGATGGTGGCGCCGGCGATGGTGAGCGCGAATTGGCGGTAGAACTGGCCGGAGATGCCGGTGATGAACACCGACGGCACGAACACGGCACACAGCACGAGCGCAATGGCGATCAAGGCCGAGCCGACCTCTGTCATGCTCTTCTTCGCCGCTTCGCGCGGGGCAAGGCCGGTGGCGATATTGCGCTCGACATTTTCGACGACCACGATGGCGTCGTCGACCACGATGCCGATCGCCAGCACCAGGCCGAACAGCGACAAATTGTTGAGCGTGAATCCGAACGCCGCCATCAGGAAGAAGGTGCCGACCAGCGACACCGGGATGGCGACCAAGGGAATGATCGCCGCCCGCCATGTCTGCAGGAACAGGATCACCACCAGCACCACCAGGATGATGGCTTCGGCGATGGTGTGGATCACCGCGTCGACGGATTCCCGGATGAACTGCGTCGGATCGAAGAAGATGTCGTATTTGACGCCGGTCGGGAAGCGCTTCGAGAGCTTCTCCATCAGGTCGCGCACGGCCTGCGCGGTCTCGAGCGCATTCGAACCGGGACGTTGAAAGATCCCGAGCGCGACCGCGGGATAGTGATCGAGATAGGAGTTCGATGAGTAGTCCTGCGCCGCCAATTCGACCTTGGCGACGTCCTTCAATCGCACCACCGCGCTCGGCGTTTCCTTGATGACGATCGAATAGAATTCCTCGGGATCGGCGAGCCGGCCGAGCGTCCGCACCGAAATCTGGAAAGCGCCCTGCTGCTTGGCCGGCGGCTGATCGAGCATGCCGGATGCGACCTGGATGTTCTGGCCTTGCAGCGCGTTGGTGACGTCGTTCGCCGTCAATCCAAGCGACTGCATGCGATCGGGATCGAGCCACACCCGCATCGCATAGTCGCGCGCCCCGAACACGGTGATCGAGCCGACGCCGTCGACGCGGATGACCGCGTCGGTCACTTCCAGCGTCGCGTAATTGGAGATGAACAACGTGTCGCGCGACTTGTCCGGCGAATAAAGATGCACGACCATCATCAGGTCGGGCGACGCCTTCTGCACCGTGACGCCGATATTGCGCACATCCGCCGGCAGGCGCGGATTGGCGATGGCGACGCGGTTCTGCACCTGTACCTGCGCGATGTCGAGATTGGTGCCGAGTTCGAAGCTGACTGCGATGGAGAAGCGGCCGTCGGCGGTCGAGTTCGACGCGATATAGATCATGTTCTCGACGCCGTTGATCTGCTGCTCGATCGGCGTGACCACGGTCGAGGCGACGACTTCGGCGCTGGCGCCCGGATATTGGCCGGTGACGCTGATCAAGGGCGGCGCGATCTCGGGATATTGCGCGATCGGCAGGCGCAGAAACGACACGGCGCCCAGGATTGTAATGATCACCGAGATCACAGCGGCAAAGATCGGCCGGTCGATGAAGAAATGCGAGATGCGCATCTATGGCCTGCTCGGACCGGACGGCACATTTCGCTCATTCCCGCGCAAGCGGGTATCCAGCAACTGGGTCCCCGCCTGCGCGGGGACGAGCGGATAGTAGGGCCGAGTTTCGCTCACGACTCAATCCGCCTTGGTCTGGGCGCCGTTCTTGCTCGCCTCTTTCCCCGCCGACGGCGCGGGCGGCGCGCCCTCTTCCTGCGGGGTTACCTTGCCGCCCGGGCGCGCGCGCATCAGGCCGTTGACGATCACCCGATCGTTCGCGGCCAAGCCGTCTTTGATCACGCGCAAGCCGCCGTCGAGCTGAGCCGGCGTCACATATTTCAGGCGGACGGTGTTGCTGTCGTCGACCACCAGCACGTATTTGCGCGACTGCTCGGTGCCGAGGGCGGCGTCGGGAACAAGCAACGTGGTGTGCGGCAGCGAACCGGGCACGCGAACGCGGCCGAACATGCCTGGGGTAAAGTGTCCGTCCGTGTTGGCAAAGATGGCGCGGCCGCGGATCGTGCCCGAGGATTTGTCGATGACGTTGTCGACGAAGTCCATCCGGCCGGGGTGACTGAAATCGTCTTCGTCGATGAGCTTGAGCGTGACCGCAATGCCGCCGTCGGCGTTCGCCATTTTGCCGGCCGCGCCGGCGAAGCGCTGATAGCGCAGATAGGATGCTTCGTCGAAGGTGAACTCGAAGCGGATCGGATCGACCGAGACGATGGTGGCGAGCAGCGTGGTGTTGGAGCCGTTGCCGCCGGTCACCAGGTTGCCGACAGAGACGCGGCGGTCGCCGATGCGGCCGTCGATCGGCGCGCGCAGATTGGAATATTCGTTGAGGTCGAGCTCGGCCTGATGGACCATCGCCTCCTGCGCCGAGACGCCGGCTTCCGCCACGCTCTTCGCCTGTTTGCGCTGATCGAAGACCTGCTCGGTCATCGTCTTGTTGCGCACCAGCTCCTGGCCGCGGGCGAGATCGGCTTCCGTGAAAGCGAGATTGGCGCGCGCCTGCGCAAGATTGGCGCGCATCTGGTCGAGCGCGATCTGGAACGGCTTGTGGTCGATGACGAAGAGGAGATCGCCCTTCTTCACCAGCTGGCCGTCGGTGAAATGGATTTCCGACAGGTAGCCGGAGACGCGCGAGCGTATTTCCACGCTATCGACGGCAACGAAGCGGCCGACATATTCGTCCTGGTCGACCACCGAGCGCCCGATCGGCTTGGCCACCGTCACGGTCGGCGGCGGCGGCGCCGACGCCTGCTTCTGGCCTTCGCCGCAGCCGGCGAGCAGCAGAAACGCCGCCGCAATCGAGAGGGCGGCCACCGGGGCGATCACCATAAGGTCTCCTTCGGGGATGATCTTCCGCACCATATGCGATCGGGCGTGTCAACGCATGCGACGTTTTCCCATCTAAATAGGTAAGGTTAGGCGGCTTTCAGCAGGCGTACGGCCGAAGCGCCGCGGACGGCCGGCTGCGGCTCTGCCGGCGTCTCGGCAAAGGTCGAAAGCTGGTCCTTTGTGGGTGGACACAGACGCCTTTTCCAACCGCGCCTGGCTTCCCATATGTGCTGTCCGGCAAATGCCGGGCAAACAAGGCGAAAATCCGTGAAAATCATACCCCTGAACGCCGGTCTGGGCGGGGGGATCCCCGCCTCAGAGCCATCCACACCATCTGCCATTCCAGCCGAAGACCAGGCGTTGCTTGACGCCTATTCGCGCGCCGTCATCGACGTGGTCGACCGCATCGGCCCGGCCGTGGTCGGGCTTGCCGTCCGCGCGCCCAACCGCGCCTCCGCCAACGGGGGCCGGAATGGGAATCGCGGCGGCACCGGCTCCGGCGTCGTCGTGGCGCCGGACGGCCTCATCCTCACCAATAGCCACGTCGCGGGCTCAGCCGGCGCCGGCGGCCGCATCGCCGTGACCACGGCCGACGGCGGGGACCTGCAGGCGCGGCTGGTCGGCGACGATCCCGACACCGACCTGGCGCTCATTCGCGTCGACCAGGCGGTGACGCTGCCGGCCGCACCGCTCGGCGATTCCAAGAGCCTCAAGCGCGGACAATTGGTGATCGCCATCGGCAATCCGCTCGGTTTCGAATCGACGGTGACCACCGGCGTGGTCTCGGCGCTCGGCCGTTCGCTGCGCGCCTCGACCGGCCGGCTGATCGACGACGTGATCCAAACCGACGCCGCGCTCAATCCCGGCAATTCGGGCGGACCGCTTGTGTCCTCGCGCGGCGAAGTCGTCGGCATCAACACCGCGGTGATCATGGGCGCGCAAGGCATCTGCTTCGCGGTCGCCGCCAACACCGCAAGCTTCGTGCTCGGCGAACTCGTCCGCCACGGCCGCGTGCGGCGGGCCTTCATCGGCATCTCCGCACAGCAGACGGCGATCCCGCCGCGGCGGCGGCGTGCCGCCGAGCTCGATCAGGCGAGCGCCGTGATGGTGGCGACTGTGGAGGCCGGCAGCGCCGCCGATCGCGCCGGCCTCAAAGCCGGCGACATCGTGCTCGGCCTCGATGGGCAGACGATCACCGGCGCCGACGATCTCATCCGCGCGCTCACCGGCGAGCGGATCGGCAGAAGCGTCGCCTTCGACGTGCTGCGCGGCGCCGAGCGGCTGACGATCTCGCTCGTGCCGGAGGAGCGCAAGCGCGCGGCGTAAGCTGCGATTTCTCCGCTCGTCCCGGCGGAGGGGTCCCCATCGCGCGCCCGCGCGATGGGGACCCCCGCAGGCAGGGACCCAGGCATTGCTGCCGCAACTGGATTTCCGCTTTCGCTTTCGCGGGAATGAGCGGAGGCCCGCGCCGGGCTCCCTCTTCAACGATCCAGAAACGAGACCGCGCGTGATCAATGCCCGGGCTGCGCGCCGGGCGCGCCCGGCGGCCGCATAGCCTTCTGCATGTCGATGATGTTCATCTTGACGCCGTTCGACATGAGCATGTCGCCGGGCTTTTGATCCGCCGCGCAGGGGCCAAGCCATTTGGCCTCGAGCGTGATGGTGCGCGCAGCCGGCAGCGAACCGCCCTCGCTGGTGATCGTCATCGAATAGTTGCTGTCGAAGCTGCCGCTGACGACGATGTGCGAGGTCATGGTCTTGCCGGCGATCGTGCAGACCGAATCGACCGTCATGCCGGTCGCCGTTTTCTGCACATCGCGCTTGGAGCAATTGGCGCCCGAGGAAGATGCCTGCGATTGCATGGCCTGATCGGTCGCCGCATCGATGCATTGCTGCATCTTCATGGGATGGTTGGCCACGTGAGTGGTGATCTCCCAGAGCCCGGCCTTGCGCGAGGGCATGTCGGCCGCAGCGGCCGGCATCGCAAACGCAGCGGCCAGAAACAAGACGGCGACCGAACGGCTCATGGCGTCCTCCCCCATGCGAATCCGGCGCTCCGGATCGCCTTGCGGGAGGACGCTAGAGCATGAGCCGAAAAAGTGGAACCCGGTTTTCCGGAAAGATCATGCGCAAACAAAACCCTTTCGCGGCTGTTCGGAATAGTCGGGCTCACGCCGCCATTATTTCCCGTTCGGGTGGCTGATGGCCCAGACATAAGCGGCGACCGCCGTGACATCGGCATCGGTCAGCGGCGCGCCGCCGCGCGGCGGCATCGGCGGCGATGAGTTCTTCGGCTTCGGCACGCCATCGGTGATGGTGTGACGAAGGCCCACGAACGTGCCATCCGTGTCCAGCCACTTGCCGCTGACCAGCGACGGTCCCTGCGGCGACCCGTTTGCATCGGAGCCATGACAGCCGGCACAGGTGCCGTCGGCAGCTTCGCCGTGAAAGATGCGCTCGCCCAAGGCGACCTGTTCGGCCGTGGCGCCCGCGGGCACGGGCAGCGAGGCCAGAACCGTGCGGCCGGCATCGGGATGCGTGCCCTCGGGCGGGCCGGGCTCGCCGGAGTTCACTCCCGCGACCTTCGGCGCCGGCGCGGGTGCGGGAGCCGCATCGGCAGCGCCGTGATAAGTCACGCGCCAGATGCGGCCGTGCGTGTCGTCGGAGATATAAAGCGCGCCGTCCGGCCCCATGGCGAGCCCGGACGGGCGGAATGCGGCACGGCCCGGCTCTTTCACCGCGCCGGCAAAGCCGTCGGCGAAGACGATGAAAGGCCCGGCGGACTTGCCGTCAGCAAGCGGCTGAAACACCACATTGTAGCCGCCCTGCGGCTCGGGCGCGCGATTCCACGAACCGTGGAAAGCCACAAAGGCGCCGCCCTGATAGCCGGCGGGAAATGCCTTGCCCGCATAGCTCAAGAGATCGTTGGGCGCCCAATGGCCAGGGAATGCCGCGACCGGCGCTTGCTTGCCGGCGCACACGCCGACCTCTTAGCCGTCGCCGCCATATTCCGGGGCCAGCACGAGCTTATTCTGCAGCTGATCGTAGTAGCATTCCGGCCAGCCGTAATCGGCGCCCTTCTGCAGCAGCACGATTTCCTCGGCCGGCAGCTCCGCGCTCTGACGCGCATTGAAGTAGCGCGGCCAATTCTGCGAGAGCTGATCGCGGCCGTGCTGCGTGACGAAGAGACGCCCGGCGGAGTCGAAGGCGAAACCTTCGCCATTGCGCAGCCCGGTCGCGTAGCGCTCCGCCGGCGAGAAATGCTGATCTTTTTTGTTGGCGTCGTAGAGCCAGATGCCGGCGCGAGTCTCGAGCTCCGTGCAGGGCTGATGACCGGGCGAATTGGGCATGCGGTTCTGGAACTGGCAGGAATTGGTCGCCGAGCCGAGATCGACGAACAAATGGCCTTCGTCGTCGATGGCGAAAGGATGCATCGGATGATCGCCGGTGAGCGGCAGCCCCGAGACGATGACCTGCGGACTTTCCTTCGGCGCGATGCCATCGGTCGGCAGCGGATAGCGGATGATCTTGTCGTTCTGTTCGGCGTAGAGGCCGTTCTTGTGGACGCGAATGCCGGTGCCGCCGGCCGAGCCTTGCGCGACGCCGTCGCCGAACCGCTCGATCTTGTCGGCATGGCCGTCACCCTTCGAGTCCTTGAGCGCGATCAGAAAACCGCCGGGCGGCACTTTGTCGTTGTGATAGTAGGTGCCGCTCCAGGTGTTCACATACAGAACACCGTCGGGGCCGAAGGCCATCTGCCGTGCGTGGCCGAGATTGTCGGCGAACACCGTCGCACAAAAGCCCGGCGGCAGCGTGATGCCGCCGTTGCCGGCGGCGCAGCCATCGCCCTGCCCCTTCGCGGCCGCGGTGTTTTGTGACGATTGCGCGAAACCTGCGGGCGCGCCGCCCATCAGCGTGAACACAATGACAAACAAAGATGCAGCGGTGGGTCGCGCAACGCTTGCGCGCTGGCGGATGTATCGGACCGCGCGGTCGATCATGACAATGCTCCAAATGTATTTTTTCAACCTGAGCTCAAGAGACGATGGCGAACGCCGTCGCGTTTCCAACGGCGAAATCTGAAAAAGGGAGCGGCGCTCTCGCAAAGTTGATCGTCGTGCGGGAACGAATTCTCCACGGTTCCTCTGCGGCATTCCAGCGCCCAGCCCATGCTGCAGCTTTATCCGGCAGCGTCATGGTGGCGAACGAAGGAAGCCAAGCGCCTAAAATTCTATCTGCCGGATTATCAGGTCGGAAACGGGTGTGATCGAGAGGAATGAAATCTTCGCGCAGTCGTGTGCGGCATCTTTGGTCGATCGCGCCGAAAGCAACACATTCAAACGCCGCGCCCTTCGCCAATCAACGCCGTCATCGGGAGGATTCCATGTTGCACTCGCCGCTCGTCGGCATGCTCATCGGCGCGCTGATCATTGCGCCGGCGGCGGAAGCCTGTACCCGCATTCACTCAACCCATCCTGCCGACTGCTCGCATAATGTGTAGGATGGGCTGAGCGGCAGCGAAACCCATCAACAATCCCAGAGGTTGCGTGAGGGGATTCGTTTCACCCAACCCATGCTACGGGTCGAAAACGATCGGGATCATATGACCAAGATATTGCAGACGCCGCCGGAGCGGCTCGCGAATGTGCCCGGCTTTCCTTATCGCGCGCACGACCGCGCCGATTTGCCGGGCTATGCCGGATTGTCGATGGCTTATGTCGACGAAGGACCGGCCACCGCGCCGGTCTTCCTCTGCCTGCACGGCCAGCCGACGTGGGGGTACCTCTACCGGCGCATGATCCCGCATTTCCTCGCCACCGGCGGCCGCGTGGTGGCGCCGGATTTCTTCGGCTTCGGGCGCTCCGACAAGCCGGCGGAGGACGCGGTCTACACCTTCGATTTCCATCGCAACAGCCTGATCGCCTTCGTGCGCGCACTCGATCTGAAAGACGTGACGCTGGTGGTGCAGGACTGGGGCGGCCTCCTTGGGCTGACGCTGCCGATGGAGATGCCGGAGCGTTTCAGCCGCCTGATCGTGATGAATACCGCGCTGCCGACCGGCGAAGTGCCGTTGCCCAAGGGCTTTCTCGACTGGCGGGCGTTTTCCAACAGCCAGCCGGACATGGCGATCGGCCGATTGATGGCGCGCGCCTGCCCGCATCTGACGGCGGCAGAAGCC
>DATMQV010000203.1:0-3495 GCA_035566615.1 Xanthobacteraceae bacterium
GAGCGCGTCCCCACCGGAGTTTACCCCCGACTTGATCGGGGGCGGGGACGAGCCGAACAAGCGTCTAGCTTTTCAGGATATCGTTGAGCCAGGGCCGCAATTCAGCCGGCAGATCCTGGCGTGCGGCGACCATCTGCGCGAGGCTCTTGTCGCCGTCGAGGCCCATGATCACGCGGGCGAAGCCGTTTTCCGATACGCGCGCGTTCGGGTTCTCCAGGATCGTCCGCTGGATGGCCGCGTTGCCGCGTTTGAGCAGGCTGTCGGTGACCGTCTCGTCGAGCTGCTCTCGAGCCGCGATCTTCGCCAGGATGCTGTGCTCGATGCGCTCCCCGTCTGCGACCTCGACGAGGACTTTGTCCGGCAGGGCTTTCGATCGCTCAAGCACGGGGCCGCAAACTTCCAGGTCGGGATGATTGGCGAGGCTTGCCAGCACCTTCGGCGGCGGAAGGGGGGCGCCCGTCAAGCGGTTGCTCAACTCCGCCAGCGTCGGGCGATCGACACCGGGAAGGAGAAGGCTCATCACCGCATCGAAAAGCGCGACCTGATCTTTGGAGTACAGCTCCGCGCCGTTGAAAAACATATCCGCGATCTGACGCAAAACGGCGGTGCGCCAGTCCTGCGAGACCTCGGATAGCGTCGTGTCGAGCTCAGCCAGTAACGTTTGAGCGTTGAGTGTCATAACCGGAAAACGATAGCCTCGACTGATGAACATCGAGCTAAAGCAAGCGCCGCGACCGCCGCGCTTGTTTGCTAATCTGGTTTATTGTCTGGCAGCAAAAATCCGTTGCCGTTAGGCGGGCGTGCGCCTTGGCGTTTAGAGTTTGGGCGTACGCCTGCGTCTTGCGGTTCAAGACGCAGGCGCACCCGCCGACACCCCAACACGGTACGTCCCCAAACTCTGCGCACGCCTATGCCCGCCGCCGCTCCGGCGTGCGGTAGGCCATGCGCGCGTGCCCGGCGCAGTAAGAGAAGCCCGCTATGGCCTGATTCCCGCAAAAAATGAAATCCGCCGCGCTTCCGGCAGTCGGACGCTCGCTCACCGGCCAGCGGCACTTGCCTTGTTCAAGGTCGAGGAGCGAGCAGTATTGTGCGCTATCGACGGGGCCCGCCTCGCTGACGGCGCCGTCGGCGGCAAGCGGCGCGTCGGCGGAGATCAAGCGCAGCATCTGCCGTTGTGAGGAAAGCCGCGGGCGCCGGGTGCGGGGAGAGCACGGCCGCCCCAGCGCTGCCGCGGGACGCCCCGGTCCTAAACCGAGGCGATGAATTTTGCCGATGACCGCGTTACGGGTGACGCCGATCTCCGCGGCGATCTGGCTGCAGGTCATGCCCGCGCCGACGAAGGCGCGCAGTTGCGCGACACGTTCCGGATTCCAGGTCTCGTTGGTCGATGGGGTGGTCATGAGAAAACGGCCCTCGCGTGCAATGCCGCGGCCTGTTCTGGGCCGCCGACAGGGCGAAGGCCGCGCGCAACCGGGCGCTTGGCCGGGCCGTACGGGGGCACTGATCGGTGCTCGACGGCGCGCATGCGGCCGCGATCACCGAGCCGCAGCCCCGCTGCTTAAGCGGTTCTCAGCCCGACGTTTTCTCACCCGGACCCCACTTTGGGGTCGCCTTTAAGGTTGTTGTGCGAAAACCGTCGCCGAGGCGTAACGTGACATGATTCGATTCGCCTGCCAAGGGTTTTAACGGTATAATAACCAAGTTATAACCCGGGACATTGGTACAGGCGTTCAGTCCGATCATGGCGCGACCCGAAAACCGCTCGGAGGCGCGGGCCTTGAGCCTGACGCTGCCGACCGAGACGTTCAACTATCTCGTTCTGTTGGCGACGCTCGGCAAACTCGGCCGCACCGAAAACGAGGTCGCAACCCACATCCTGGTGCGCGAGGTCTACGCGATGATCGAGCGCCGTTTCCACGAGATGCGCGTGCCCGCGGCAGAGGGCGAGGGCGGGTAAATCAATTGTCGCCCGCGTTCTACGATCAACTCTTGCAGGACATAAAATATGTAGTACATATAGTTTCTACATAGAAGGAGCGTTCGATGTCGAAATACGGCGCCCTTGGCGAATTCCTCAAGCGGCAGCGCGGCGATCTCGTTCCAATAACGTTCGCCGAGATCGAAAAGGTCACTGGCGCGAAGCTGCCCGCTTCGGCGCTTAAGCATCGGCCGTGGTGGAGCAACAACGCAAAAAACAGCGTGATGACGCAGATCTGGCTCGATGCGGGCTTTGAAAGCGAGCAGGTCGATATGCCGGCGCGCAAATTGGTGTTTCGGCGGGTGCGTCGGCCACAGATTGCAGGTGCGGAGTCGACGACTGCCGAGAAGCCTGTCCATCCGGCCTACGGTGCGATGAAAGGACTTATTCGCGTCATGCCCGGAACCGACCTCACACAGCCCGCCGACAAGGATTGGGCCGATCGGCTCGAGACGGAGTACGGCCGCGAGCAGAGGGAGCGCTGAGTGCAGCCTCTCCTGTGGGACACTTGCGCTGCGATTTGGATCTTCGACGGCGCGCGGCTTTCTGAAGCCGCGCTCGCAGCAATGGGCACGGCTCATCGCGACGGCGTGCCGTCCTACGTGTCGCCGATCACGGCGTGGGAAGTGGGAATGCTGTCATCGCGCGGTCGGCTGCAATTGCTGATCCGGCCGGAGCGCTGGTTTGCGAATTTATTCGAAGCGCCCGGCGTGCGGCTCGCCGACATGTCGTCCGATATCTTGATAGCATCATCCTATCTGCCGGGAAAACCTCCGAAAGACCCGATCGACCGTATCATCACCGCGACCGCGCGCGAGCTCGGCGCCACATTGATGACGCGCGATCGCGCGTTGCTGGAATACGGCAAGCAAGGGCATGTTTCCGTGCTGGAGTGCTAGAGCATGATCCCGAAAAGTGGAAACCGGTTTTCGGACAAGATCATGCTCAAAACGAACAATTTAGACCGTGATCCGATTCAATTAAATTGGATCACGGTCTAGTGCAGGAGTTGATGTAAGCTTGCGTTCGTTACTTCACCCCCAGCAGCTCAACGTCGAACATCAGCGTCGCGTTCGGCGGAATAACATTGCCGGCGCCTTGCGCGCCGTAGCCGAGCGCGGCCGGGATGATCAGCGTGCGCTTGCCGCCGACCTTCATGGTGGCGACGCCTTCGTCCCAGCCGGGAATGACCTGGCGCATGCCGATCTTGAACTCGAACGGCTGGCCGCGGTCGACCGATGAATCGAATTTCTTGCCCTTGGCGCCGTTCTCATACAGCCAGCCGGTGTAATGCATGACGCAAGTCTGCCCGGTTTTGGGCGAGGGGCCGGTGCCGACTTTGCTGTCGATGATCTGCAATCCGGATGGCGTCGTCACGGGTTTCCCGGTTTGGGCGAGAGCAGGCGTAACGATAGCGCCGCCGGCGGAGATGAGCGCAAGCGCAATCACGGCAGAACGGCGCGAGCAATGTGGCATTTGTAGCCTCCTTGAGAGCGCGCGACACTAAAGCATGATCC
>DATMQV010000204.1:0-7374 GCA_035566615.1 Xanthobacteraceae bacterium
GAAACGTGAGCACCGGAACGCCGTGATACCAAGCCGGCATCAGCACATCCATCAAGCCGGCGAGCCACGACCAATCGGCCGGCGACCACATCAGATCGTGCGGCTGCGGAAAGAAGTCGAGACAGAATTCCGCTCCCGGCAAATGCCCAAGCATTGACCGGTGGGCCTGCAGCGCTCCCTTGGGATTGCCGGTGGTTTGTTCACCGCGTATTTCGCCACGTCGCCGATCACAAGCGCGGGGCTCGCCGGCGTCTTGAAGACCCAAGGGCCGCTCTTGTTGATCGCTTCCGAAACCGCGGTCGTGGTCAGGAGCGGAATTTGCAGCTCATTGGCCACCGGGGCAATCGCCACGCCCTCCGAGCTTGAACTCGGGCCGAGAGCCATCAAGGCCTTGTCGCGGGCACTGAAACGGTTGATCAGCGAGATGGCCTGGGTCTTGTCGCTGCCGGTGTCTTCGATGAGCACCTTGAGCTTATGACCGCCGAGCAGGTCGGAAGCATTCACCTCCTCGATCCCGACATCGAGACCTTCGCGGCTTGGCACGCCGACCCAGGCATAAGTGCCGGTCAGCGCAAGTTCCGCGCCGATCACATAGTCCTCGGCTAGCGCGGGCCGCACCGCGAATAGACACACGGCTGCGAATGCGAGCCCGAGCATCTGCCGCGTCATCTTTTTCATCGCCATGACGACCCTCCATGTGACATGCGGGTTCAACTTTGATCATTCCCACAGCATTCAGGGTGCCGAGCCACCGGCAGTCGGCGTGAGCGATAATGCAACGCCGAGATAGTGTGACTGGATGTTCGGATCGGTGCGAAGGCCGGAGCTCTCGCCCTCGTCGACGATGCGACCGCGCTCCATCACATAGGCATAGTCGGCAATTTCGAGGGCGCGCCGCGCATTCTGCTCGACCAGCAGGATCGTAAGCCCCGAGCTGTTGAGCCGCTTGAGCGCGTCGAAGACGGCGGCAACGACGATCGGCGCAAGACCGAGGCTCGGTTCGTCGAGCAGCAGAAGTTCCGGCGCGCCCATCAGCGCGCGCCCGATCGCGAGCATCTGTTGCTCGCCGCCCGAAAGCGATCCGGCGATCTGCTCCACCCGCTCGGCGAGCCGCGGAAAGAGATCAAAGACCGCGTCCAGGCTCGGACGGCGGCCGCCCCGGCGCGATCCGAGCGCAAGGCGCCCTAATTCAAGATTCTCCCGGACGGTTAGCGGCCCCAGTATCTGGCGTCCTTCCGGCACCAGCAGAATTCCTCGCCGGGCGACACGATACGCCGGCTCGCCGGTGATGTTCGTTTCGCCGAACAGGATATTTCCGGACGCCGGCCGCAAAGCGCCGCAGATTGCGTTGAGCAACGTTGTCTTGCCGGCGCCGTTCGAACCGATCAAAGCCACGCATTTACCGGCCGCGACGGTGAGGCTGGCTCCACGAACGGCGGCAATGCCGCCGTAGAATGCGCTCAAATCACGTACCGTCAGCATGCCTCGGCCCCCAAATAGGCTTCGACGACCTTCGGATTTGCGAGCACCTTGCCCGGAGCGCCGTGATCGATCAGCTCTCCCGTCGCAAGCACGTAGATCTCATCGCACTGAGCGGTGACAAATCGTATGTTGTGCTCGATCAGCAAAACGGCCATGCCGCCGGCTGCGAGCTTGCGGAAAATGCGCCCAAGCTCCTCAGCCTCCGCATCGTTCATGCCGGCGACAGGTTCGTCCAGCAGAAGCACGCCCGGCTCGAGCGCAAGCGCGCGCATGATCTCGACGCGGCGTTGATGACCGTAAGACAATTCACCGGCGAGACGGTTGGCGTATTCGCTCATTCCAAGTTCCGCCAGAAGCGCATGAGCGCGCACAATGGAACCTCCGCGCGCGCGCCGCATCGCGGGCAGGCCCAGGGCCTGCACGTAGAATGGCACCGCCTCCTCCTGCCGACAGCCGGCGAAGATATTGTCCAACACACTCGCTTCCTTGAGGAGGCGCACGTTCTGGAAGGTCCGCGCAACGCCGCGCCGTGCGATTTCGTGCGGTGGCAGTTCGTGGATCTCACGACCGTCAAGCGTTATGCTGCCGGCGGCGAGCTTCAACAAGCCGGTAATGAGATTGACGACCGTGGTCTTGCCGGCGCCGTTCGGGCCGATCAGCCCGGTGATGCGGCCCGGCCGCGCGATCATGGAAAAATCCTGCACGGCAAATACGCCGCCGAAACGGCGTGACACTTTGTCGAGGCTAAGCACGGCCATCGGCAGCCCCGGCAACGCTGGGATGGGAGGCGAGAGGCCCCGAGGCGCGACGACGCGCAATCGCAATCGAATCGACGATGCCATGCGGCAGATAGATGATGGCGAGCATCATCAACCCGCCGGCGACAATCATCCGGTTATCGGCAAGCGGTCGCGCGATCTCAGGCAGCAGCGAAAGCAGCACCGCACCGACGATCGGTCCCGCCACCGAGCGGCGGCCGCCGAGCACGACGTAGGCGAGCACCGCGGTGAGCATATCGAAGCCGAATTCCTCGGGGACGATGCTGTGATTGTGGCACGCCATCAGCGCGCCGGTCATGCCGGCGATCACGCCCGACAGGCCGAACGCGAGCGTTTGATAATACTGCACCGAAATGCCGAGAGAGACCGCGACGGTCTCGTCCTGGCGGATGGTATCGAACGCCGCGCCGACGCGGCCGCGGCCGAGCCCCCACAGGGCGTAGATGCACACGGCGATGAAAAGAAGAAGAGCCGGCGTACCGACCAGCCGCGGGATACCGTTCAAACCGTTGGCGCCGCCGGTGATGTCGTCGGCATAGAGCGCAATCGACAGGATGATCTGCACCATGGCGACCGTGGCGATCGCCTGAAATACGCCGCGGAGCCGCGCCAACGGCACCGACAGGATCAAAGCGGCGATCATCCCGGTCAACGCACCGCCGAACACGGCGACCAGCGCGGGAACGCCGGCGCGAAGGATTAAAAGGCCCGCCGTATAGGCGCCGATCGAGGCAAGACCCGCGGTCGCGACCGAGAACACGCCGGCGCGCAGCACGACATATTGGCTCAAGGCGAGCCCGCAATTGAGAATGATGAGATTGAGCAGCGGAAGATAGCTGAGCACGAAATCGATCATTCGCGCGCCACCCGTTGTTCCTTCCGCAAGGTGCCGAAAAAGCCCGTGGGCCGAACCAGCAGCACGACGAAAAGAATGGAAAAGATGATCGCGTCGCTCAATCCCGACGACACGTAGGCAATCGTCAGGGTCTGCACCAAGCCGAGCAGGAGACCGGCGATCAACGCCCCCATCACACTGCCGAGACCGCCGAGCACGATCACCACAAAGGCGCGCAGCATGTAGGCGTCGCCCATCAGGAAATGTACGGCGTTGAAGGCGATGCCGATGAGCACGCCGGCCGCGCCGGCGAGAGCGCCGGAAATGAAGAAGGTCTGGAAATAAACGAAATTGGGATTGACGCCGAGCAGCGTCGCAGTGCGCTCATTGATGGCGACGGCGCGGATCTGCCGGCCGAAACGCGTGTAGAACAGATAAACAAAAAGGGCGGCGACGATCAGAAGCGTGCTCAGGACCATCACCGCCTGGATCAAGGTCACACGCAAGCCCAGGAAGGAGTAGATTTCGATCGGAAGCGTACCGAAAGGATAGCGGAGCACGCGTGTATCCGACACGCGCTGGGCGATATTCATAAGCACGAGACCGGCGCCAATCGACGAAACGATAGCGGAGAATTCCGGCGCACCGCGCCTGCGCAAAGGACGGAACGCCACCCAATCGAGCGCAACGCTGAGCAAGCCCGCCAGCACGATGGCGAGCACAAAGCCCAACGGAAACGGCAGATCGAAGCGCGTGATGGCAAACAGCCCGAAGAACGCGCCCCACATGAACACCGCGCCATGGGCCATATTCAGAATGTGGTGCACGCCGAAGATCAATGTAAAGCCGAGCGCAAACAGCGCGTAGACGCTGCCGACGACCAAGCCGTTGAGAATCTGCTGCGCGATCATGCGGCGCCCGACTCCGGCCGAGTATGCGCCGGCCGCCGGGCGGCAGCCGAAGCAAGCTTAAAGATTTGAGGACGCACGACGCCGGGTGCTCATCGCGGCGCCAGGCAAACCCTGTGCAAAGTTGAAATAGATCGATGAGCCGCGACAGGACGTCGCCATATCAGAAACGCCGTGGCATTTCGACTTGCCGCGGTGCTCAGCGCACGCGCAACCGCTACCCTTCCGGTGGCTCTCCCCTCGAACGTCCATTGGTTCGCCCGAACACGTTCGGTCTTTGTTGATTATGGATAGTTTCGCTTTAGCCTCTGATGTTGGCAAGGGGAAAGTTGCCAGCGCAACAACGGACACCCTGCCCGCCGGATTGAAGGTGATTGGCAATCAACAAACATCTTCCCACGTGACACACGCACTTGCATCATCCACAACCTTGCCAGCATGCACGGGCATAGTTAGTGTGCCGATGTGTCACCTGTCGCACGGCGGCACCTTCGGGAGGAAATCCGTATCTGAAGGACGCCAATGACTGCGCGCGCTGCGAACGTCCCCAACAATGAGTAAAGGTGCGGACGCTGCGGCTATAGGCTACTCAGCGGCGAGGCCGGCTAAGCCTTTACAAGGCCGCGTTGCAGTTTTGACCGGATCCACTGGCGGCTTGGGCTTTGCGATCGCCGAAGGGCTGGCGATGGCTGGATGCCGCATCATGCTGAACGGCCTCGAAACGCCAGCGACGGTCGAGCGCAGGCGGGCCGAGCTGGAGAAACGCTCCGGCGTCAGCATTGGGTATCGTGAGGCGGATGTCGGCGAACTTAGCGGCGTCGAAGACCTCATTGAAGCGTGTCTTGAACGCTTCGGCTCGGTCGACATTCTGGTGAACAATGCGGTCGTCCGCCATTTTTCGCCGATCGTTGATTTTCCGATCGAGCACTGGAATGCTGCGCTGGCGGTCAACGTCTCGGCCGCGTTTCATGCCATCAGGCTGGCTCTGCCCCATATGCGCACGCGCAACTTCGGCCGTATTTTCAATATGACATCCGTGTACGGCATGCGCGGCACGGTGAACCGCGTGGATTACGTGACGACCAAGGCCGCCTTGCTCGGCCTGACGCGTGCCGTCGCGCTTGAGAATCTCGAGTACGACGTGACCTGCCACAGCATTTGTCCGGGCTCTATCCTCACCCCAGGGACGGAAGGGCGGGTCCATCAAATTATGAGCGAGCAAGGTCTGCCCCGAGACGCGGCGGAGCGTGCCTTTCTGCAAGGAAAGCAGCCCACCGGGCGATTTGTTTCGGCCCAGAGCGTGACCGACCTTCTCATCTTTCTGTGCGGCCCGGTTGCCAGGGACATGACCGGAGCGATATTGCCGGTCGAGGCCGGCTGGCTTGCGAGCTGACAAGCCTCGAGCGAGCCAGATCAGGAGACGATGATGACAAACACCGCGCGGCTCGGATTCATTGGATTAGGCTCCATGGGATCTGCCATGGCAGCGCGCCTGCTCGACGCCGGATATGCCGTCACGGTGTTCGACACCAATCCTGCGGCGCTGCAGCCGCTGGCATCCAAGGGGGCTGTCGTTGCGAACGATGTCGCCGCGGTCGCTTCGGAAGCGGACATCATCCTCGGCAGTCTTCCAACACCCGACGTCGTGCGCAAGGTCACGATCGGCCCAGGCGGAGTCATCAAAGGAGGCAAAGCGCGGATCTTCATCGATCTCTCGACCACCGGCCCGCGCGTCTCCGCAGAAGTTGCCGCCGCACTTACGAAGGCCAATATCACGCTCGTCGATGCACCGGTGAGCGGCGGCCGCGCCGGCGCCATCAAAGGCACCCTCGCCGTGATGGTGGCGGCGCCGCGCGCGACCTACCAGGAGGTCGAGGCCGTTCTGAAAGTGTTTGGCAAGGTCTTCTATGTCGGCGAGAAGGCCGGGCTGGCGCAAACCATGAAGCTCGTCAACAACATGTTGTCGGTCGCCGCGCTCGCGATCACCTCCGAGGGCATGGTGATGGGCGTCAAAGCCGGCCTCGATCCATCCGTGATGCTGGACGTCATCAACGCGAGCAGCGGCCGCAACAGCGCGACGACCGACAAATTTCCGCGCGCGGTGTTGCCGCGCACTTTCGATTTCGGCTTTGCCACCGGCCTATCGGTCAAGGACATCCGACTTTGTCTTCAGGAAGCCGACGCCATGGGGGTGCCCATGCCGGTCGGATCGGCAGTGCAGCAGATATTGTCGATCACCAATGCGCTGTTCGGTCCGCAGTCGGACTTCACGTCGATGTGCAAGACCGTCGAGCAATGGGCCGGCGTCGAGGTGCGGGCCAGCGGTCATAATCTCTAAGCGCGACATCCGAGCGAAAATCCGGCAACGACAGAGTCATCCATTGAAGCGGAGGTATCGCTGCGAGATCAGACCCAGCCGGCGTCCACGACATAGTGTTGCGCCGTGCAAGCCGACGCGTCGTCAGACGCCAGAAAAACGCAGAAGCGCGCAATGTCTTCCGGTTCAACCCATCTTTTGAGGCACTGCGCCTCGAGCCGCTGCTTATCGCCCTCGGGCGTGAGCCATTTGGTCAGTTGCCGCTCGGTTCTGACCCAGCCCGGTGCAATCGCATTCACGCGGATATTATATTGTCCGTAGTCGCGCGCGAGCGACCGCGTCAGCCCGATCATTGCCGATTTCGCCGCCGTATAGATCGCCATGCCGCCCATGCCGGCGATCCACGACATGGATGAGAAATTCACGATCGCGCCGCCGCCCTTGGCCTGCATCCCCGGCAGTACGGCTTGGGCGGCGAAAAACGAATGCCGCAAATTGACGGCAATGCGCTCGTCGAACATCTCAGGCGTCACGTCGGGTGTCGCGTGACGCTCATCATTCGCGGCGTTGTTGATGAGGACGTCGGCGGCGCCGATCGCTCTGGTCAGCGCGGCAATAGCCGCCAGCAAAGCGTCGATGTCGCGAATATCCGCCTTAGCGAATCGCGGGCCCGACGCCTCGCCGCCAAGCTCCGCGGCAAGCGCCTTGGACGGCGCCTCGGCGATGTCGATAAAGCCGACTTTGGCCTTCTGCCGGACGAATGCACGCACGATGGCCGCGCCGATACCCGAGCCGCCACCGGTGACGAGCACCGACTTCCCTTCGAGATCCGGATAGATGGCTCCCAACGACTTCCCAGCCATACGGCTGCTCCCATTCGACTTTCTGGGGCGCTCCCTATCGCACCACCCCAAGCCGCCTTGGGAGAGTGTAACGATTCGCCGCTGGCATAAATGCTTCGCTGCGAAGCGAGCTAAGGGCGATTCTGCTTTGATCCCCTAGACTAGGATTGGCCTGGCTGATGGGTTCGAACCATTACGATCCTCCACAGTC
>DATMQV010000205.1:0-3699 GCA_035566615.1 Xanthobacteraceae bacterium
GGCCGTGTCCGACACCGACGTCACGAACCTGGTGAATTCCTTCACCCAGACGGCGGGCGATCTGGCGCTCGCCCACCCCGAAGCCAACGCGATCATCTCATGTTGCGACTTCGCGCCGCCGATCGACCTGCCGGCGCTGAAGGCCGCGCATCGTGACGACATGACGCTGATGACGCGCGTCGACAATCCGAGCTCGATCCAGGCGCTGCGGGCAGGCGCCAACCTGGTGCTGGCGGCGAGCCGCACCGACGCCTACAATCTCGCTGCGCTGGACGTCCTTGTCGGTCATTTCGGCAAGGGAACGCCGGTTCCGGCGGCGCTGCCGAACTTGAAGGCCGACGTGAAGATCGTCGACAAAAGCAACATTCCAGCGAGCGGCGAAGTCTATCCGTTCTCGCAGGAGCTGGCGGAGTATGTCGACCGCTGGGGCAACGACTACCAGTTCTGAAACAGATCCTTAATCTCCGGAGGCGTCGAACGTGACCAATGGATCCGCAAACGCCCGCAATCAAGCGGCGCTCACGGTCGGCGCCTCCGATCGCCCGCCATTCGGCGTCAAGGACGACATCCGCCGTGAACGGAAGCCTCCGGACCGCAACATTCTCGACCGCGACCGGATCGTCGACGGGCTGAGGCAATGGGGCATCGTGATCGTCTTCGCGGCGATCGTCGTGACCTTTTCGTGGCTCCGCCCGACGACGTTCATGACTTTCCAAAACGTCGTCAATGTCGTCAACAACAGTTCGAGCCTGCTTCTCTTCGCCATGGCTGCGACGCTCGCGCTCGCCATCGGCGAGTTCGACCTCTCCTTTGTCGCGGTCGCCGACCTCGTCGCGGTGCTCGTCGGCGTTCTCGTCACCGGCTTTGGCTGGACGAGCGCCTTCGGCATCGCCGGCGCGCTGGCGCTGGGGCTCGTTTGCGGCGCGGCGATCGGAGCGATCAACGGTCTCTTCGTCGCAAAAGCCTTCGTTCCTTCCTTCGTCGCGACGCTTGCTGTCGGCTCGATCGCAGCCGGCCTCGAACTCGCAGCCCAGGTCTGGATCGCAGGTGGCATGAAGCAGATCAGCGTGATCGTGCTGCCGGCGCCCCTGCAGGCGTTGGGCTCGGCGACCGCCTTCGGCTCGCCGATCAAATGGACCGTCGTCGCCGTGTTCCTGTTCGCCTCCGCGCTCTGGCTTCTCATGCGGCGCACGACGCCGGGCCGGCGGGCCTATGCGATCGGCGGCAACCCGATGGCCGCCTATCTCGCCGGCGCCCCGGTCGCGGCGCTGCGCATCGCGGTTTTCGCGTTGATCGGCTGCATCGCGGCCCTTGCCGGTTCGATCGCGCTCGCCGAGCGCGGTTATTTCAACATGGGCTCGCCTCCGTTGCTGCTGCCGGCCTATACCGCAGCCTTCCTCGGCGCTGCGGTGCTCGCGAAGAAGAAACGGTTCGATATCTTCGGTTCGGTGTTCTCGGTGTTCGTTCTCCTGGCGCTCGGCAACGGCCTGTCGCTGCTGAACCAGCCGCGCTGGATCGCCTCAGCGATCAGCGGCCTCGTTCTTCTCGCCGCAGTGCTGCTGAACCGTCCCCAGAATCGCAAAGTCTGAGAAACATGGCCGCGCCTCTCGTTGCAGCGCAGGAGATTTCCAAATCCTTCGGCCTCACACGGGCGCTGGATGGGGTCAGTTTGTCGGTTGCGCCGGGCTCGGTGCACGGCTTGATCGGCCCCAACGGCAGCGGCAAGTCGACGCTCATCCGGATGTTGACCGGAATGGAGACGCCCGATCGAGGCAACATTGTCATGGACGGCACAGCGCAGCCGCACTGGGCCGCCGGTCAGGCGCGTGCTCTTGGCGTCGAGCTCGTTCCGCAGGAACTCGCGCTCGTGCCCGTCTTCAAGGTCTGGGAGAACATCGTGCTTGGCGCCGAAGCCCACGGCTTGCGGATGTCCAAATCCGACGATCGCGCCAAGGCTCGCGCCGTACTCGACGAGCTCGGGCTCGACATCGGCGTGGACGAGGACATGCTGACGCTCGATCCAGGCGAGCAGCGGCTGGTGATGTTCGCGCGGACATTCCATCGCAAGGCGCGGCTTTTGATCGCCGACGAACCTACCGCCGGACTGGGCGAAAAGGACTCGCGCACCGTCATCGATGCGCTGAAGCGCTTGCGCGCCAGAGGCGTCACGATGATCTTCGTCAGCCACTATCTTTCCGAGGTCATGGAGACGTGCGACGAGGTGACGGTAATGCGCGATGGCCGGGTCGCCGCCCGCCTTTCCGGCGCCTCGCTCACGCTCGACCGGATGATCCGCGAAATGGCCGGCGTTCACGCCGAGCGCAATGTCCCGGCGCGCAGCGCGGCGCGCAAGGAAAAGCTGATCATCGAGGGCCGGCATCTTGCGATGCCGCCGCTGCGCCAGCTCAATTTCAAGCTCTACGAGAACGAATGTCTCGGCTTCGCAGGCCTCCTGGGCTCGGGCCGGGAGAAGGCGATCGACGTGATCTCGGGGGCGGCCCGCCTGTGGGGATCGGTGCGCGTGCGGGGCGAATTCGTCGAGACGCCGCGCGAGGCAGTTCGCGCCGGCGTGGGTGTCCTGAACGGCAGTCGCTATCTTTCGATCGTGCCGGGCTGGAGCGTGCTCAAGCATCTGAGCCTGCCCTCGCTCGATCAGACAAGCCGCTTCGGGTTCATCGACGGCCGCCGCGAGCGCGAGGGCGCGGAAGCCGCCGCAAAACGCCTTCGCGTGAAGGCCGCGCTCGAGGATGAGCTCGCCGACCTCTCCGGCGGCAATCAGCAGCGGGCATTGCTTGCCCGTTGGCTGATGTGCGGCTCGGACGTGCTCCTGATCGACGAGCCCTGCGTCGGCGTCGACATCGCCGCGAGAACCGAGCTTCTCGCGGCCATCCGCGTATTCGCTCGCGCGCATGCGGTCGTGCTCGCCTCGTCCGATCCTATGGATCTCGTCGAGTGCTGCGACCGCGTGCTTTGTCTGAGAAAAGGAGCCGTGGTGAAGGAGCTGGTTGGCGAGGAGATCTCCGAGGAAGCGATACTGCGCGCGACCATGACAGCCGCGAAGGCGACGGAGGCCGTATGATCGTCAACGGCAAGCCATGGCTGGTTGACGACGGCCTCAGCGCCCGCTGGCCGCTCTATACCCGCGGCAATGTCGGCGAGGTGTTTCCGGATGTCGTGACGCCGCTCAACTGGACCCTTCTCGGCGGCGCAGTCGAGGAAAGCTGGCGAGAGGCTTGGCGCGAATTCGGAATCGTGGCGCCCGGCGATTTCGACGCGGAGCGGGTGATCGTCTGTATCGCCGGCGGTTATTGCTACCTCAACATGAGCTACATCCGTCTGCTCGGCGTGCGGGTTCCTGGAAGTTCGGTAAAGGCGGTCGACAAGCAGTTTCTCGGGGAAGTGGACGCACCGCCCTACATGGAGCGCGCCGGCGACCGCAACTTTCTCTGCTCCCTGAAACTCCTGTGGGAGACAGAAAAGACGTTGAGGACCCGACGACCACGAATCGTCGAGGACATGCGCCGCGCCTCTAGGGAATGGGTGGAGCGCTATCCCGGCGACAAAGCCTCGGATGAGGCGCTTCTCGATTATGTCTTCGCCTATCCGGCCGTGCATCGCTATCTGTTCGGACGGCACGTCCTCGTCACCTTCAAGGCCACGGTTGCGTCCGGAGCGATCGCCGCGCTCTGCGCGTTCAAG
>DATMQV010000206.1:0-3390 GCA_035566615.1 Xanthobacteraceae bacterium
AGCGGCTCCATCCGCACGCCGGCATCGGGATGGAAGTGACCGAGCGCGATGCCGAGCACCATCGCCACGAGCACCATAAACCAAAGCTGCAGGTAGAACGGCTGCGCGCGCCTGCGCTCGATCGCGCTGGGCGGGACTGCTTGATTCATCTCCGCCCGCCACTCAGCGCGCGCATAATCGTCGGGCGGAGGTTCATCACACTCAGGTTCATTCGCTGCGAAAGCCCCTGTGCCATGTCGGCAAAACGCGCGGGGCCCCGAACGGGCCGCGCTTGCAGCATCTGTTTATTTCACGGGAAGGGACGCGCGCCAACAATGGCGCGCGTCAGGCTTCGTGCTCAAGCATCATACTCGGCAGAGATATCCTGGCCGGTATAATCCGGCATGAACGCGGCCGCCACGGCGCTGATCACCGCGCAGGCGGCGATATAGATTGCGATCGCATAGCCCGTCTTATACGTGGCGAACAGCCACGTGGCGATGAGCGGCGCCGGGCCGCCGGCGATGATCGAGGCAAGCTGGTAACCAAGCGAGGCACCGCTGTAACGTAACCGCGGCGTGAAGGATTCCGCGATCAGCGCCGCCTGCGGGCCATATTGGATGTCGTGCGGAATGAGCGACAACACGATGGCGATGAACACTGCCGACGGGATCGCTGTGTCGACCATGCCGAAATAGAGAAAGCCGAAGAGACCGGTCGCGACCACGCCGATCAAATACATCCTGCGCCGTCCGATGCGATCGGAGATATGGCCGGAGAGCGGGATGGTGACGAAGGAAACCACGGCGGCCGCCATGACCGCGGCAAGAATGAAGTTTCGCTCCATCTTCAGCGTGTTGACCGCGTAGGCGAAGATGAAAGCCGTGAAGATGTAGAACGGCGCCTGTTCGGACATCCGCGCCAGCGCCGAAAGAATGATCTCGCGCGGTTGTTTCTTGATGACTTCCAGGATCGGCGCCTTCTCGACCTTGTCGCTGTCGAGAAGCTTCTGAAACACCGGTGTTTCGAGGATGCCGAGCCGAATCCATAAGCCCACGCCGACCAGAATGATCGAGAGCGCAAACGGAATGCGCCAGCCCCAAACCAGGAATTGATCACCCGACCAGGCGCTGAACGCGAGCACAGCGACGTTCGCCAGGAACAGCCCGGCCGGCACGCCAAACTGCGGCCAGGATGCGACCAGGCCGCGCTGGCCATGGGTGCGCGACCATTCCATCGCCAGCAGCACCGAGCCGCCCCATTCTCCGCCGACGCCGATGCCTTGCAGCGCGCGCAAGATCGTCAGGAGGATCGCGCCCCAGATGCCAATCGACGCGTAGGTCGGCACGAAGGCAACCAGGAAAGTCGCGATGCCCATGCACAGCAGCGTCGCGATCAACGTGGCCTTGCGTCCGATGCGATCGCCGTAATGGCCGAAAATCGCCGCGCCGATCGGCCGGCCGATGAAGCCGATGAAATAGGTGCCGAAGGCCAGCAGCGTCGCCGAAAGCGGGTCTGAGTTGGGAAAATAGAGCTTGCCGAACACGAGCCCGGCGGCAGTGCCGTAAAGGAAGAAATCGTACCACTCGATCGTGGTGCCGATGGTCGAAGCGATCACCGCCTTGCGCAACTGCGCACTGTGCTCCGCTTCCGATAGCGGCGCATACGTCGTTGCCACAGCCATGGCCTACCTCCCCCTCATTGCCCCTTTTTCTCGGGCGGTCCGTTGTCAAACCGCCGTCCCAAGGACGATACTTCCAAGGACGATACTTCCAAGGACGATACTTCCAAGGACGATACTTCCAAGGACGATACTTCAGGAAGGGATGGGTGGCTATATAGACGAGAGGCGCAGATCGTCTCCGACCCGCGCCTCTTTGCGCCTAAAAAGGCGGCAGATTCCCCAGAGCTATTCGCTGGGTTTGCTCGCCGCCATGACGGTTACAGGCGTCTCGCGGTAGTCGGCCGTAAATATCCGCTTCAGATTGTCGACCTTCGGCAAATCGTTGAAAACGATGTACGGATAGGACGGGTGCAGCACCGCGAAGTCCTGGTGATAGTCCTCCGCCGGGTAGAACCCGTGCAGCGGTTCGAGTTGCGTGACGATCGGGCCTGGGAACACCTTCGCCTTGTCCAGCTGGGCGACATACGCCGCGGCGACCTTTTTCTGCTCGTCGTCGGCGTAGAAGATTGCCGACCGGTATTGCGTGCCGACATCCGGGCCTTGCCGGTTCAGCTCGGTCGGATTGTGCGCGACCGAAAAGTAGATCTGTAAAATCTTGCCCAAGGAAATCTGGCGCGGATCGAAGCTCACCGAGACGGATTCGGCGTGGCCGGTCCTGCCGGTTCCGACCGTCTCATAACGTGCGGTCGACTTGTCGCCGCCGGCATAGCCCGAGACTGCCGACGTCACGCCCTTGGTGTGCTGGAACACTGCCTGCACGCCCCAAAAGCAGCCACCCGCCAGCACCACCGTTTGCTTGTCGGCATTCGCCGTTTCGTCGAGCGCCGGCGCCGGGATCACGAAGGCCCGCTCTGCGGCTTGGGCGGCACTCGCGAACAGGCCGACGACCGGGATCAAGAATGCGATCAATATTCTCATCTGTTCCCTCCGAGCATGACCGCGCAACTTCCCCGGAGCTGCGCTGAACATCATTTGTCGGGCTATGTTCTAGGACGGAGCGGGCTTCGCCCACCAATCACAAGTGAAGCGGGCGCGGTGCAGGGTACGCTCACGACTTTGTGTGAGGGCCGGCACGTAACCGGCCGCCAATGCCCCTCCCGCTCGCAGTCGCTCGAGGCAGGCTCGCGCCGGCCGTCAGTGCGTCCAGGCTTCGCGACGCGGATAGGCGAAATTGTCGGAATAGGAGATGCGCGGCCGCACCGGTGGCTTGGTCTCGAACACCTGGTAGGGAATGCCTTGCCGCTCGCAGAATGCGACCGCCTCTTCCTTGGTGTCGAAGGCGATCTGTACTTCCTGCTTCATGTCGGCAGAGCTGGTCCAGCCCATGAGCGGTTCGACCGTACGCGGCTGCTCGGGCTCGTAATCGAGCATCCATTCCTTGGTCTTGGCTTGGCCGGATTGCATGGCCGTGCGAGCCGGCTTGTAAATGCGGGCGGTCATCGTCAATCGATCCCAATACGTCGCCGAAACTCTCGATCCGCCGCAGTGAAGCGACGGCGGGTGCTCGGGCAGCAGGATTTGATCCTGCTGCCACGTCGTTCAAATACCCTAGAGGGATTCTGACAACAAGGCCCGAGGCCCGGCGAAAACGGCCGAAGCGAGGAGGCCGCAATCAACGCGCCGCGTGCTACGCGCCGGCGCCCTTCAGGTGCTTGTTGCACATGCTGTAATAGCCGCCGCCTCTCTGGATCCATTTGAGGCCGCCGTTCATATTGCCGGCCTTATTG
>DATMQV010000207.1:0-39698 GCA_035566615.1 Xanthobacteraceae bacterium
GCGCAAATTCACCGACGGCGACGAGCATCCGGTGTTCTGGGGTTACTTTCCCGCTTACGACTGGGTGGCATTCAATTGGTTGTTCGGCCACATGGACGAACTGCCGTTCCACTATCCGCAGCTTTGTCTGGACATCAAACAGTGGGCGATCGAACTGGGCAATCCGGAATTGCCCCAACAGCAGGGCGCCCGGCACCACGCGCTATCCGACGCCCGATGGACGAGGGATGCCTGGGCGTTTCTTGCTCGCCTCGATCCCGCCGCCGGAGAGCGGCGGGCTATCGGTCGCAAGAACCCGGATCAATTGGGGGCGCGGCGATGAACCCGTCCTCGGGCGCGATCGTTTCAGATTGAATCGATTGCGCTTCCGCGCCCTGCGACCGCTACTGGCGCGGCCGCCTAGCGCATGATCCGGACTAGCGACGAAGTTGCACCCCGCCGCTCCTTGACTTTTCAAACCGCCGGCCCAAGATTTTTGTTGTACGCTTTGTGACACGGAGGTCGCGTTTGATTCCACCGGGTCAGAGAGCCGCGATGATTGTTGCGTCTTCCGTTCGGTCCGCAACATAGCGGCAAAGAACGCGAACGTTTCGCCGGGCGCGATCCTCCGCGGGTCGCATCAGTGAGGCAGGACCCCAACTTGGTCGCCCCCGGCGCAAATCTCCCAGTTTGACTGGCTTTCGCTCGCGATTGCTTGCGCCTTTGCCGGGGCGCCTCACAGCCAGCGCCCCACCCGCGTAACATAACCGTCGTAGGCCGCGCCGAACTGACGGCGCATCTTCGCTTCTTCGAACGGAATGTGCACGAAGTTCGTCGTGGCGAAGACCGCGATCGGCGCCAGAAACATCGGCCAGGCGCCGACCCAGACGGCGACGCCGAGCGCAAACGTGATCAGACCCAGATACATCGGATGGCGCGTGAAGCGGTATGGCCCACGGGTCACCAGCGCGCGATTGGTCGGCGAGGTCGGATTGATCTCGGTGCCCTCGCGGCGGAACAGGCCCGCAGCCCAGACCGGCGGAATGAATGCGATCGCCACCAACGCGATCCCAAGCGGCGGGAACGGCAAGCCGGGCACTTTCGGCCAGCCGAGCGCGAAGCCTAAAGCGGCGGCGACGACAAGAAAGATCAACGTCCAGACCGGCGGCGGCAGCTTGAGCATGATGGCGCCCATTGGATTGCCTCCGCCATAGATGGGTGCGCGCACACGCTGCCGCGATGCGCGCAGATGCAGGAGCGTGCGCCGGCGCACCGTGCTTGTCTTTCAAGTCGACAAACGCAACAGCGACGATCGCTGATCGACATGCCGCCCATCGCCTGCTGGAACGGCCGCCTCACGGCTTCGGCGAGAAGCGCGTCGCGTGGCTGACCTTGCTCACCTTCACCACGCTTTCAGCGTAGACTTCCTGCGGCGTCGTTATCACCAGATTGTCGGGCCACGCGGCCACTTGCCGCAATTGGCCGACGGTCTTTGCCGACACGCCGATGTCCGGGTCCACCTCCACCCGCATCTGTGCGGGCAAGCCGCCGAGAGCGACGGTGAGCGCGGCATTGCTTTTGGGCTTGTAGCGCATGAGGATCACCTCACGATCCGGCCCCCGATGCCCGCCGGCAATCTACACCTTTTCCGCGGCGGCCGCGACCGCGTCGTCGAAAGGAACTCGCTTCACACCCCGCCGTCGAGCAGGCGGACCGTGTCGTCCTTGAGCCGCACGCCTGAGACACGCCCGGCGCGCATGGCGCTGAGCATCGCGGCGATCTTGAATGCGGCATCGGCGTAGGGAAGCCCCTCAGGACGGATATTGGAGATGCAATTGCGGTCCGCGTCGGTGGTGCCCGCGTGCGGCTTGTAGGTCAGATACGCGCCCATGCTGTCGGCGGCCGAGAGTCCCGGACGCTCGCCGATCAGGATCGCCACGCAGTCGGCGCCAAGCGCATTCGCAATGGCGTCGCCGATTGCAACGCGTCCGTGGCGGACGACGACCAACGGGGCGATCCGCCAGCCTTTGGCGCGCAGCGCCTCGATCACGCGATCGAGAACCGGACGCGCATGCGCCTGCACGGCGCGCGCCGACAGCCCGTCCGCGATCACGAAAACGACGTCATAGCGGCCGGCATGCGACGCCGATGTCGCTTCGGCATCGGCGGCAAGGCGGCGGCCGAGGTCCGGCCGCATCAAATATTCGGAACGTGAGCCGGCCGCGCTCGCCACGGCAAGAACCGGATCGCTCAAGCCGGCAAGCCCGGCGGCAAGCCGCGCTTCATCGAGCGGCTCATGCACCGCGTCGCGCGCGCGGCTGTGCGCCAGCCGGAGGTCGAGCAGCGGCCCGGTCGTCAGCGAAGCTCCGGTGCGCGCAAGCCCAATACGCGCCGCCGTCAATCGCCGCAGGCCGTCCCACAGCGCGTCGCTCGGCGGTCGATCGGGCGGTGCGCGCTCAGGCGGGGCGTCGGTCATGATATCAGGCCGGCAACAAGGCCCGGAGCTGAACCGGGACGGCGCCCGGCCGGATGCGTCCGGCTTTATCGATCAAGCCCGCCCGCGCCAGCCAAGCCTCGAATTCCGGCGCCGGGCGGCGGCCGAACAAGTCGCGCATGGCGAGCGCATCGTGGAACGAGGTGCTCTGGTAGCCCAGCATGATGTCGTCCGCGCCCGGCACGCCCATCACGAAATTGACGCCGGCCGCGACCAGAAGCGCGAACAGCGCGTCCATATCGTCCTGATCGGCGTCGGCGTGATTGGTGTAGCAGACATCGACGCCCATCGGCACGCCCATGAGCTTGCCGCAGAAATGATCTTCCAGTCCGGCGCGCGTGATCTGCTTGCCGTCGTACAGATATTCCGGACCGATGAAGCCGACGACGCTGTTGACCAGGAGCGGCTCGAGCGAGCGCGCCACCGCGTAGGCGCGCGCCTCCAGCGTTTGCTGGTCGACGCCGTGGTGCGCATTGGCGGAGAGCGCGCTGCCCTGCCCGGTCTCGAAATACATCACATTGTTTCCAACCGTGCCGCGGCGAAGCGACAGCGCGGCCGCGCGCGCCTCCTTTAGCAGCGCGAGGTCGATGCCGAAACTTCTGTTGGCCGCCTCGGTGCCGGCGATCGACTGGAAGACGAGATCGACCGGAGCGCCCTTGCGGATCAGATCGAGCGTCGTGGTCACGTGCGCGAGCACGCAGGCCTGCGCCGGAATGTCGAGCTTGATCCTGATCTCGTCGAGCATCGATAATAGCGCGTGCGCATTCTCAGGGCTGTCCGTCGCCGGATTGATCCCGATCACGGCGTCGCCGGCGCCAAGGAGCAGGCCGTCGAGAATGCTCGCCGCGATACCGCGCGGATCGTCGGTCGGATGATTGGGTTGCAGCCGCACCGACAAGCAGCCGGGCAAACCCACCGTGGTACGGAACGCCGTCACCACCGTGCATTTCGCCGCCATGACGATGAGATCCTGCAGCCGGCTGATCTTGCTGACGGCCGCAGCCATTTCCGGGGTGACGCCAGGCGCCAGCGCCGACACGACCGCAGGCGTGGTTTCGTCAGCCAAGAGCCAATCGCGAAAGCCGCCGACGGTGAGATGCGCGATCGGCGCAAACGCCGCCCTGTCATGCGTGTCGACGATCAGACGCGTGACTTCGTCGGCCTCGTACGGAACGACGTGTTGCTGCAAAAATGCGGTCAGCGGCACATCGGCGAGCGCATATTGCGCGGCGACCCGTTCCTCGCCGCTCTCCGCCACAACGCCGGCAAGTTGATCGCCGCTGCGCAAAGGCGAGGCCTTGCCGAGCAGCGCCTTGAGATCGCGGAACACGTAACGGCGCTGTCCGATCGTCGCATGATACATGGAGAAGTCCGTATGGGTCGCCCGGCCGGCCGTCATCAGTGAGTGCGACGAGTGTAGCCCGGCTTGAGCGGGGCGAAAGCCGGGAACGGTCTCTCGGCCCCTGACACCGCCCCGCGACCGTCGCCCCTGATGTCGCAAACCCGTCGGGCGCGAAAAATATGGACCGCTCCCGCTCGGCCACATTTGTGGCCCGGTGCGGGATGCATATATCCGGTCCAGCAATTCATCTCCGCAATCCGCATTGGCGAAGGCGGCCTCACCTAGCGTCCCCTGCCCGGTGTATCCATGAGCAAAACGAAAGCCTTGATTGTTCCGGTCACCCCGTTTCAGCAGAACTGCACGCTGTTGTGGTGCGAAGCGACCAAGCGCGCGGTCGTGATCGATCCGGGCGGCGATTTGCCCGACATCGCCCGCGCGATCGCGCAAGCTGCCGTCACCGTCGAAAAAATCTGGCTGACCCACGGCCATATTGATCACGTCGGCGGCGCCGCGGAGCTGAAAGCAAAGCTCAACGTACCGATCGAGGGTCCGCACCGCAACGATCTGTTCTTGCTGGAAAACGTGGTCGAAAGCGCGCGCATGTTCGGCATCTCGAACGCCGCGAATGTGACGCCGGACCGCTGGCTGAACGAAGGCGACCAAGTTGAGATCGGCGAGCTGACCTTCGACATCCTTCATTGCCCGGGCCATTCACCCGGCAGCGTCGCCTTCATCAATACGGACCAGCATCTTGCCATCGTGGGCGACGTTTTGTTCGCGGGCTCGGTCGGACGAACCGATCTGCCCGGCGGCAGCCAGCAGCAATTGTTGAAATCGATCCGGGATAAGCTTTTGCCTTTGGAAGATAACGTCACGGTGCTGAGCGGCCACGGGCCGGTCACGACGATCGGCCGGGAACGCGCCACCAATCCCTTCATTCAGCAGGCGGAGGCCGCTTCGCGTTGAAGCGTTTTCAAGCCGGTGCGCACGTTGAGCGCCGCGCTACCCGGCAATGAGATTCGTTCATGAACATACTCATTTCGCGCCGTGAAGCGCTCGCGACCGGCGCCATCGGAGTAGCTGCCACGGCCGCAGCCGCCGCGCATGCGGCAGGGGAACACACCATGAGCCAGGCTTCCGTCACATCACGGACAATCCCGGTTGAGCACATCCGGATCGCATCGGCGCGGCCGTTTGCAGAGGTTCGACGCAAGCTTGAGGATTCCGTCCCACAGCTCGACCCCAGCATCGCCGAGGCCCTGAGCCGGGGCGATCAGAAGCGCGCGCAGGATTACGACGAGAACGGGCCGAAGCTGTCGATCTTCCTCGCGCGCGAGCATGGCGCCTTGTTGCAAATCGCCGGCGGCAAGCGAAACGCCGTGCAATATGAAATCGGCAATCCCCTGACCGCCACCAAAATGACGCGCCATCAGCTTCCCGCGGCGCTCTACGCGCCGCTGCGGGTCGTTCTCTTCGAGGATGAGCAAGGCCGGGGCGTGTTTGAATACGACAAGCCGTCGTCCTTCTTCGGCCAATTCAGCGATGAGCGCGTCACCGAAGTGGGGCGTTATCTCGACGCCGCCTTGGAAGCCGCCTTACGCAACGCCGCGGAGTAATGGCGCAAACGGACGCACGCCACAGGTGATCGATGGAATTGCCGCTCCGGTTGCGACAAGCCGTCGACCGCGCGCTGAACGGCCGGCGCCCGGCCGATCTCGCCGCGACGGCGGCGGCGCTATCACAGCGTTACCGCGAAGAACGGCGCGACGGCAGGCTTCATGTCGCGAGCGATGAAGACGCGCTTGCCTACCTCGCCGTCCGACTGCCCGCGACCTACGCGGCGGTGCGCGCAAGCTTCGCCGCGATCAAACAAGCCCGCCCGGATTTTGCGCCGAAGACCGCGCTCGATATCGGCGCCGGTCCCGGCACCGCGCTGTGGGCGGCGGCCGATTGCTGGCCCGATCTCGCGGACGCCTTGCTGGTCGAAGCAAGTCCGGTTTTTCGGACCTGCGGTGAGGCACTCGCGCGCGAAGCTTCGGTGCCGCACATCGCCTGGCGCATTGTGGACGTCGCCGCCGATACCATCGATTGCCCGCCGCGCGACCTGGTCACGCTGGCTTACGCGCTGAACGAACTTGCGCCGGAGGTTCGCCAACCGGTCTTGCGGCGGCTGTGGCAAGCGACGGCCGACACGCTCGTCATCGTCGAACCGGGAACGCCGGCCGGTTGGCAGCGCATCGTCGCCGCGCGGGCCCAGTTGATCGAGGCCGGCGCTCATGTGCTCGCGCCTTGTCCGCATGCGCATGCCTGCCCGCTCGAGCCTCCTGACTGGTGTCATTTCGCCGAGCGCGTCGCCCGTTCGCGTCTGCATCGGCTGGCCAAGGAAGCGGAGCTTCCCTGGGAAGACGAGAAGTTCAGCTACGTGGCGTTTTCGCGCACGCCTTCGTCCACCAGCGCGGCGCGCGTCATCGCTCGCGCGCGAAAAGGCAGCGGCCGCGTCACGCTCAAGTTGTGCCGAGACGATGGCTCGGCGCGCGAACAATTGTTCTCGCGCCGCGACGGCACGTTGTTCAAGCGCGCTTGGCGCAGCGATTGGGGCTCGGCGCTGTAGGCCGGCCGGTCCATCGTGAGGCGCCCCAACCGCCCCGATCTGGGCTATAATACGAACCTTTCAGAGTGCGACACGACCCGCTCAACGCCCATGTCCGCCAACGCCGATCCAGGACACGTTCCGATCCGCGCTTCGCCGCCGACGGATGCATTGCGCCTCGTCTTGGAGACCGCGCTCGATGCGGTGGTCGTCATGCGGGACGACGGGATCGTCGCCGATTGGAACGATCAAGCTGTGAACGTGTTCGGCTGGACGCGCGAGGAAGCAGTCGGGCACGCGATGGCGGATCTCATCATTCCCGAGCGCTATCGCAAAGCCCACAAGAACGGACTGGAGCGCTATCTTTCGAGCGGCCAGGCCACAGTGCTGGGCCGTCGCATCGAGGTATCCGCCATCAGAAAGAATGGCGAGGAGTTTCCCGTCGAACTGTCGATTGCTCCGATCAATGGTGGTCGCCTGTTGTTCGTCGGCTTCCTGCGCGACATGACCGAGCACAACGCGCTCCGGCAGGCGCAGTCGGAAGTGGCGCGCATGAGCCAGCGGATGGCGATGGGCGAGATGGCGGCCTCCATCGTCCACGAGATCAATCAGCCGCTGGCCGCGATCGCGGCGAATGCCGACGCCGGCCAGCGCTGGCTGTCGCGCGAGCGCCCCGACATTGAGGAGGCGCGCGCCGCATTCAAACGCATCGTCGGCGACAGCCATCGCGCCAGTGCGATCATCGACGAAATCCGCCTGATGTTCAGGCACGACGGCATGACGACCGCCGCGCTGGACGTCAACGAGCTGATCCGCGAAGTACTCTCGCTGCTGCGCGGCGACCTGGAAAATCACCGCATCGGCGTAGATGCCGCGCTGCCCGACGGGCTTCCGCCGGTTTCCGCCAACGCTGTCCAGCTGCGGCAGGTCATGGTGAATTTGATCACCAATGCGGCCGACGCTATGAGCACGGTGATGAACCGCCAGCGCCTGTTGCGGCTCCGGACGCAAGCGCACGAGCCGGGCGGCCTCCTGATTACGGTAGAGGACACCGGAAGCGGAATCGATCCGCGGCACGCCGACCGCATCTTCGAGCCGTTTTTTACGACCAAATCCCAAGGCATGGGCATGGGGCTGTCGATCTGCCGCTCCATCGTCGAAAATCACGGCGGCCACCTTTCGGTCACGCCGGGCCGGACGCACGGATCGATCTTTCAGGTCTCGTTGCCGACAGCACCGCCGGTCGCGGCCACAGCGGCTGCCGTTACGCCATAGAGCGACGGCGCCGCCGGCCTGTTGCGGTTGCGTATAACGATTGGCTCCGGCGCCGTCCGCATAGAGCACTTCCGACTTTCTTGAACGCGGTGCTGTGCGATAGCACTCGACAAGAATCCCCGGCTTGGCCCACCCTCTCCCCAGTCGAAGTCGGATGTTCCGGACTTCGACCACTATGAAATTGGCCGAGCCGGGGAACACCCGAGTTCGGCGGGAGAAGGAGCTCGCAACGGCAAGCTGGCTCTGCCCTACTTCATCGCCGCGCTCACGCGCCTTGCGCGGAACGCGAATCGCCGGCCGCGGCGCGCGTGAGCGGCGCAGGCATTGGCGGCCCCGGCCAGGCCGCGCGGTCCTGCCTGATCTCACCAAAGAACCAGGCGTGAAAGCCGCGCGCCAGCAGCCATTCGATGCGATCGCCGCGCCAGAAGATCCGCCGCCGCTCGAAATCGCGGTCTTTCAGATTGACGACATAGTCGCGGGTCCGCCGCAGATCGGCGGCGCAGATCGGCAGCGCGCGCATCCGCTTGAACCAGCGCGCGAGATGCGGATACGCCTCCGCCGAAAATTCGACCTCCATCGCCCTGGCGCTCGCGAGGTGCGGAAACAGCGCGATGTCGGCAACCGACAATGTCCGGCTGACGAATTCCCGGTCGGCCAGTTCCTTGTCGAGCGCGTGGTAGACATTGCCAAGGTCGGCGCGCGCCGCTTCGAGCAAACCTTGCGGCATCTGGTCCGGCCGTTCGGCCCATTTCCAATACGAGACGTCGACGAAGATCGGATCGACGAAAGTACCGGACAGCCGCTCCCAGGCGCGCGCATGCACGCGCGCCGCCGGCTCCTGCGGATAGACCGGCATCTGCGGATAGCGATGCTCCAAATAGGCGACGATGTCGGGTGAATTCACGACGACAATGTCGCCGTCCACCAGCGCCGGCACCTCGATCCGCCCGTTGACGGCCGAAAGCGCGCCGTGGTTCGACTTCAGCAATCCATCAATGGTCTCGTAGTCCAGACCTTTGTGGTCGAGCACCATGCGCACCTTGCGCGCGAATGGGCTGAACGCGCTGTCGTAGAGCTTGATCATTGCGCCATCCCGACTTGTTTGTGATCACCTCGACCCTGCCCGCGCCATCATGAAACACCGGAGTCGGCTTGCGGCTGCCCGGCTCTCGCGGCGAGCACATTATAAGCGGCAAGCGGACGGCGGATACCCTTGAGCGTAAACTCTCCGACCGGCTCGACCGCGATGGCGTCTTCGATCTCCAACAGCACGCGCGGGCTGATCAGGATTTGCCCGGACTTGGCTTCGTCGCACAGCCGCGACGCGACATTGGACACGGTCCCTATCGCCGCATAGTCGAAGCGGCCCTCGAAGCCGATGGTGCCAAGCGTAGCGAAGCCGTGCGCGATGCCGATGCCGAAGCCGATATCGTGCCCCATGCGGCGCCACTTGTCGGTCATCGCTCCGATGGCGTCGCGCATTTCGAGCGCCATCAGCACCGCTTGCAGCGCCGGATTGTCGACCGGCACCGGATCGTTGAACACCACCATCACGCCGTCGCCGGCATAGCGCTCCAGCGTGCCGCTGTACTTGATGATGATTTCGCCGATAGCCGCGTGATAGTCGCGTAACAGCGCAATCACGTCTTCCGGGTCCGAACTCTCGGAGAACCCGGTGAAGCCACGCAGGTCACAGAACAGCGCGGTAATCTCCCGGCGATGGCTTTCAAGCTGCTTTTCGCTCCCGGACGCCACGATCAGGTCGGCGACCTGCGGCGGCAGGAAGCGCCGCAGCCGGCCCATGCGCTCGATTTCACCGACTTGGTCGGTAACGCGCTGTTCGAGCTGCTCGTTGAGTTTGACAACGTCCTCGGTTCTTTCGCGCAGTTCGCCGAGCAGGCGCGCGTTTTCGATAGCGATCACCGCTTGCGCGGCGAAGTTCTCCAGCAGTTGGATCTGCTTTTCACTGAAAGGCCGGACTTCCTGCCGATAGATGGCGATCGCGCCAACCAAAGTGCGCTCCTTGAGCATTGGCACGATAAGAAGGGTTCGAGCGCCGCCCTTGTCAACGAGCGTGACCAGAGGCGCAAAACCTGCCTTGTAGGCCGCGTCCTGCCTGAGGTCGGCGATATGAACGCGCTGCTTCGTTGCCGCGAGGCGTGCGAGAGGAACGTCCGGCACATCGGTCTTGATTGTCAGCGGCTCCCGCCGCCAGTTCTCGACATATGTCGCCTCACCGTGCCACGCGACCGCGCGGAAGGTTTCTCCCTCGCGAAGGAAAAGATTGCCAAACTTCGCTTCGCAAATTCTTGTGGCACTGGCCAACATGGCGGCGAACACGGGCTCAAGCTCGCCTGGAGAGCCTGAGATGACTTGGAGAACTTCAGAAGTTGCGGTTTGCTGCTCAAGTGACTCGGTCAGATCATTGGTGCGCTGCCGCAGCTCGTCGAGCAGCCGCGCGTTCTCGATGGCAATGACCGCTTGGTCGGCGAATGTTCGGACCAGCTCGATCTGTTCGCTGCTAAAGGACGCGACCGCTTCGCGCGCAAGGACGATGACGCCAACCACCTTGCCCTCGCGGGCCAACGGCACCCCAAGTACGCTACGAACATTAGCGGTTCGAACGTCGTCTTTTGGGCCATACTGCGGGTCGCTCAAGACATCGAGGATATGCACGGTTTCGCCTTCGAGCGCCGTACGCCCGACGAGCGTCTCCGGCCCGGGCTTTATTGCCGCTCGCTCCTCGATTTCGCGATAGGCAGGCGTCAGCCCGAAACCGACGGTAAAGCGGTAGACATTGTTTTCCTGAAGAAAGATGCCGACTTGTTTGGCCGCACACAGTCGCGCCGCGGTTTCTGCAACGAACTCCAATATCTTCTGCAAATCGAAAACCGACCTGCTGATAACCTTGAGCACATCGCTCGTTGCGGTCTGGTATTCGAGCGATGTTTCGAGTTCGTCGGTGCGCTGCCGCAATTCGGCCAACAGCCGCGCGTTCTCGATGGCGATCACGGCTTGCGTAGCGAAGTCGGTCACGAGCTCGATCTGCTTGTCGTTGAACGGACGGACCTGCTGGCGGAAGAGACCGATGATCCCGATCAACGCTTTGTCCTTGACCATCGGCACGCCGAGCGTGGTCCGAATGCCGGCGATCTCCACGGCCTCCACCGCCCGAGGATGGCGCTCGATATAAGACCGGGTCGCCGCAAGATCGGATACGTGAGCCGTGCGGCCGGTGTTCAGCACTTCGTCAAGCGCGCCACCGGGCGCGGGACGAAACACCGTACCCTCGGCCTCCGCAAATGTCGGCGGCACGTCATAGGTCGCCGTGAGGCGCAGCCCGTCTCCTTCAAGGCGATAGAGCGCAGCGAATTCCGCCTGACAAATGCGGGTCGCTTTCTCGAGCATGGTCGCAAACACCGGCGCGAGGTCGCCGGGAGTTCTGGAGATGGCTTGCAGCACCTCCGAGGTCGCGGTTTGTTGCTCGAGCGATTGCCGCAATTCATTGAGCAGCCGCGCGTTCTCGATGGCGATCATGGCCTGCGCGGCGAACGTCGTCGCCAGTTCGATTTCGCGGTCGCCGAACGGATCGATGCGGCGGCGGCCGAGCCCGATCACGACCACCGGCTCGCCATCGCGCATCAGCGGCACGCCGATCATCGATCGATTGCCTTCGACCTTCGACTCTTCCTTTTGCTCGTAGAGGGGATCGCTCAAAAGGTCGTCGATGCGGATGACCTGACGGGTGATGGCGGCGCGGCCGACGACCGTTCCGGGGCCCGGCGCAATGATCGACTGCCGCTCGATTTCCAGATAAGCCGGCACCAGGCTGTAACCGGCTGCAAAGCGGTAGAGTCCGCCGTCCAGTTGGAAAATCACCGCCCCGTCCGCGCGGCAAAGCCGCGCCGCAGCTTCCGCCACACTCTCCAGCACGGCAGACAACTCGAACTTGGACCGGCTGATGGCGTGCAGCACCTCCGACATCGCCACGAGCTGGTCGCGCGCGTCGTTCAGTTCGCGGGAAGGCCGCGCGATCGCCGTCTCGTCGGCGGCCGCGGGCCGACGCGAACGCGCTTTGACTTTCGGCGCAGCACGACGCTTTGGCGCTGGCTTCTTGCGAGGCCGCCGCTTCGGATCACTGCGTGCTTTGGAGCGCTTTGCCATCGCTTACCCGTAGGCGCCGAAGCTCAGCATCTTAGCCGCTGAAACAGCCAGCCAGGAACCGCCCGGTTTCGGTTTAAGACATCGTTACGCCGCGCAACGTGTCGTAGCCGAGCGAACCGGAGGAACCGACGCCTCGCCCGCCGGCCGTTCCCGGATTTCGCAGAGCTTGTCATTGGGCCGGCCGCTTCGGGCCGGAGCCGTTGGCTTAATCCCAAGATACCGCGCACACGCGACTGCTTGCGCTTATTCACAACCCGTGGTCCACTAACCGCGTAGGACATTGCGGAAGACGAAAGCCGCAAAGGCCGACGCCATAAGCTTGAGCGCCTCTTCCGTCCCTTTTTTGCCGCGGCAAAAAGGAGGATGAGTGCGCTCTTGTGCAATTGCCCGGCTTCTGCCATGTTCTGCATAGGACAGCATTGCTGTCCTATTTCGGTGGCCTGAAGCGCGCGCGGCTCGTCCGGTTTTCCTCCTTGTTTCCTCCTTGGGAGTGGATATCGGCACGGGCAAAGACGCGCGGGGGCCAGCCGCCGAGGGCGAGGGCGCGCCGGAGCGCGGCGGATAAGCAGCCGGGGACTGCCGGGCGGGGAAGATCGCCGGGCGGCACGAAGGTTGCCTCCAGAAAAAAGGCTCGCCCTCGGGCGCCTGACCCATAATCTTTCTCCGCCGCTGGCGGTTGAGAAGGAACGGGACCGGCGCGCGGCAACGACGTGTGTTCAACACCTCGGCACGGGCAAAAGCCACGGCGGGGAAGCGCGAGAATGACGATGAGCGCGCAAGGTTTTGGGCTGCAGGGTTTTGGGCTGTTCGGTCCGGCGCAGGAAAAGGATTCCTGCGGTGTTGGTTTCATTGCCGACATCAAGGGCCGCCAATCGCACAAGATCGTCGACGACGCGCTGACCATCCTGCTCAATCTCGAGCATCGCGGCGCGGTCGGGGCCGATCCGCGCGCCGGCGACGGCGCCGGCATCCTGGTGCAGATCCCGCACAAATTCTTCTCAAAGAAGGCGCGCGAGCTCGGCTTCAGCCTGCCCGCACCCGGTCACTATGCCGTCGGCGCGCTGTTCCTGCCGCACGACGCCGCGTGGCGCGCCGAGATCATGGACACCTACGCGGCGGTCGCCGCGCAGGAAGGCATGGAGCTCCTCGGCTGGCGCGACGTGCCGACCGACAATTCGACGCTCGGCGAAACCGTCAAGCCGACCGAGCCCCGGCACATGCAGGTGTTTCTGGCGCGCGGCGGAAAGATCGCGTCGGAGGACGCGTTCGAGCGGCGGCTCTACATCCTGCGCAAGACCATCTCGCGCGCGCTCTATTCCCGGCGCGAGCGCTCGACCTCGCATTATTATCCGGTGTCGATCTCCTGCCGGACGCTGATCTACAAGGGCATGTTCCTCGCCGATCAGCTCGGCACCTACTATCCGGACTTGCGCGACCCGGATTTCGAGAGCGCGCTGGCGCTGGTGCATCAGCGCTTTTCGACCAACACCTTCCCAACCTGGTCGCTGGCGCATCCCTACCGCATGGTCGCGCATAACGGCGAGATCAACACGCTGCGCGGCAACAACAACTGGATGGCGGCGCGGCAGGCTTCGGTTTCCTCGCCGAAATTCGGCGACGACATCGGCAAGCTGTGGCCGATCTCCTACGAAGGCCAGTCCGACACCGCCTGCTTCGACAACGCGCTCGAGTTCCTGACGATGGGCGGCTACCCGCTCGCGCACGCCATGATGATGCTGATCCCGGAAGCGTGGGCCGGCAATCCGCTGATGGATGAGGAGCGGCGCGCTTTCTACGAATACAACGCCGCGCTGATGGAGCCATGGGACGGCCCGGCGGCGATCGCGTTCACCGACGGCCGGCAGATCGGCGCCACGCTCGATCGCAACGGCTTGCGCCCGGCGCGCTACATCGTCACCAAGGACAACCGCATCATCATGGCTTCGGAAGTCGGCGTGCTGCCGATTCCCGAAGATCAGATCATCACCAAGTGGCGCTTGCAGCCCGGCAAGATGCTGCTCGTCGATCTGGAAAAGGGCCGGCTCATTCCCGATGAGGAGCTCAAGAGCACGCTCGCGAAGAGTCATCCTTATCGCGAGTGGCTCGACCGCACCCAGATCGTGCTCGAGGAGCTGCCGACCTCCAGCGACGCCGCGCCGATCTCCAATCTCGCGCTGCTCGATCGCCAGCAGGCCTTCGGCTACACGCAAGAAGACCTGAAGATTCTGATGACCCCGATGGCGACGACCGGCGAGGAAGCGATCGGCTCCATGGGCAACGACACGCCGATCTCGGCGCTGTCCGACAAGCCGAAGCTCCTGTTCACCTATTTCAAGCAGAACTTCGCGCAGGTGACCAACCCGCCGATCGATCCGATCCGCGAGGAACTGGTCATGAGCCTCGTCTCGATCATCGGGCCGCGGCCGAACCTGTTTGATCTGGAAGGCGCTTCACGCACCAAGCGGCTGGAAGTGCACCAGCCGATCCTGACCAACGCCAATCTGGAAAAGATCCGCGCCATTTCGGAGGTCGCCGAGTCGCATTTCAAGTCGATCACGCTCGACGCCACCTGGCCGGCCGAGACCGGCGCCGCCGGCATGGAAGACGCGATCGCCGCTTTGTGCAGCAAGGCCGACGAGGCGGTGCGCGACGGCATCAACATCATCATCATCACCGACCGCCGCGCCGGCGCCGACCGGATTCCGATCCCGTCGCTGCTCGCCTGCGCCGCCGTACATCATCACCTGATCCGCGAGGGCCTGCGTACCTCGGTCGGGCTCGTGGTCGAATCCGGCGAGCCGCGCGAGGTGCATCACTTTGCCTGCCTCGCCGGCTATGGCGCCGAGGCGATCAACCCCTATCTCGCCTTCGAGACGCTGATCGCCATGAAGGGCGAGCTGCCGCAGAAGCTCGACGACAAGGAAGTCATCAAGCGCTACATCAAGTCGATCGACAAGGGACTGCTCAAGGTGATGTCCAAGATGGGCATCTCCACTTACCAGTCCTATTGCGGCGCGCAGATTTTCGACGCGGTCGGCCTGAAGTCCGAGTTCGTCAACACCTATTTCACCGGAACGGCCACCCGCATCGAAGGCGTCGGCGTCGAACAGATCGCCGAGGAAGCCGTGCGCCGCCATCGCATGGCGTTCGGCGACATACCGATCTACCGCACCATGCTCGACGTCGGCGGCGATTACGCGTTCCGCGTGCGCGGCGAGGATCATGTCTGGAACGCGGCTACGGTGGCGACGCTGCAGCATGCGGTGCGCGGCAACTCCTATGAGCGCTACCGGCAATACGCCGCGCTGATCAACGAACAGACGGAAAAGCTCTACACCATCCGCGGGCTGTTCCGGCTCAAGGATGCGCACGAAGACGGCCGGAAGCCGGTGCCGATCGATACGGTCGAGCCGGCCGCCGCAATCGTCAAGCGCTTCTCCACCGGCGCCATGTCGTTCGGCTCGATTTCGCGCGAAGCGCACACCACGCTCGCCATCGCCATGAACCGCATCGGCGGCAAATCGAACACCGGCGAAGGCGGCGAAGAATCCGACCGCTTCAAGCCGTTGCCGAACGGCGACTCGATGCGTTCGGCCATCAAGCAGGTGGCGTCCGGGCGCTTCGGCGTCACCGCCGAATATCTCGTCAACGCCGACATGATGCAGATCAAGATCGCGCAGGGCGCCAAGCCCGGCGAAGGCGGTCAGCTCCCCGGCCACAAGGTCGACAAGACCATCGCCAAGGTGCGCCACTCGACGCCCGGCGTCGGCCTGATCTCGCCGCCGCCGCATCACGACATTTATTCGATCGAGGATCTCGCCCAGCTCATCTTCGACCTCAAGAACGTGAACCCCGACGGCGACGTGTCGGTGAAGCTCGTCTCCGAGGTCGGCGTCGGCACGGTCGCCGCCGGCGTGTCGAAGGCGCGCTCCGACCATGTGACCATCGCCGGCTTCGAGGGCGGCACCGGCGCCTCCCCGCTCACCTCGATCAAGCATGCCGGCTCGCCCTGGGAGATCGGGCTTGCCGAGACGCACCAGACGCTGGTCGGCAACCGGCTGCGCGGCCGCATCGCCGTACAGGTCGACGGCGGCATCCGTACCGGCCGCGACGTCGTGATCGGCGCGCTGCTTGGCGCCGACGAGTTCGGCTTCGCCACCGCGCCGCTGATCGCCGCCGGCTGCATCATGATGCGCAAGTGCCATCTCAACACCTGCCCGGTCGGCGTCGCCACGCAGGACCCGCTGCTGCGCAAGCGCTTCCGCGGCCAGCCCGAGCACGTCATCAACTATTTCTTCTTCGTCGCCGAAGAGGTGCGCGAGATCATGGCCGCGCTCGGCTACCGCAGCTTCAGCGACATGATCGGCCAGATGCAGATGCTCGACGTGCGCCAGATGGTCGATCACTGGAAGGCGCGCGGCCTCGATTTCTCACGCCTGTTCACGAAGCCGGACGTGCCGGTCACGGTCGCGATCTACAATTGCGAAGAGCAGCACCACAAGATCCACGACATCATCGATCGCAAGCTGATCGAACAGGCCAAGCCCGCGCTCGAGCACGGCTCCCCCGTGCTTTTGAGCTCGGTGATCACCAACACCGACCGCACCACCGGCGCCATGCTGTCGGGCGAGATCGCCAAGCGCTACGGCCATGAAGGCCTGCCGCACGACACCGTCACGGTGAAGTTCAAGGGCACCGCCGGCCAGAGCTTCGGTGCGTTCCTGGCGCGCGGCGTGTCGTTCGAGCTCGACGGCGACGCCAACGACTATGTCGGCAAGGGCCTCTCCGGCGGCCGCATCGTGGTGCGCCCGCCGGCCGAAGCCAGCATCGTGCCGGAGCAGTCGATCATCGTCGGCAACACCGTGCTGTATGGCGCCATCGAGGGCGAATGCTACTTCCGCGGCGTCGCCGGCGAACGCTTCGCCGTGCGCAATTCCGGCGCGGTCGCGGTCATCGAAGGCGCCGGTGACCATTGCTGCGAATACATGACCGGCGGCGTCGCCGTCGTGCTGGGCCCGACCGGCCGCAACTTCGCGGCCGGCATGTCCGGCGGCATCGCCTACGTGCTCGACGAGGAAGGCACTTTCGCCTCCCGCTGCAACATGGCGATGGTCGAGCTCGAGCCGATGCCGGCCGAGGAGGAGATCAACGCCCGCGTCTATCACCATGCCCGCGATCTCGAGACGCACGGATTGGTCGAGATCATGTCGGACATGAGCCAGTTCGATGCGGCGCGGCTTTATCTCTTGATTTCTCGCCACGCACACTTTACCGGCTCCACAATCGCCAAGAAAATTCTCGGCGACTGGTCCACCTGGTATCCGAAGTTCCGCAAGGTCATGCCGGTCGAGTATCGTCGCGCTCTCAACGAGATGAAGGCCGAAGCACGGGCCATGCAGGCGGCTGAATAGAGCCCGAGAGTGAGCGAAATCCGATGAGTTTAGTGTCCGCTCGTCCCCGGATGGGTCCCCATCGCGCAAGCGCGATGGGGTGCCGCGAAGGCGGGGACCCAGTCAGCAACCGACGCTTCGAAGGGCTCCCTCTGGATTCCCGCTTTCGCGGGAATGAGCGGGAATTTTTTCAAGGCGCTCGGACCATGCTCTAGGGCGCCAAGTGGGTAAGGTCACCGGCTTTCTCGAATACGAACGCGAGGACCGCGGCTACGAGCCGGTCGAGGCGCGCATTCGGCATTGGGGCGAATTCGTCCTGCCGCTGCCGGAGGGAGATTACCGCACGCAGGCCGCGCGCTGCATGAATTGCGGCGTGCCCTATTGCCAGGGCACCGGCTCGCTCCGCCCCGGCACGCCGGGCTGCCCGGTCAACAACCAGATCCCCGACTGGAACGACCTCGTCTATCACGGCGACTGGGAAGAGGCCGCGCGCAATCTGCACTCGACCAACAATTTCCCGGAAGTTACCGGCCGCGTCTGCCCGGCGCCATGCGAAGCGTCCTGCACGCTCAACATCGACGAGAACCCGGTCACCATCAAATCGATCGAATGCGCCATCGCCGACCGCGCCATCGCGCAAGGCTTGAAGCCCGAGCGGGCGGCCGTGCGCACCGGCAAGAAAGTCGCCGTCGTCGGCTCAGGTCCGGCCGGGATGGCGTGCGCGCAGCAGCTCGCGCGCGCCGGCCACGACGTGCACCTCTACGAGAAGCTGGCCAAGGCCGGCGGCCTGATGCGCTACGGCATTCCCGACTTCAAGATGGAGAAGCGTCACATCGACCTGCGTGTCGCGCAGATGGAAGCCGAAGGCGTGGTCTTTCACTACGATGCGCATGTCGGCGTCAATGTCGATGCCGCAAAGCTCGTCGCCGAACATGACGCGGTGGTGCTCACCGGCGGCGCCGAGAAGGGGCGCGACCTGCCGGTGCCCGGGCGTGAGCTCAAGGGCGTGCATTTCGCCATGGAATTTCTGCCGCAGCAGAACCGCCGCATCTCCGGCGAGCCGGCGGCCGAGGCCGAGCCGATCCTCGCCGGCGGCAAGCATGTCGTGGTCATCGGCGGTGGCGATACCGGTTCCGACTGCATCGGCACCTCGATTCGGCAAGGCGCGCTGAGTGTGACCAATTTCGAAATTCTGCCGGCACCGCCGCTGCACGAGAACAAGGAGCTGACCTGGCCGAACTGGCCGCTGAAGCTGCGTACCTCATCGAGCCACGAAGAAGGCGCCGAGCGCGACTTCGCGGTGATGACCACGCGCTTCTCCGGCGCCAACGGCTACGTGAAAAAGCTTCATTGCGTGCATGTCGACGACAAGATGAAGGCGGTTCCCGGCAGCGAGTTCGAGGTCGACGCCGACCTCGTTCTGCTCGCCATGGGCTTCGTGCATCCGGTGCACGAAGGCATGATCAAAGGCTTGAAGCTCGCGCTCGATCAGCGCGGCAACATCGACGCCTCGACCGACGACTATCGCACCTCGATCGACAAAGTGTTCGCCGCCGGCGACATGCGCCGCGGCCAGTCGCTGGTGGTCTGGGCGATCCGCGAAGGCCGCCAGGCCGCGCACGCCGTCGACGCCTATCTGATGGAATCAAGCGCCCTGCCGCGGTAGCTACTTTCCCCTCCCCCTTGTGGGGAGGGGCAGGGGTAGGGGTCGAGAGGTTTTGCGAAAGCCGCGACGGACCTTGAGCTTTCGTCGATTTTTATGCGTCGCCTTCCGACGCCTCTTCCTACCTCCCTACAAGGGGGGAGGGATTGAACTATGCTGCGCGCTCACACAGGGAGGACCCACATGATCGCCGCAAAATGGCTCGCCGTCTTTGTTGCCGCCGTCGCTTTCTTAGGCGTCGCGCAGGCGCAGGACTCGCCGAACCGCAAGGAGATGAAGCGCGCCGATCTCTCCGGCACCAAGATGGAGGTCATTCTCTCGACCGCCGAATACAAGCCCGGCGAGATGATCCCGCGCCATATCCATCACGGCGAGGAAGCTTTCTATGTGCTCGAAGGCGCGACCGTCGAGGCGCCCGACGGCAAGCAGATCGAGCTCAAGACGGGCTCAGGCTCGATCAACCTGCGCGACGTGCCGCATGCCGGCTTCAAGGTCGTCGGCGACAAGCCGCTGAAAATCGTCACCGTCCACATCGTCGACAAGGGCGCGCCGCTCTATGACGCCCCGCCGAAGTAGTTGGAGCTTATTTTTCGTAACTTTCACCGCGTATCCGGGCGCAGCGCGGCACGACAGTGATGCGCTGCAGACCAGGGATCGTTTCAGGCACGGAGCTTGTGCGATCCCGGGTCGGCGATGCATCGCTATCGCGATCACCGTGTCCGGGAAACGTCACTTAGTTTCCGCTAGACTAGCTAACGCGCCGCGGCTGGGCCAACCGGCAGAGGTGGCCGCGGCACCGGGCCGCCGTCGAGCGTTTGCCGCGGCCGCGCCGGCGCGGCGTTTGGCGTAGCGCCCGCCGCGCCGGTTGCGGCACCATTGGGCGCGGCGTTGGATGCGCCACCAGGCGCGGGCTTTTTCGGCTCGGTCTTATTCGCGTCGCTCTTCGCGTCACCTTTGGCGTCGCTCTTGTTTGTTTCGTTCTTGCCGGCGCCGCCTTGCGACGGTGCGGGCGAGGCGGCTGGCGGCGACGCGGTGTCAGGGGCGGGCTCGCTGCTGATGTCGGCACGCGGCCAGGAGAAATCGTCGGCGCGTCCATGCGGCGCCGCGAGCGCCTCGCCGCGGCTCAACACGCGGGTGGCCAGCGCGTCGGGCTCTTTCTTCGACGCCGCGGCTTTGGCGGAGCCGAGAAGCTCGCCGCCTTCGCCGCTGACGGTGCTGAGCGGCACGACCGGCCCGACCGCGGGCTTCGCGTCGCCGACGCCTTTGGCCGGCGTCTGCTCCTCCGGCCCCGGCAAGGCGACCGGCACGACGTGGCTGTTCAGCACCCGGCGCAATTCGTGCTCGACATAGTGCGCGAGCTTTTCGGCGCCGTACTTGGTGAAGTTCACGCCGTCATAAGTGCGCAGCCGCCGGGTCTGTCCTTCGAAATCCGGCCCTTGTTGCGCATAGCGGCCCTGATCATCGACAAAGCCGTCCCAGATATCGACATAGACGATGCCGGCCTTTTCGGCGCGCGCGCGATAAAGCTCGTCGAGATAGCTCATGTCGCTCGTCGACTTGGCGCCGCGGATCGACGGCAGGCCGACCCACAGCACCGGCACGCCTTTGGTCTTCAGCGCGGCGATCATCTCGTCGATGCGCTTGGAATAAAGCTCGGCCCATTTGTCGGTGTGAAACTCGTAACTCGGACCGAGCACGGGCTGTGGCGGCGGTGGCGCTGGTTTGCGCGCCGCCTCGGCGCCACCCGCCGCCTGCTGATCGTGTTCCGGCGCGGCTGCAGCACCATCGCCGGCAGCGCCTTGCGTCGAAGTCGCACCGCCCTGCCCGGGCGTCTGCGTGCCGGTCGGCGCCGGGTGCGGCGCGATGCGCTCGCGCAGCGGCAGCCGGTCGTTGGTTCCGAGCATGACAACAATCGCGCTCGGCTTCTCCGCCGCCAGCACTTCTTTCACGGCCTGCGACCAATCCGGCGAGTCGGCGCGCTGCTCGTAGCGGACGAGGCCCGCATAGGGCTTGATCCGGCGCACGATGCCGATTTGCGGCGTGTCGGTCAGCGCCTCTTCGAGCCCGTAGCCGAGCCAGTCGGCGAGCTGATCGCCGATCACCAGCACGCTCTCGGACGGCGGGGTGTCCACCTTTTTCGGCGCCGGCGGCTTGATCGGCTCGTACGATTGCTGCCGCTGCTGCGTGAATGGATTGTACGGATCGTAGCCCCGGTTGCGATAATAGGGCTCGCCCCCCCAGAGCGGCCGGAAGAAATCGTTGAACTGCACGAGTTCGGGCCGCTCGCGCTGATCGAACGCGGCCCGGCCGCCGGCGAACTGCGCGCCGGCCGGAACGGCAAAAGCCGTGCCTGCCGCCAGGATGGAAAGCGCTATTGCGAGCCGCCGGTTCGTTCTCGTCATCAACCTAAGCCCGGTGATGGCGGCCGCGCCTTGCGCGGCCCTCTTTGTCAACGCCATATGGCACGCACAGTTCGCAGCGCCAAGCCATCCGTCGAGTCGAGCATAAAAGCCCCAAAATAACGTCAATTTGAGGGTCCGCCGCCGGCAGACGGCAGGCCGCGCCCGCAAAACTGGCGCCGATGCGGTTCCCAGCCCAAACAGGCCGCCGCAAAAACCGGGCCCGGTCGCCAGCCGGAACCGGCAAGCCCCGGGAGCGAAGCGCATGACCAGACCGTGCAATCCACGCGCCGAAGCCAGCCCTCCGGCGAAGCGCGCGCTGCTTGAACAAGACCTCTCCGGCAACGCCGGCGCCGCGGTTCCACCGCCCGCCGACATGCTGATCAGGGGCGAAGGCAGCCCGGCCGACGCGCGGCGCGCGGTGTCGCTGTTGACCGACCGCCGCTATTTCTAGTTCACCCGCGCATTCACGCCGCCACCACCGCCATGATCTCGACCTCGATCAGAAAGCCGGGATTGGCGAGCGCGGTGACGCCGATCAGCGTGCTCGGCGACGGCCGGTTCACGTCCCATGGCAGCGGCAGCGTGCGGTCGTTGAGCACCTTGAGAAATGCCGGCACGTCGAGCGCATACATGCGGCGGAACACCACGTCGTCCCAGGTCGCGCCCGCCGCCTTGAGCTGCAGCGTGAGCCCGTCAAGGACGGCGGCATATTGCGCGCGCAAGTCGCCCGAATGCAGCGGCTGATAATTGTCGTCGGCCGGCGTTTGCCCGGCGATGTAGATCAGCAGCTTCGACGGCTTCTCCACCGGCAAGACGCGCGTGTAGTTTGGGTGATGGACAGTCCGGGCGGGCTCAAATATTCGTGCGGCATGGTGATCCTTCTTAACTGTGTCAGCGGCGCAGACGCTTCACCGTCACACGCTCGCCCTCATGATCCTTGTTGATGATCTCGGTCTCGTCCTTGCAGATCAAGACGTCGTCAAGCGCGAGCCACATCGACGCGTCGAGCTGATCCGAGGAGATGACGTGGAAGGTGGCGCCCGACCGCATCTTGATCACCGAGCCGTCGATGGCGACGAACTCGATTTCGTCGTCGTCACAGGCCGGCGCCGAGCCGACCAGACCTGCGAGCACGACAGCGCCGATCAGCGCCCGCATCGCACCACTGGGAACCGAACGAGCCATGCCAAAATTATTCGCGCCAAGAGCTGACGTGACAAGAGCCGACGTGACGAGAGCTAACGTGAAAAGAGCAAACTCACCAAGCGCTATTCATGCCACGGATTGACGAACAATCCCACCATGCCGGTCGAGCCTTTGGTGTGCGGCGACGGCGACCCGAATTTGGCGATGATTTCGTCGCGTGTCAGGCCGGGCGGCAACTCGTTGGGCTCGAGGTCCGTGGCGGTGAGGATGAACGTATAGTGATGCGGCGTCGTGTTCGGCGGCGTGCACGGTCCGGAATAGAAGCCGACGCCCATCGTGCTCTTGCCGCCGACATAACTGTTGGTGGGCTTGCTGGTCTCCGCTTCGGCAAATCCGGTCACCGACGCCGGAATGCCGTAGGCGACCCAATGACTGACGCCGGACGGCGCGCGCCCTTCCGGATCGAACATCATCAGCACAAAGCTCTTCGTGCCGTCGGGCGGACTGCTCCAGGAAAACTGCGGCGACACATTGTCGCCGACGCAATTCGGATTGTTCGGCTGGTTGGCTTTGCTGTTGGCGACCTTCTTGGGCATCAGCTTGCCGTCTTCGAAGGTCGTCGATGTCAGGCTGAAGATGTCGGCCGCGTTGGCGCCGGTTGCCGCAACAGCCAAACTCAGCGCCGCGAACGCGGGCGTCAACAGACCAAGGTTTGCGCGCATTGTCGTCTTCCTTGTGCTATCCAGCCCCTTCGAACAATCACGTAACGAACAGTCACGTAACGAACAATCACGTAACCAGCAGTCACGTCGCGAGCAGTGACGCAACGAGCCGTCACTTATGCTCGTCTTTCTTGCGTTCGTCTTTTTGCGCGGCATCGCGCTGGCCCGTATAGGCGATGCGCCAGATCGTGCCGCCGGTATCGTCGGCAACGAGCAGCGCACCATCGCGCGTGACGGCAAGCGCCGCGGGCCGTCCCCAGACTTCCGCGCGCCGCTCGCCGGAGACCCAGAACCCGGTGACGAAATTCTCGTAATAGCCTTCCGGCCGGCCGTCCTTGAACAGCACGCGCACCACCTTGTAGCCCGTGGGCTCCGCGCGATTCCACGAGCCCTTCAGCGCGACGAAGGCATTGCCCTTGTACTCGGCCGGGAATTGCGCGCCGTCATAAAACACGAAGTCGAGCACCGACGAGTGCGCCTCGAACAACAAATCCGGCACGATCGTCGCCTCCACTTTGCCCGGCGCAAGATTGGCGAAGCCCGCCTGTGGATGCTTGCCGATATAGGCGTAGGGCCAGCCGTAGAAACCGCCTTGCTGCACGCGGGTCAGATAGTCGGAGGGCAGGCGATCGCCGAGGCCGTCGCGCTCCTGCACCGCGGCGTAAAGGTCGCCGGTCTGCGGCTGGAACGCGAGCGCGGCCGGGTTGCGCATGCCTGACGCGTATGTCGTTTGATGCGAGCCGTCCGCATCGAAACGCTGGATCGTGGCCTTCGGCTCGGGCTCGACGCCGACATTGCCCGAGGAGCCGACACCGACAAAGAGCGCGCCGGATTTGGGATCGACGGCGAGCGGACGATTCTGATGGCCTTGCGCAATGCCGAACACGCCCTTCTGCGTGATCATTTTCGCGCCGTATGCCCCGGCAATCGGTTTGCGTTCCTCCGGCGGCACTTGATCGACGCGTTGATACTCGCTGCGGCCGGCGCGCAGCGCGCCAAGAATGTGCGGCACGCTCCAGATGCCGTCCTGGTCGGCGACCAGCACATGATCGCCCTGCCAGGCGAGACCGTAAGGCCGGTTGAGATCCTCGACATGCCGGTCGATCCACACCGCATGGCCGCTGCCGTCGTCGCGCAACAGCGTCAGATAGCCGGCACTCTGCTCGGCGACCAAAACGTCGCCGTTCGGCAGCACCAGCAGACGCCGCGGATTGACAAGGCCGGTCGCGAACGGCGTCGCCGTGAAGCCCGCCGGCACCTGCGGGGCCTGCCCGCTATAAGGGACAATCAGTGGCCGATTGGTGACGATCGGTCCCGTCTTCGGCGCCGGCAGATCCGCCGGGTCGATGCGGATGCGCCGGCCCAGCTCGTGTTCTTTCAGAAAATTCTGCTTCAGGTCCTCTTGCTTCGAGTCATCCTGGACGCTCGTCTCCGCGCGCGCGACGCTGTGCTGCGGATCGAGCGATGCAAGGGCAAATGCGCCAATGATCAGCGCAGCGCAGGCAATACGTACGGATCGGACAAAAGCGGATCGGAAATGTCTCATCGTGCCGGAAGCCTTTTTCAGGATCGCCCCACGTGATTGATCGCAAGCAGCAATCGATCGCAACATCAGTGCAGGATCGACACTACACCATGATGTCAGGCGGCCGCACGTTACATCGCGCAGACGTGATGCACGCCTGCTATTCCGTTTCGGCAATCGCAATGAAGGCGCAGAAAGCCCCCCGGCACCGTCGGCAATCGCTCACGCCCGCACCCGCAACGCAAGCCCCACGCCGAGCAGCGCGGAAAGCCCGAGCAACACGACCACGCCAGGAAAACCGGTGAGCGCGAACACGACGCCACCGCAGGTGACGCCGACCGTTCCGCCGAGAAAGCTGCATGTGTTCACCAAGCCAGAGCCCTTGCCGGACTGGGTTTCCGGCAACGCCGCCAGCGCGATGCGCGGGGCCGACGCATAGGGCAGCGCAATCCCAGCGCCAATCGCGAACAGGCCGACAAGCCGCATCGCCGGCTGCGCCTCGGCCAGTGAAGCCCACAGAACCAAACAGCCGAGCGCGAATATCAGCCATCCACCTACCAGCATTCTTCGCAAGCCGACGGACGCGGAAAGCCGAGGCGCGGCCCGGGCAAAGCCAAACAGCGCCACCGAAAGCGGCAAGAGCGAAAGACCTGCCGCGATGGCGGACATGCCGAGCCCTTCGGGCGCCTGTGCGTACAGATTGTAATAAAGAAGCAAAGTCATGATGCCGAACATGAGTACGAACGCCATTTCGCAGGCGACGATCAGGTTCGCCCTGGAAAGCAAGTTGAAGTCGAGCAGCGGCCGCGGATGCCGTCTCTCGGCCCAAATCAACGCGGCGAAAGCAATGATCGCCACTGCCGCCGGAACAATCGTTGCCTGCGGCAGGGAGCGAATGCCGGGGAGCGCGCGCAGCCCCAAAATGAGCGACACCATGAACACGGCGAGCAAGCAGACACCAAGCCAATCAAGCGCATCTGCTTTACGACCCGGGGGTCCCGGCCGCATTGCGAGCATGATCGCCGCCGGAACGATCGCAAGCACATTCAGCCAAAAATTGAAACGCCACCCCGCATAGTGGGTGACGGCGCCGCCGACCAGTGGCCCTATGCTGAAGCCGAGCATCAAGAAGCCGGTCCAGGCGGCAATTGCGCCGGCGCGCTCCGATGCAGGTGACTCTGTCGCAGCGGCGAGAGTACCAGCCACCGCGAAGGCCGCACCGAGCCCCTGAAGGGCGCGCGCTCCGATCACGACGATGCCGCTTGGAGCGAGAGCGATGATCAAAGACGCGAGAGCGAACAGCGCTATTCCCGCGGTGGAGGAACGTCGTGCGCCAAACCGATCCGCCGCCTCGCCGCCGAGCAAGATGAAGACGGCAGCGGCAAGCAGGTAGGCGTTGACCACCCACTCGACCGCCGCGGCATCGAGGTGCAGGTCGCGGGTCATGGCCGGCAGTGCCGCCATGACAGCCGTGCTGTTGTCGCCGACTGACAGCATCGCGAGACAACATGCCGACAGGACCAGCCGTGTATTCTTCATCATGCGATGGCGTGGCAGTTGGGGGTCGCATCTTACCCCGCCCAGTGCCGCGGCAACAAATAGTGGAACGTGCTTGCCTGTCGCCAGTGCAGATCCAGCGGGAGCCAGCACATGTCGGCGGCGGAATGCCACCGAAACAGCCGCTTGCTGCCGCGGCGGACAGCAGGCGACGGGCGACCAGATCAATCAAGCCTCAGGAATCAGGATGTTCGAGGTCTTGCAAGATGGCATCAGTCTTGCTCGGGATTTCCGCACGTATCCAGGCAAGGAGTGCGCGGAGATGGATCTTGGCGTCTTTATTCCCATCGGCAACAACGGTTGGCTGATCTCGACCGCATCTCCGCAATATAAGCCGAGCTTCGATCTCAACCGCGAGGTCGTGCAGAAGGCCGAGCGCTACGGGTTTGAATTCGCGCTGTCGATGATCAAGCTGCGCGGCTTCGGCGGCAAGAGCGAGTTCTGGGACTACAATCTCGAGTCGTTCACACTGATGGCCGGGCTGGCCGCGGTGACCAGCAAGATCCGGCTCTACGCCTCGACCGCCGTGCTCACGCTGCCGCCGGCGCTGGTCGCCCGCATGGCGGTCACCATCGACTCGATCTCGCACGGCCGGTTCGGCATCAACATCGTGTCCGGCTGGGCCAAAGCCGAGTACGAGCAGATGGGCCTATGGCCCGGCGAGGAGCATTTCAAGCGACGCTACAAATATTCGACCGAATACGTCACCGTCATGAAGGAGCTGTGGGAGAGCGGACAATCGGATTTCAAGGGCGAGTATTTTCAAATGAACGACTGCCGGCTGCTGCCGAAGCCGACCAGCGACATCAAGCTTGTGTCGGCGGGTCAGAGCGAAGTCGGCATGGAGTTCGCGGCAAGATACGCCGACTACAACTTCATCCTTGGGTCCGGCGTCAACACGCCTGCGGCGTTTGCGCCACTGAACAAGCAGTTGCTCGCAGCGGCGGAGAAGACCGGACGCGATGTCGGCGCCTATGTGTTGCTCATGGTCATTGCCGACGAGACCGACGAAGCCGCGATGGCGAAGTGGCTGCGCTACAAGGAGGCCGTCGACGTTGACGCGCTCGCCTGGATGGCCGGACAGGCCGATGCCGACAAGACCGCGGGCACCGGCTCGACCGCGCAGACCATCAAGCTGCCGGAGGGCGCCGTGAACTTCAACATGGGAACCATCGTCGGCTCTTATGCCACCTGTGCGCGATTGCTCGACGAAGCTGCCGCCGTCCCCGGAACCAAAGGGCTCATGTTGACCTTCGACGACTTCCTGATCGGCATGGAACAGTTCGGCCAGCGCATCCAGCCGCTGATGGAATGCCGCGCGGCCAGGGCCCAAGCCGCCGCTTGAGGAGGCTACGGATCGCGCTCTGGGACGATGATGTTCCCGCGGGCGCGATCGTCGTAGTAGACGTTTAGCGTACCGGCTGCGGCCCAGCTGCGAGCCTCCGGCAACTCTATCCCCCGGCTCCAGGAATGAAGCAGCGGACAACCGGCGTCATTGTCCCATCGATGCTATAGAATGGAGACCACCACACCATCGCGACGCCATTGAGGTTTCGTTGTTCGACGACGGCATGCGCAGGAACGTCGAACCATTTCCCCGATTCCTCCGGGTTCGCCGGATTCTTCAGGAAGACCTTGTAGCCGCCTTTTGCCATGTCCCACACAGCTTCGGCGTGCTCCGCCTCGCCGTCGTCGCAACACGCGGCGCCCGACTTGCTCTTGAGATTTTGGAACCAGGCTTTCAACTCCGGCCGTTCATGGTCGTGGCCATAGGCCAGGCTCGCGGGAGCGAGCACGGCCGCTCCTAGTCCGACAATCACACTCAGGGTCGATGCTCTCAAATTCTGCCTCCATGAGAAACGCCCTGCAGCGCGTCTCATCCCCAAGTCGCCTGGTTTGTGTCGGATTGCCCAAGATCACTCGTTCCGATGATCCGCCGGCGGTAGGCGCTTCTTCGCCCGGATCAGGTAAGAAGAAGCAAGTTTTTTGCCATCTTCGTTGAGCGCATAGGCCTCTTGCATATCGGCATTGCCCGGCGCGCCGAAAGGTCTGCCAGGCTCAACTGAATCATTGGCAACCGTGGGCCCGCCAGTGCGCGCAGGCCCGCGTCGATGGCCTGGAACGCCTTGACGCACGCCTTATATTTCGATATTCGTTGAAATATGGAAAAGACAGATGCCGTCGCGGCTTTGGCAGCCCTCGCCCAGGACAATCGGCTCGACGTTTATCGCCTGCTGGTGCAGGCGGGTCCCGAGGGAATGCCGGCCGGCGCCGTGGCGGAGGCGCTCGATCTCGCGCCCAACACGCTGACCTTTCATTTCGACCGCCTGCGCACGGCAGGGCTCGTCAGCGTGCGCCGCGAGGGCCGCTCGATGATCTACGCGGCACGCTATGAGGCGATGAACGGCCTCATCGCCTTCCTCACCGAGAATTGCTGCCAAGGCGCGCCGTGCGCACCGGCTGCGTCCTGCAAGCCGGCGCGCGCTAAACGCACAAAGATCTCGGTCTGAGCATGATCCGGAAAGGTGGCAACCGGTTTTCCGAAAAAGATCATGCTCCACTGAAAAGTCAGGAGTCCTCCATGAAGCGTCTTCACGTCCATGTCGCTGTCGATGATATCGAGCGGTCGGTCGGGTTCTATTCGGCGCTATTCGCCGCGCAACCGGCGGTCTTGAAACCGGACTACGCGAAATGGATGCTCGACGATCCGCGGGTGAATTTCGCCATCTCGACGCGCGGCCGGCAACCCGGTCTCGATCATCTCGGCATTCAGGCCGATAATACCGACGAACTGAAAGAGATCTACGCGCGCCTCCATAAGGCGGGCGGCGATGTCGTCGAGCAAGGGCAGACCAGCTGCTGCTACGCCAAGTCGGAAAAATCCTGGATCGACGATCCGTCCGGCATTGCCTGGGAGACCTTTCTCACAACCGGCGAAAGCACCGACTATGGCGACGGCAGCGGCGAGCGCGCCCCGCGCATCGCCCATGAGAAGTCCTGCTGCGCGCCGCAAGCTGCGCAGGCGCTGGCCGGCGTGAGCGAGTCGTGACCGATCGCTCCTACAACGTGCTTTTTCTTTGCACCGGTAATTCGGCGCGTTCGGTGATCGCCGAAGCGATCTTGAACAAGCTCGGCGCCGGGAAATTCCGCGCCCACAGCGCCGGCAGTCATCCCAAGGGTCGCGTGCATCCTGAAACGCTGCGGCTCTTGCAAAGCCTGGGCTACGACATTGCGGCGCTTCGCTCGAAGTCATGGGACGAATTCACCGGATCGGGCGCACCGCACATCGATTTCGTCTTCACGGTTTGCGACAACGCGGCGGCTGAAGCCTGTCCCTATTGGCCCGGCCAGCCCATGACGGCGCATTGGGGCGTTCCCGATCCGGTCGCGGCCACCGGTACGCCAGCCGAAATCGCGCTCGCCTTCAAGGACACTTACCGCATGCTCAATCAGCGCATCGGGATTTTCACATCCTTGCCGCTGCAATCGCTCGACCGGCTGACGCTGCAAAACAAGCTTAAAGACATCGGCCGCGGCTAGATACGATCTGATCACGTTGACACAATCCGCTCATTCCCGCGCAAGCGGAAATTCATAAGCGGGTGCAACAGCGGGCTCCCCGCTTTGGCGGGGACGAGCGGAAGGAGAGCGACCGATTCAATCGAATCTAGCTCAACGCGCAGTCGCCGAGTGTCTGGGCACGGCTTTTTTGCTCGCGGGCGTGGTCGGCTCAGGCATCATGGCCGCCGGGCTTGCCGGCGGCAACGGTGCGCTCGCGCTTCTCTGCAATACACTGCCGACCGGCGCGATCCTCACTGTGCTGATTCAGACCTTCGGCTCGGTGTCCGGCGCGCATTTCAATCCGGCGGTGAGCATCGCCTTTGCGCTTCGCCGTGAACTGCCGTGGCCGGAGGCGGTCGCTTACATCGTGGTGCAGATCGTCGGCGGCATTATCGGAGTCTGGGCGGCGCATGCGATGTTCGAGCTGCCGCTGTTGCAGGTCTCGCTCACGATGCGCACCGGTCCGGGCCAATGGTTCGCCGAATTCGTCGCCGCCTTCGGACTCGTGCTCACGATCCTGGGCTGCCTTGCGCGCACGCCCGCGGCCATTCCCTACGCGGTCGGCCTCTACATCACGGCGGCTTATTGGTTCACCGCCTCGACCTCGTTCGCCAACCCGGCGGTGACGATCGCGCGGGCGCTGTCCGACACCTATGCCGGCATCGCACCCGCTGGCATCGCAGCCTTTATCGCCGCGCAGCTCTTAGGCGCGCTCGCCGCCGTGGCGCTGGCGTGGTGGCTGTTTGCAAAAAAAGGCAAACCTAGTGTCGACGATTATGCACGCTGAATTCTGTAATGTTGTTGTGGAACACGTCTTTCATTTTCCCAATCGGGGACGAGTACTATGCCATCAGCGCGCAATGTCGCCACCAACTTATTCACGTCTGGAAGCCTGATGACATGTTTCAACAAAATCTGAGGCCACAATTTCTCGTACCGGATGAAATCAGGAGGCGCGGGTATCAGTTCGATTAAGGTATTCCTCGCAAAGCTGCGCTCACTATCGACAAAAGAAACCAATTCATCTGGCGCCATTTCATACAGCGATTCAAATAATTCACCGCGCCCTGTGCTGGCGGCAGCGCGCTTTAACTTTGCCGAAGCACGCGTCCTCGCTTGTTCAGTAAGAGCTTTCACCTGGCAGTCGCGAAAAACCTCCACGCCGTGCGAACTGCGGGTTGCATAGCAAGACAGTATAGCGCGCGGTCTTGTATGGGCCGCAATATCGTCGTTTCCGCCACAAAAGGATACTTTCCTACCACCGCGAGACTTTCAGTGAAAGCGCCGACCAGAATAGACTTTCTATCACTCGAGCTGAGCTTCCCTTGGTTCTGCTCCGCCTCCTTTAATTTCATTCTCCAATTTCCGTAGGGGATGAGTGCATTCAGGCCGCTAATGACTACTGGATCATCAATGCCGGCCGCACGGTTTATGAAGTCAAACATAAAATTAAAGATCACTTCGGACTTGGGACGAGCCAACATGGACGAGAGACTGTTCAGTGGAATTCGCCATCCCTTTGGATCAATCAAAAAGAACGAAAACGCATCCCTCGGTATGAGACCTATAATCTCAGGTATGACAGTCAGAAAATCGGCCGAGTATGTACCGATTGCTATGTCAGGATATTTCGGGGCGATCTGCGCCAATCTTTCATATGCCTCCGCTGAACGCTCCACAAGGAACGCGGACATTTTTACTTCGCGGCCATGCTTTTTCCACGATGCTTTCGCGCGACGTAGTACGTTCAGCGCAATACCGAACGACGTGTCTTCAAACAACTCGCTAGCACTCTGCCAAGGCCCAGCGAAACCATCAACGTAAACGATGTGTGTATAACTGCTCGCCGTCTTATGAACTAAGCGGTTCAGATAGTTTTCTAGAAATACATGTTTGACATATGATTGCTCTCGTCCGTTGTAATCGGAAAGGGTAATCATCTCATCTCGCGGCCGCCGGTAAGGACGCAGAAGTCTCTGGAAATTGATTCCACTCACGGCCTTCGAGTTTTCGTCCACCCGTCTTTGGCCGCAATCCGCCCCACTGCTTGAAAAAGAACGCAACGTTTGCCGCCTCGCACTGATCGCGAATGTCGAGCGCCCATTCCTCCTTCATAGGCCGAGCGCGCGGACCGCTCTCACCCCCGATGATCACCCAATCAATTTCAGAGAGATCCAGTTTGCCGACAGACCCGATCAACGGCTCGATTGAAAGAAAACGTACGCCTGCCGGAGCGTCGCGAAGATGCCGAATGCGTGATGTTCTCGCACCGTCCTCTACCGATACGCCGAACCACATGTGACGCGGTCCGCGCCCCCCATCATAACGCCGACGCAGGAAATCGCGCATCAACGATGAGCGTTTTGTCAGCACTTGGAACGTGTGCCACGACGCAGCTTCCATGGTGTCGAAGACGCGCGAGATGAACTCTTTCGGGATCTCCTTGTGAAAAAGATCGCTCATCGAGTTCACGAAGATCATACGAGGCGCACGCCAGCGCAGCGGGTGTTCAAGGCGCTCCGGCCGTAGTGTCAAATCGAAGCCAGTTTCGAAGGGGTGATTTGGCGTTCCGCGAAAACGTTCGGAGAAGCGTTCTGCATAGCATCGGTCCACTCGATATTTGTCGTACTAGCCATGATCGCCGCCAAGAACATATAGAGAACATACCATATATTGATTGTACCACAACGGGTTAAAATTGCTTGAGACACGATCAGTCCGTCTCTTGACAGGAGACACATATTGACATCTGTCACCATTTAAGTTACGACTACCACCGAATCTCGCTCACCGAGGGGCGCATTCCGGATGCGATCCTGACTGCGGAGCGGGATGCGGCGCCTGCGCGCGGTCTCGCAAACCGCTCCCGGGCGGATCCGGGTGGAACATAGCGCTTCGTTCCCCTTGATAGCTGTTCATTGATTTCAGTGCGGTAGTTGCGACGAAGTTGTTGACAGTGATTGCTCGATTGTTCCGCTGTTCCCCGTGAGTGCTACCTATAATAGGGTAAGGTAGCTGAACGGAGGGAGAAGCCTATTCCGCGTGTTCGCCTGACCAAGTCGACGATCGACAATCTGCCCGTCCTCGAAAAAGATACGGTTTACTGGATGCCGGTTTGCCGGGCTTCGGCGTGAAGGTGACGCCGAAGGGCCGCAAGGTCTTTTTGGTGATGTATCGGCTTGCCGGCGCCGGCTCTCGGCTGCGTAAGTATACGATTGGCCCTTATGGACGGGTCACCCTGCCGATGGCCAAGGCCCAAGCGCAAAAGATCTTTGCGGCTCGGCACGATGGCCGCGATCCGGCAGAAGAAAAAAAACAATCCCGCCGCCGCATGGTCGTCGACCGCGTGGATGATCTGGTCGAGACGTTCATTTGCGAACACGTTGCGAAGATCGGGACCAGTCGAAGAATAGCCGGTCTCTTGCGGCGCGACGTCATTCCCTATTGGGGCGCCAAGAGCATTCATGAGATCAAGAAGCGGGATGTCAGCGATCTCATAAGCTTGATTGCGCAGCGCAACGCCCACGCCAGCCATAGGCTGCTCAAGACATTAAAGACCTTCTTTCGATGGTGTGTGGGCCGGGCGGTCATCGACTTCTCGCCAGCGGAAGGAATCTCGTCACCCTACCGGGAAGTCAGTCGGGATCGCGTCCTGACCGATCAAGAGCTCGCAGCGGTCATTCTCGCAGCTCGGCGAATGCCACCGCCCTACGGTCGGATCGTCGAATTCCTCGCACTAACCGGTCAGAGGCGGGAAGAGGTCGCTCAGCTCAAATCGGACGAGCTCGATGACAAGACCAGGACGTGGACTATTCCGGGGTCGCGAACCAAGAACAAGAGAGCTCATATCGTTCATCTATCGGAGCCGGCCTGGAAGGTGATCGAAGCGTGTTCGGGCGAACCGTACGTCTTTGGCACCGCAACAGGAAAGCGCTTTCAGCGTTTCGGAAAAGAAAAGCCGGCCCTTGACAAACTGTGCGGGGTCGCGGGTTGGCGAATTCATGATTTAAGACGCACGATCGTTTCGGGAATGGCGCGATTGGGCATTCCCCCGCACGTCGCCGATAAGATTCTCAACCATCAAGCCGGAACGATTTCTGGTGTGGCGGCCGTATATCAACGGCACGATTTTCTAGCTGAGCGCAAGGAAGCGCTGGATCGTTGGGGTGCTCACGTTGAGCAGATCATTCAAACGTTCGATCGACCAAAGGAAGCGCAACTTTCAATCAACTCCTGCAAAGAAAAATGATCCGGCAAGTGACAAACGCGAGGCAAAGTCATTTGCCCTTTGGTTTGGACTTGCTGCGTGCGTTCTTTGAAGCGAATTTCACAATTGATGATGTCCGCTTTTCATCATCTTCCGGACTTAGCTCAGACATCACACCACTTCCGAAAAGTGCCAATAAGCGACGTTCCCGCTTTAGCAGCAGTGGAGGCCCGCCGCTGGGGCATGTCCTGGCCTCGGCCCAAGCCGCTACACGCGCACGTACGAGCTATTTGTCTAGCGCCGCATCGACCGCGGGAAGGAATGGTTTCAATCCTGCGCGCTCGAATGAAGATCGGATCCCCGCGAGTTCCGCGCGAACCTCCTCGTCAACACCTTGTAACGCTTTGGCTAGAAAGCGACCTCGCTTAGCAAAGAGATCCGACCAGGGCAGCGGTTCGGCACGTGTGTAGTCTTCCAGCGCGTCGACGTAGATAAGGGCACCGACTGCATCTCCGGCGGACAAAAGCGCCTCAATCGCGTCGCGGTAGAACCAGAGATGATTGTGCCCGACTGCTCCACGGCTAAGCATCTCCTGCCCCTCAGCCATGACAGCGGCGCGGATATTGGCATCCTCGACGGCCCGAGCCAGTGCACTGGCCACTTTCGGCCCGCAAAACTGTGTACCCACTTCCCGACAGATTGCCAGCGCCTCCTGCAACATGTCGGCCGCTACTATGCGTTGGCCCGTATCGAGAAGGACACGCGCCTTCATTTCGAGCGCCTGCGCTTCAAAGCGGCGCGCGCCAAGTTGGCGAGCGAGCCTCATTGTGCGCGTAAGATAGCTCTCCATAGAATCGAAGTCGCCAAGTTCATAGGTGGCGAACATGCCCATTGTTTCTCCAAGCAATTCGGCGCGCGGCTGCCCAACGAGCGAGGCCGCGCGGGCGGCAGCATCACCATCCTCCCTCGCTTGCTGCGCTTCGTTCAAATAAACGCGGCTAAAGCCAATCATCGATCGATTGGCCACTTCGATCTTGCCGAAACCGTGCTCGCGGCTGAGCGAAACGCACTGGCTGAAGTATTCGAACGCGCTGCGCATTCTTCCCTGTGCGTAGGCGGTATCGGCCAAGCCGCCAAGTGCGCGCGCCTCTGCTTCGGGCGATTCCAGATGGCGGGCGTAGGCAAAGCCACGCTCGTGTTCGTCCCTGCAGCCATCGATATTCCCAAGCGGGAAATAGATGTTGCCTCGGAGATGATGGATACGAGCCAGATCCGCCGTCAGCTCGTGTTTCTCGGCGGCTTGCTGTGCCTGACCAAGCAAATGCAAAGCTTCACTCAAGCCTTCGCTGACCCGAAGACCCTCCGCCAATCCGACTTGAGCCCGGCAGCGAGCGATGTCATCGGGGGAGGCGTCTATGGCTTCGCGGTATGATAGCACCGATGAAGCAACATCCCCGATGTCCCGCTGAAGCTCTCCTTTCAGACAAATGAGCGCATGACGATGCGCGGCATCTCGCGCTATCTCTGAGCCCCTGACAGCCAGTCGGAGTGCAGCCTCTATATGGTAGCTGGACCGTTGCCCGACAGCGGCCCGCAGGTAAGCTTTTGCTGCACGTTCATCGTCGGCCCGGTCAAAATGTTGTGCGCAGAGGGTCAAATCACGCTCGCTGTACCATTCCGCTGCACGCACATGTAGCTCACGCCGGCGAGACTTCAGCATGGAAGAATAGACGCCCTCCTGGATGAGTGCATGGGCGAACAAGAAGTCATCGCCCTCAGGAATCGCCAGCGCATTGGCGATGAGGTTCGCGCAAGTGTAATCCGGCGCGGCCATAAGATGCCTCAGAAGCTCCAGATCGAATCGCTGGCCGATCACCGCAGCCATTTGAAATGCGTCTCGGTCGCGCGCGCCGAGCCGATCCATGCGAGCCTGGACCAGGCTCTGAATGGAGGCCGGAATCGCATCGCGACTGCCTTCCTGCGCGTTACGAAGGAGCTGCTCTAGAAACAACGGATTGCCGCCGGCTCGCTCAATGCAGGCTAAAGCTACTGAGTGGGTCGCGTCGATGAAGCTTCCGACAAGGCTCAGGGCTTCGTCGCCGCGTAGCGGTCCCAGATCGATGGTTGCGAATGGGGTCCCCCGGCAGCCCGCGCGCCACGCGGCGTCGAGTTGATCGCCCTCGACGCGCGACGTCATGACCAATAATCCAGCGACGCTCGACACAGCGGAAGCAAAGCTTGCGAGGTAGGCAAGAACCTGCGGATCTGCCCAGTGGAGATCTTCGACGATCAGTAAAGTGGGCTGAGCACTGCTGCAGTGTGCGACAACCGCCGCCGCAAGTGCCCGCTTCCCCCGCTCGCGAGCGGCAGCGTCCATCGCGTCGTACAGCGCCCGCTGTTCGATCGTTTGCGGCAGCTCCAACAGGTCGTTCAGAAATGCTGCACTTTCTGGCGCAACTACCCGCTCTGCGAAAAGATGCCCGGCGAGTGCTCGTCGGGTCTCGGCTGCGGAGCTCCGCGACAGTCCTAGTAAGCTTAGCAATATTGCTCGTACCGGATCATGTCCCTTCGCCACGCCGAAATCGAGCACTAGGCCGCGATGCGTGGCGAAGCCCGAAGCTTCGGCGAACCGGCGCATTTCTTCCACCAGTCGCGTCTTGCCGATTCCGGCTTCGCCGCGGACATACACGACCTGTCCGCCGCAGCGCGCCAAGCAGGCAATGATCAGGCTTTTGAACTGATCGAGTTCGGCTTTGCGCCCAACGAAGGCAGTCCGGTTGGATACTGGTGGATCGGGTGAGACAGCGCGCAAGCGCCAAACGCGCGTAGGTACATCAAAGCCTTTGAGCGCAATCTCGCCAAGATCATCGCAAAGGCCGCGGCCGCCAAGCGTGCGGTAAACAGTACTGGACAGCAAGGTTTGGCCAGGTCCGGCCGCCGCTACCAATCGCGCCGCCAAGTTCACCGAATCTCCCAGCACGGTGTAGTCATGTGCACCACCGCGCTCCAGACTGCCGGCCACGACCTCGCCACTTGCTATGCCAACATGGGCTTGAAGGGGCCGCCTTCGACTGTCGGTCAACGGTGCCAGAGCTTCATGAATATCAAGCGCGGCGCGGGCAGCTCGCAACGGATCGTCTTCATGCGCTTTGGGTGCGCCGAACAGCGCCATCACCGCGTCGCCGATGTGCTTGTCCACAGTGCCGCCATAGCTGGCGACGATCCCATCAACCAGAGCCGTGTATCGTGCCACCAGCTCGCGGACCTCCTCGGGATCCAGTGATTGCGAGAGCGCTGTGAACCCGCAAAGATCGGCAAACAGGATCGTTACTTGCCGGCGTTCGCCTTTTGAAATTTCCCCACGCGAAAGTGCGGTCGCCGAATCCGGTGCTCTCGCCGCAATTGCAGCCAATAGGCGCTTGCGGTTTCCTAATGAACTCACGCCAAGCTCTTTTAGGTCCGTGTCCGTCAGCTGGACTAGAACATCAAAGCCTATATCGTTCTCGGCAAATGCTGCTGCGTATTGGCCAAGACCCAATTCTGCCAGCCACTGCGCCAAATCCATATCGGCACCCGAGTTGCGCGGCGGTAGCGTTAAGATAGTGCGGCGGCCTGAGTGGATAAAGGCACTCAAACAACGAAAATTGACGTGTGTTCGCTGTTACCTGCTTCTGCCCAGACGCGGTTCTGCGTGCGCCCGAGGTCCGAGATCGGTCAAAGTCGGAATCGGCCAACTAATGTAACCACGTCCGCTTTAGATCTGCGCGTTCAACCGGTCAGTGCAACACCGCTTGTAGTCTATCGGCTGGCGTTTGGAAGCCCAAGGTCTTTCGCGGGCGTTGATTGAGCCGCAGAGCAATCGCGTTCAGATAACTCTGAGCTGGCGAGGAGAATCGAGGCGGGAACCGCCGGGAGCAAATCAGTCGATCATTTGATTACTGAAATTCCCGAATTTCGCAGAGCGAAGGACGGCTTGGGCCTCACTTACAAGCCCCATGAATCGCCGTGACCTTCGGCACAGACCCTTCAATCTCGGTTAAGTTAAAATAGAACAGCATCGGGGTAACCCCGGCGAGCGAAATCACCATTGTTTCGGCGAATCCGGTCCCCGGAGTAAATCTTCTGGTGGACGTAAGCGTGATATAGCGATTCTCGGCGATGTAGCTCTGTTTATACGTGTAGGCTTCCTCACCCTCGTGTTGCAGGGTCACGACCGCCTGTCCATCGGCGCTGTCAAATACATAACCGTACCTTGTGATCTTGCCGTTAGTGTTCCGCAATGCGCAACTGAACTTTGACTGCGCCAGAGCTGGCAAAGGGACATCCGGCAGCTCGTTGTAGAGCACTAATATCGCATCGATCACTTTCTCCATCGGGTGACCGTTGCAATAGCTCCGAACCTTGGCTTTCTGTCGCTCCTGGGTCCAGGCGTTGAGGTTCTTTTCCGGTGTGTTTTGGTAATTGTGGACGATATTGGTCGCCGACATGAACCCTTGCGCCCAAACAAGGGCGAGGGTTTCAGTTATAACCGGGTTCTTGCGGTACTCCTCCGCAAAAAACTGACAAGTCACCATCCCGGCCCCAATAGTCGTAACCGTCTCCTCTGCCAGAGCCGGCGTTGCGCCGACCAAGCTGGCGAGGATGACGGCGATAAGGGGAATTTTTGTCATCGTGCTTCTCTAGGCGTCCGCCTCAACGATATAAGATCAATTTGTTCCGTGCGGCCATCGCGAAGCCGATTTCGCACAGTGCATTACGGCGCGCCGGGCCCGCCGGCGCACCTCCGTTGCGCGGCCGTACTCTGGTGAGCGTGAATGCACGCAATCCATGTCCTGAGCCGCGGATCGGCGTCCTCACTTATTTGCACGCAAAAATCCATATACTTATTCAGCAGCACGGCGATGTTTGTGCAGTTCCCCCCCATGGACTTCATCATGGCCTTGAACAGAACGTCCGAGAAAGCGAGATAGGCCTCTTTCGATACGCCGGCGCTCTGCTTGCTTGTCGCTCCCAGAAGCCCGAGCCTCTCGGCCCCTTGCTGATATTTTTTGGAGATATCGGGCTCTTGTTGCTGGAGGCAACCCGCGACGACTGTAAAATAGATGGAGCACACTTGCAGTTCTTCGCCAACTTCACCCATTGCCCAGATCATCTGCTGGTTAGTCTGCGCCGCCGCTGCGCCAACGCTCAGATACAGTGCGAGCAGTGTGACTGCAAAAGCCCTCATTTTTCCCTCTGCGACCGCCGCACAACCGTCATCCAGCCGCTTTTAGGCCTTTTGATTGCGCGGGATGGGCTTTCCGGCCATCACTATAATAGTGATCTTCAGCGCAATGCATTTCTGAGCAACATTGCTCACTCGGATGCACTTCCAGGGGCTGAAGTCTCAAACACGTGCATCGGCCCCCACGGCTTCTCGAATTGCAGTTTCTCGTCCAGCCGCCGCTTCGGCTCGCTATAACTCCTGAAGTCCTTTTCGCCGCGGCCGAAAACATTATCGCCGGCGCGGGCGTAATCTCGATCTCACTCGAAATCTGGCTTATCGTCGGTCATAGTTGGGGACTCTTCTTAGCTTGGTCTGGTTAGGGTCACCAAAGCGGGGAGTAATCCTCAACGTATACCCTCCTTCTCCCAAGGCAGAGGCCAGCGGTAGAAGGCAGGCTTGTGTCTTGTTTGAGGGG
>DATMQV010000208.1:0-21611 GCA_035566615.1 Xanthobacteraceae bacterium
CTGCCGACGTCGCCGCTCGCCGAACACATCAAGCAATTTGCTCGTTCTGTTTCCTCAATTGGTTCGCGACAGCCATCACTCTAGCTCGAAAAGCTTCGTGCGACTCGTCAGGCTCTTGCTGAAGCCCGGGACCACCGATAACGGTTGCCTGACGCGGCAAGTCGACGGCCCCCTTTTTCGTGACGGGATCAATGATGATGCGAAATATGGCTACTACCCGGTCGGGATTCTCTTGGCGACGCCGCCGCTCGCTGATCAGTTCACTCAACTTACCCATTCATTGCTCCTGTGCGTGAGTTTGGGTCGGTGATCTGCTGCTGCAGTTCAGCGTTCGCGAGCCTCTTTTCAAAGGCAGTCAACTCCGCGTTGGTCAACTCATTCAGCTTTCTGTTCGCAAAATTGCCATCGACTTGAAAAGCCTGAACAGGTAGACCCCATCCTCGGGTGAGAATTGCTTCCGCAGCATTTCAGGCGTACCGACTCAGAATTCGCGCCGGACATCAACTCCACCAAAACCCGGATAGCCTCTGTTGTGTGCCTTCGCGCCTCCTCCATGACGCTCACGAGCCCGCGAGGTCGGCCGCCAGGATTACCAGACTGGCCCTTCTTAAAGCCACCCCGACCATTAAGGTTCGCCATACTCAACCTGCATTCAACCTGATCTGAAGATGGAGCAGGTTTAAGCAGAGCAGTCTTAATGTTTGCATAGCGATTTCCAGTTCCGGCGCCGATTAGATGTGTGTTCACTGGAGCGCCTTGTGCGTCCGCCCGCCGACCACCTCAAATCATGGTTTGCGATTTGATTTTCGACGACATGTCAAGCTTCTCGGTGGTGGCGAATCGGTAACTTTCTCAGTCTTTCCTGAACCTCGTCGGATCGCATTGATTTCCGACAAATACACGAGAGGTTCGTGATGGATCGTATCGCATACACTCTTCCCGAAGCCGCACGTATCGCCGGCGTTAGTCGCACCCGCATATTCGACGCGGCGCGCCGTCGGGAGCTGACTATCAGAAAAGCCGGCCGCTCCAGCATCGTCACCCACGACGATCTACTGGCCTGGATTAGGTCGCTGCCGGTGAAAGGCAAGTCAGCGAACGCTGACGTTTGCGGTGATGACAACGGGTAAACGGCCTATGACTGCTGCTATCCGTTTCAGCGCCTCGGACGTCGAACACGCACGCCGCGTACCAATCGAAGATGAGATCAGGCGTCGTGGCATTGAGCTTAAGCGGCAGGGCGCCGAGCTTGTTGGGCGATGCCCCGCGTGCGGCGGCAGAGATCGATTCTCCGTCAATGTTAGGAAGCAAGTCTTTAACTGTCGTGGGTACGGCGGCGGCAACGTCATCAAACTCGTTCAACATATCGACGGGTGCGACTTCGTGAGCGCAATCACAACGCTCACCGGCGACCGCGCTAGGAAGCCAACGCCTCCTGCGAAGTCGGAGGAGCGCGACGGCTACAAGGACGAGCAGCGCAACCTTGATCGGGCCGAAGCGATCTGGCGCGAGACATCGCCGCTCGGGCAGGGCGCGATCACGTACTTCGCCAACCGCTGCATCGACATCAATCAGGTGGCCGAACACGGCGGCTTGCGCTTCCATCCACGTTGCCAATGGCCGGGCAACATCACCAAGCCGTGCATCATCGGCCGCTTCACCACGGCGCTCGGCAACGAACCGCGCGGCATCCTGCGCCGTCCAATCACTGGCGAGAAGGCGATAGCTCTTGGCCCGATGGGCGGCTGCGTTATCCGCTTGTGGCCGGACGAGGCGATCGAACAAGGTCTCGTCATCGGCGAGGGCGTCGAGACCGTTCTCAGCGCGGCCACGCGCATGGTTCATAGAGGCACGCTGCTTCAACCTGCCTGGGCCGCGTGCGTCGCCAACAATATCAAAAAATTTCCGGTGCTGCCGGGCATCGAGGCACTGACCGTGTTGGTCGACAATGATCGCCCCGATCAGCATGACCGACGTGCCGGCCAGGATGCCGCCGCTGAATGTGCCGCACGATGGAGCGCGGCCGGGCGAGAGGTCATTCGCCTTACCCCGAAGGTCTTAGGGGCGGATTTCAACGATGTGGTGCTGCGCCGTGTCTGATCACCGCGATTTTTCAGATGCGTACGATGAGGTGATCGACGAGCCGCATCGGACTAAGGACGCCGAAGAAGGCGTCAGCATCATTCCAGACTCGGATGATCGCGGCGCCGACAGCGCGATCAACTGGGTCGACATGTCGAACTGGGACAACGAGCCCGTCCCGCAACGGGAGTGGGCTATTCGCGACCGCGTACCACTCAATCAAGCCGGACTGTTCTCCGGTGAAGGTGGCACGGGCAAGTCGATCCTTGAATTGATGAAGAACGCCGCGCACGTCACCGGCAAGGAGTGGCTTGGCTCAATGCCGGAGCCTGGCCCGGCATTGTATATAGGCGCCGAAGACGATGAGAATGAAATTCATATCCGTCTCGCGGCGATCGTCAAGCACTACAACACCACGTTCAAGGAAATGATTGATGACGGCCTTCATGTTCTTTGTCTGCTCGGCAAGGACGCCACCCTATGTGCAGCCAACGGCAAGAGCGGAAGGGTCGAGACGACGAAGCTGTACCGCCAAATCTACGAGGCCGCAGGCGACATCAAGCCGAAGAACATCAGCATCGATACGTTGAGCCGCGCCTTTGCCGGCAATGAGATCGACCGCGCTCAAGTCTATCAGTTCGCTAATCACATGCAGGCTCTCGCTAAGGCGGCTGGTGGTTCGGTCACGGTACTGAGTCATCCGAGCCTGCAAGGCATTCAATCGGGTTCTGGCATCTCGGGATCGACCGCATGGCACGGCGCCTTCCGCTTCAGACAATTCCTCACGGGCGTTAAGGCAGAGGCCGGCGAGCAACCGGACAGTGATCTGAGGCAGCTGGAGTTCAAGAAGAACCAGTACGGGCGGCTCGGCGAGACCATCGTGGTCCGCTACCAGAATGGTCTGTTCCTGCCGGAAAAAGGAATATCCGGTCTCGACAAGGCGGCTCGCGAAGCCCGAGTGGATGAAGTCTTTTTGTCTGGGCTGAGCCAGATCATTCGGCAGGGGCGCGACGCCATGGCCGGAGAAACCAGTCGCGAATTTGGCCCGACACTGATTGCTGAGATGCCGGAGGCAAAAAAGGAGCGCATCAGGAAGAAGGAACTAGTCGACGCGATGAACCGGCTCCTCGCCGCCAACAAAATCCACATCGGCAAAACCAGCGGCCCACCGTCGAAGGCGAAGAAATGCTTGCTCTCGGGAGCGCAACAGCCATGACACGGCCGAGCTTCCAACTAACTTCCAACTGCCTGCTAACTGCCTTCCAACTACCTGTGTTCCAACTTGCCATGCCTATAGAGTTGGCAAGATGGAAGGTTGGAAGAACCTTCCACCTTGCCCGGGCACTCTATAGGCCTCGCCGGCCTTCCAGGTTACGTCATCGCGCGGCGGCGCGACCCATCGTAGGTACACCAAGCCTGCGCCGGCCGCTCGACGGTATAGGGCCGACGCCATGAGTGGCCTCCGGTCTCTTCGCGTTGAACTTGCGATAGCCAAGCTTATCGGCGCCCGGAAAGTCAGCCGTGCTTATCAAGGCGGCCACGACCTCGAACTGCCGCTAAGTGACGACCGGATGCTGCGGATCGAGTGCAAGGCTAGGGCCGACGGATTTCGCGAGTTATACAGCTGGCTCGATGAACGCGACGTCCTGATCCTGAGGCTGATCGGCGGGAGCGGCTGGTCATCCTGCGATTGTCCTTGGCGATGCAGATCGTCAAGGCTGGCGGCGGCACTAATGTGGGCCTGAGATGAGCCGCGCCCCCTCTTCATTCCGGCAGTCAGACCTGACGCGAGCAATCAAGGCTTACGTTAAGGCCGGGATTCCGGCTGAGCGCATCCGCACCGCTTTCGATAAGAATGGCCGCCCGGTTATATTCGTCGCCAAGCCGGACGAAGCCGACCGCTGTAATGCGTGGGACGACGCTATAACCGCGCTGGAGGCGCAATGAAACCGTTCCGCTATGTGCAGTCCTTCGTTGACCGCAAGACTGGCGCCGTCTTCCATTATTTCCGCCGCCGTGGGTATCCGCGCGTCCGCCTCCCCGGCCTCCCCGGTAGCCGCGAGTTCATAGAAGCCTACCAGCGGGCTGTAGACAACCCGCAGATGCCTATCGGCGCGGCGCGCACCAAGCAAGGTACCGTCAACGCGGCCCTCGTCGGCTACTACGACAGCACTATGTTCTTTGGATCGCTGGCATCGAGCACGCAAGCCATACGCCGACAGATTCTAGAACGCTTCCGCGCAGAGCATGGCGATAAGCCCATCGCGCTATTGCCGAAGAAATTCATTGTCCTGACGCTCGGCAAGATGAAGCCGAGCGTGGCGATTAATTGGCTGGCCGCGATCCGCCATCTTATGCAGTACGCTATATCGGCTAATCTGTGTGAAGCGGACCCCACGCAGGGCATCAAACTCAAGACGCCCAAGAGCGACGGCATCTATACGTGGAACGAACAAGACATCGCCGACTACGAGGCCGTACACGCAGTCGGCACGAAGGCGCGATTGGTGCTCGCGCTCGGACTCTACACCGCACAGCGCAGGAATGACGTACTTCGCATGGGACGCCAGCATATTCGAGATGGCATCCTTCATGTGAAACAACAGAAGACAGGAGCGGAGCTGCGCATTCCGGTGCATCCTGACTTGCGCGCCGTCATCGACGCCACGCCCGGCGAGCACCTGACGTTTCTCGTCACTCGAACAGGCAAGCCGTATGCCGGAGATAATTTCAGCGAACAGTTTCGAGCGTGGTGCAAAGCCGCCCGACTCCCAGATAAGTGCAGCTTTCATGGATTGCGTAAGGCTGCATGTCGGCGACTTGCAGAAGCCGGCTGTAGCGTGAATGAAATCGCCGCCATTTCTGGTCACGCTACGCTGCGAGAGGTGCAGCGATACACCAACGCCGTAGATCAAGAGCGCATGGCACGGAACGCGATGGCGCGGCAGGTGAACGACTCAGCAACATCGAGTGTCAAATCGGGACAAATTTGACACTTTTAAGCTCAAAGCCCCTTATTTCTCAGGCGCTTGTTTGCACGCCAACAATTAGAGTTAAATTGTGCGGATGCGCCGCAGGTCAGACATCAGCGCCGGTCTTCTCGCGTTCCGCCGCCGGCAGGAACTCGAAGTCCTGCTGGCGCATCCGGGAGGCCCGTTCTGGGCGAAGAAAGACGACGGTGCCTGGACCATTCCCAAAGGGCTGGTCGAGGCCGGGGCCGATCTTTTCGCCACCGCTCAGCGAGAATTTACCGAAGAAACGAATTTGCGCGCCGACGGCCCGTTCGTCGTGCTGACGCCGGCGAAACAGAAGAACGGCAAGCTCGTGCACGCCTGGGCGTTTGAAGCGGATCTCGATCTCGGATCGTTCGCCAGCAACACGTTCGAGATGGAATGGCCGCCCCGGTCGCAGCGGCGTCAGAGCTTTCCGGAGATCGATCGCATTGCGTATTTCGCCTTGCCGGTCGCGATGACAAAACTCATCGAGTACCAGCGGCCGTTCCTGCGCGAGCTGGAAGCCAAGCTCGCAGCCAGATCCGTCAAGACTGGCGCTTGACCTCGGGCCAATCGACTTCGTCGTGCGGCAGAATCCAGGGCTCGCGCAGCGCAGCGTCGCGCCATTCGTTCCAGGCCGGCAGCGCCATGATCGCACGCATGTAGTCGCCCGCGACGGCACTGACGCCTACCGCATAGGTGTGAAAGCGCGAAACCACGGGCGCGTACATTGCGTCTGCGGCACCGAATGCACCGTAAAGAAACGGGCCGCCTGCCCCAAAGCGTGCGCGGCAGTTTGTCCAAATCGCGTCGATACGCGCCACATCAGCTTTGGCATCCGGCTCAAGCTGCCGCGGGAGCACGGGTCGCCACATATTCATCGGCAACAGCCGCCGCAGCGGCTGAAAGCCGGCATGCATTTCGGAAGAGATCGCACGCGCGTGTCCGCGCGCCGCAGCCGCGCGCGGCCAGAGACCGGCGGCCGGAAACTTTTCGGCCAGATATTCCAGGATCGCCAACGTTTCCCAAATACGCACGTCGCCGTCGACCAGCACCGGCACCTTGCCGGCGCCCGAGATTGCCTGCACGCGCGCCTTGAAGTCGGCCGCCTCCAGCGAAATCACGGTTTCCTGAAACGCGATGCCCGCGACCTTCATGGCGAGCCACGGCCGCAACGACCAGGAGGAATAATTCTTGTTGCCGATCACGAGATGAAGCATTGGCCGCTGCCGCTTGGGGCGGGAAGATCAGCACACGGACCGGGTTTCGGCAAGAAAGCCTCGCCTCTCTGCCGTCACGGGCCGGGAAGCAATTGCGCGCTCAAGCCAGTCAGGCGATAGACGATGAGACCGACCCATTCGCGCGTGGCCGCATCCGTCCGCCTCAAGCCCTCGCTGAGCGTGGGAAAGCCGCGCTGCAAATCCACCCGTCCACGGGTGCGCCAATCCACCGGATAGGCTTCGACCGGAAAATCGACTGCTCGAAATGCCGCCATCGCGCGCGGCATGTGGTAGGCCGATGTCACCAGCAACCAGCGCTCGCCCGGCTTCGGGTTGGCGAGCAGCCGCGAGTACGCGGCATTTTCAATCGTGTTGCGCGACTGTTCTTCGGCTGTGATGCGATCATGCGCCACGCCGAGAGCCAGCAACTCACGCACGGCAAACGGAGCTTCGGGTCCCTCGCGATCGAGCAACGAACCGCTGCCGCCGGAGAAGATGATGCGCGCGTTGGGATAGCGGCGCGCCAGCTCGGCGGTCGCCGTGATGCGCTCGGCCGCCTCATCGAGAGCGACAGAGTCGCGTGCATCCGATACGCCCGGAGAAATCGCGCCGCCTAATACGACGATGCCGTCCGGCGCTCCGCGCGACGGGTCCCACGGCGGAAAACGATCCTCAAGCGGCAGGATCAGCGCATTGCCGAGCGGTGAGAGGCCGGCGATCGCAAGGAGGACGAGGCTCGTGACGATGAGCCAGCTCGCCAGCCGCGTGAAGCGTGTGAGCAAGAGGAGAAGGCCGAGCACACCAATCGAGATGAAAAGATTGGAAGGCGCGGCAAAGAAACCAAGAATCTTAGAGAGGATGAAAAACATGGAGCGGGTGCCCGTCGCGCGATCTTGCCGTTACGATCGCGACTTCCGCCAAGCGGCGTAGCGCGCCTTGGCATCGTCGTTTGGAGGATAAAGCCCCGGCAGCTTCACGCCGTTCTCGACCTCGCTGAACACCCAGCTTTCATAGAGCTCATGTTCGGCGCCCTCATGCGCCACGAAGTCCAGCAAGTTCTGCGGGATGACGACGACGCCGTCATCGTCGGCGACGATGACGTCGCCAGGAAAGATCGCACAGCCGCCGCATCCGATCGGCTGCTGCCAGCCGACGAAAGTCAGGCCGTTGACGGAAGGCGGAGCAGCGACGCCCGAGCTCCATACCGCCAAGCCGCTCATCAACACGCCAACACGGTCGCGAACGGCGCCGTCGGTGACCAGCGCGGCGACATTTCGCTTCTTCATGCGCGCGCAAAGGATGTCGCCGAAGATGCCGGCGCTTGGCACGCCCATCGCATCGGCGACGACGATAGCGCCTTCCGGCGTGTCCTCAACGGCGGCGCGCGTCGAAATCGGATTACCCCAGCTCTCCGGAGTAGCGACGTCTTCACGCACCGGGATGAAGCGCAGCGTGAACGCTCGCCCGACGACGCGATCCCCTCCGGGCACCAGTGGTTTCGGGCCATTCATCCAGCAGCGGCGGATGCCCTTCTTCAGCAGCATGGTGGTGATCGTCGCGCTGGTCACCTTGCGCAAGATATCGAACAGCGCGTCGCTCATCGCCAGCCTCGCTTGGTTTCAGATTTGTCTCAGCCAATTCCCGATCCGCTCGGCCGCTTCGCGCATATCGTCGGCGCTGCCGGCGTAACTCAGCCGCAGGAAATTTCGCCCGCGTTGCGGATCGAAATCGACCCCGGGGGTCGCGGCCACGCCCGCCTCTTCGAGCATGCGCGTCGCGAAAGCAAGGCTGTCCGTCGAGAAGCGGGAGATATCGGCGTACAGATAGAAAGCGCCATCCGCCGGGAGAAATGAATCGAAACCCGCCCGCGGCAGGCCCTCGAGCAGGATGCGCCGGTTTTCTTCATAGCTGCGCCGCACCGTTTCCAGTTCCGGGCGCCCCTCGAATGCCGCTTCGGCTGCGATCTGCGAAAGCGTCGGCACCGAGATCGCCAAATTCTGCTGCAGCCGCTCCACGGCGCGCAACAGCGACGGCGGCACCACCATCCAGCCGATCCGCCATCCCGTCATGCAGAAATATTTGGAGAACGAGTTGATGATGATGACATCCGATGCGAGACGCGCGGCGGTTTCGGCGACAAACGTATAGTCGAGGCCGTGATAGATCTCGTCCGAGATCACGGCGATGCCGGCATCTTCGGCGCAACGGATGAGCTCGCTCAGTGCCGCCGCCGTCATCATGGTGCCGCTCGGATTGGCGGGCGACGCCACAACGACACCCTTGAGCGGCTTGGTCCGATGCTCGGCGAGTAACGCTTCCGCGGTCAGCGCCCAACGCGTGGCCGCGCTCGTTTCTATCCCCACCGGCTCGCAACCCAGCGCCGAGAGGATGTGCCGGTAGGGAGGATATCCCGGAACCGCGACGGCGACGCGATCGCCGGCATTGAAGGCGGCCAGAAAGGCCAGAATGAAGCCGGCAGACGAGCCGGTCGTGACCACGATGCGCGCCGGATCGAGGTCGATGCCGTGCCATTCGCCATAGGCCAGCGCGATTCGCCGTCGCAGCGATTCCGTACCAAGCGTTTCGGTATAACCGAGCCGCGCGGTGCCCAGCGCATCACGTGCCGCGGCGATGGCCGCCGCCGGTGCACCTGCGGCCGGTTGGCCGACTTCCATGTGGATGATCCGCCGCCCCTGCGCCTCGAGACGCGCCGCGGCCGCGACCACATCCATCACCATGAATGGCGGCACGCCGCTGCGTTCGGAAGGTCGCAACAAATATCCAGCGCGCCCGAGCATCACATACCTTGACGGATGGCGTGGACCGGTGACTTGGCCAGGGTCGTCCGCGCCCCGGTGCTGCCGCATTCTCGGGCTTTCTTGGGGCCCTGCTTCGCTTTCGCAAACGCGCTGGCCGTAAGTTGACCGGCTCTTAAGTTGACCGTCAATGGTTCCAGCCATAGCTTGGCCAAGGACTTGGTCAAGGGCTTGGTCCCATGCCGGCGGGACTGATATTTGTCCCAGATGATTGTCGCCAGAACTCCTAGCAAGATGCGCCCGATGAAACCAGCGTCACGCGCGGTCGCGATCGCCACAGCCGCGGCGGTCGGCCTGTGCAGCGCCTTGGGCAGCATCCCGGTACGCGCACAAACCGGGTCTTCGGCCGGCATCCCGATGATCCGCGATGCCGAGATCGAGCAGCTCTTGCGCGACTATACGACGCCCATTCTGCGCGTTGCTGGCTTGAGCCAGCAAAACATCCAGGTCGTCATCATCAACGATAAATCGTTCAACGCGTTCGTCATGGACGCACATCGCATTTTTGTGAATTCGGGCGCGATTACGCAGGCGACCACGCCTAACCAGATCATCGGCGTGCTCGCGCACGAGACCGGCCATATCGTCGGCGGACACCTGTCTAAGATGCGCCAGGAACTCGCCAACGCGCAGACCGCGGCGATTGTCGCCATGCTGCTTGGCGTCGGCGCCATGGTCGCCGGCGCCAAATCAGGCAGCGTGGATACCGGCAACATCGGCGCCGCCGCGATCAGTGCGCCGCAGTCGTATCTGGTCCATACCCTCGTCGCCTACCAGCGCGCGCAAGAGGAACAGGCCGATCGCGCCGGCGTGCGTTTCCTGTCGGCGAGCGGGCAATCCGCCAAGGGAATGTACGATACCTTCAAGAAATTCGCCGACGAGATGATGTTCTCGCGGGCCTATATCGATCCGTACCTGCAGAACCATCCGATGCCCTCGGAGCGCATGGCCGCGTTGGCGGAGCTGGTGAAAACGCCGTACTGGGACAAGAAGGATCCCCCGGAGCTGCAATTCCGCCACGACATGGCGCGGGCGAAGCTTGGCGGCTTTTTGGAGCGTGCCGATACCATCATGCGGCGTTATCCCTCCTCCGATACCAGCCTGCCGGCGCGCTACGCGCGTGCCATTGCGGCGTATCGTTTCGGCGACATACGTGCCGCCCTCGTCCAAATCGACGCCCTGATCGAAGCAATGCCCAACAATCCTTATTTCTACGAACTGAAGGGCCAGGCATTGCTTGAAAGCGGCCATCCGGCTGAAGCGGTCGCGCCGCTGCGGCACGCCGTTGAAACCGCGCCCAACCCGGCACTCATTCAGATCCTGCTGGCGCAGGCGCTGATCGCCACCAACAACAGTAAGAATGCCGCGGAGGCCGTTCCATTGTTGCGTGCGGCCATCGCCAAGGAGCCGGAGTCCGGCGACGCCTACGAGCAGCTCGCGATGGCCTACGGCCACAACGGCAACCTCGCCGATGCCGACTTGGCGTCGGCTCAGGCCGCCTTCGCGCGCGGCGACAACAAGACCGCCCGCGAACTTGCAGCCCGCGCTAAAATGAGGTTTCCCGTCGGTTCGCCCGGATGGGTCCGTGCCGACGATATCGTCGCATTCAACAAAGGCAGGAACCCGCTTCGGGGCGGTCAGTGAACGCAAAAAGGAACAATCGACATGACCATTAAATCACGTCTTGCATTCGCGGCCGCCGTGTCGCTCGCGCTTGCGGGCGCCGCTCCGGCGGTCGCCCAATCGTTCTCGGCCGACCAGCGCGAGGAGATCGGAAAGATCATCAAGGACTATCTGCTCACCCACCCGGAGGTGATGCAGGATGTCATGGCGGAGCTCGAGAAGCGCCAGCAAAGCGCCGACGCCGAGAAGCATCGCGCGGCGGTCGTCGAGAACAAGGCCACTCTGTTCAGCTCGCCCCACCAAGTCGTGCTCGGCAATCCGCAAGGCAATGTCACGATGGTCGAGTTCTTCGACTACAATTGCGGATTCTGCAAGCGCGCCATGACCGACATGCTCGATCTGATAAAGACCGACAACAATCTCAAATTCGTGCTCAAGGAATTCCCGGTGCTTGGCGAAGGCTCGGTCGAAGCCGCCCGCGTCGCCGTTGCCGCGCGCATGCAGGATGCCAATGGGAAGAAATACATCGAATTTCACCAAAAGCTCCTTGGCAGCCGCGGCGCCGCCGACAAGATGCGCGCTTTGGCAGTCGCCAAGGAAGTCGGCTTCGACATGCCCCGTCTGGAACGCGACATGGGCAGCGACGAGGTCAAAAAGACCATCGAGGAGAACATGAAGCTCGCCGAGGCGCTCGGCGTCAACGGCACGCCGAGCTATGTGGTCGGCGAGGAAGTCGTGATCGGCGCGGTCGGCCTTGACACGCTGCGCGAGAAGATCAGCGCCGAGCGGAAATAACCCGGCGTCCTTCCCGCATTAACCGGGATTTTCCCACCGCGACAGCTGCAACGGCGACTGGCGGAAGCCCGCAGGCTTCCCCTTTGCGGGGGCCTTCCCTATAAACGGCCCAGCCGCGGCAGCCCGCCGCGATGATAGCCGGGTGTTGCGCGCGCATGCCGAAGACGGTCTATGTCCTCAACGGACCCAATCTCAATCTGCTCGGCTTGCGCGAGCCGCACATCTACGGCCACGCCACCCTCGCCGACGTCGAAAAGCTCTGCCGGGAGGCCGCCGCGAAACACGGCTTGAGCCTCGACTTTCGTCAATCGAACCATGAGGGCGAGATCATCGATTGGATTCAGCAGGCGCGCGCCGAAAAGGCGGCCGGCGTGATCATCAATCCCGCCGGGTATGGACACACCTCCGTAGCCATCCTCGATGCGCTCGCCGCGCTGGAAGCGCCGATTATCGAAGTCCATATCAGCAACATACATGCTCGCGAGTCGTTTCGCCGACGCACTTACGTCTCGCAAGTCGCGCGCGGCGTATTGTGCGGTTTCGGAATCAACGGTTACGCGCTGGCGATCGACGGCCTTGCCGCCTTGATCGATGCCAAATGATCGATGCCAAGGATTGATCGTGGCCCGCAAACCCGAAAAACCCCCGACCTCGAAGACGCCCGCAATCGATCCCGGCACGATTCGCGAGCTGGCGAAGTTGCTCGATGAAACCGGTCTTACCGAGATTGAGATCGAAGCGAACGGCGCGTCGATCCGCGTCGCCCGTAACGCAGGCTTCGCCGCGCCGCGCAGCCGTCAGGACGGGATTGCCGCGCCCAACCCGACGGTGGTGGCGACGCCTGCCGATATCCCGATCGAGCCGAGCAAACATCCCGGGCTTGTTTCTTCCCCGATGGTCGGCACCGCGTATCGCGGTCCGGCGCCCGGCTCGAAGCCGTTCGTCGATATCGGCAGCCAGGTAAAGACCGGCGATACGCTCATCATTATCGAAGCAATGAAGACGATGAATCAAATTCCGACGTCCCGCTCCGGCACCGTGGTCCAGATCCTGGTCGAGGACGGTCAGCCGGTGGAGTATGGCGAGCCGTTGATGATCATCGAATGAGGCACCGCTAAAGGCCCGATGTTCGACAAGATTCTCATCGCCAATCGGGGAGAGATCGCGCTCCGCATTCTGCGCGCCTGCAAGGAGCTCGGCATCCCGACGGTCGCCGTGCATTCGACGGCGGACGCGGATGCCATGCATGTGCGGCTTGCCGACGAGAGCGTCTGCATCGGCCCGCCAGCGGCCAAGGACAGCTATCTCAATATTCCGGCGCTCCTCGCCGCGTGCGAGATCACCGGCGCCGACGCCGTGCACCCGGGCTACGGATTTCTCGCCGAGAATGCCCGCTTCGCGGAGATCCTGGAGGAGCACAATGTGCACTTTATCGGGCCGCGGCCGGAGCATATCCGGCTGATGGGCGACAAGATCGCGGCCAAGCGCGCGGCCGTGGATCTGGGCATCCCGACCGTGCCCGGCTCGGACGGCGGCGTCAGCTCCGATGAAGAAGCCGTGAGATTGGCCGGCGACGTAGGCTATCCGGTCATGCTCAAGGCAGCGGCCGGCGGCGGCGGGCGCGGCATGAAAGTCGTGCGCGCCGAAAGCGAGCTTGCGTCTGCGCTTGCCACCGCGCGCGCGGAATCCAAAGCCGCGTTCGGCGACGATACGCTCTATCTGGAAAAATATCTCGAGCAGCCACGGCACATCGAGATCCAGGTTCTCGGCGACGGCAAAGGCCGCGCGATCCACTTGGGTGAGCGCGATTGCTCATTGCAGCGGCGCCATCAGAAGGTTTGGGAGGAAGGCCCCTCGCCTGCGCTGAATGTCGCCGCCCGCGATCAGATCTGCGAGACCGTCGCCAAGGCGATGCGCGACATCAAATATCTGGGCGCCGGTACGGTCGAATTCCTCTACGAGGATGGCCAGTTCAATTTCATCGAAATGAACACGCGCATTCAGGTCGAACATCCGGTCACGGAGATGATCACCGATATCGACCTGGTAGCGGAGCAGATCCGCGTCGCCGCCGGCAGCGATCTCGCGCTGAACCAGAGCGACGTGAAATTCCACGGTCACGCCATCGAGTGCCGGATCAATGCCGAGAATCCGGTGTCGTTCCGGCCGTCACCCGGCAAGATCGTCCATTATCATCCGCCGGGCGGGCTGGGTGTACGCATCGATTCAGCCGTGTACCACGGCTATACCATCCCGCCATTTTACGACTCGCTTGTCGGCAAGCTCATCGTTCACGGCAAGACGCGCGGCGAATGCCTGATGCGGCTGAAGCGGGCGCTCGACGAATTCGTGGTCGATGGCATCGAGACGACTTTGCCGCTGTTTCGCGCGCTGGCGCGCGAAGCCGAAATCATCGACGGGGACTACAACATCCACTGGCTTGAAGCGTTTCTGGCGCGCGGCGCACTTGAGCAATAGCGAAGTCAGGCGGGTACGCGCTCGCTCATGGCCCTCGCAACGGTCGGCGTGGAGCCGCCCCTCGCCGAGCCTCCCTTCATGGCGGCCGCGAGAATGCGTCCGACGAGCGAGGCACGCAAGGCTTGGCGATGAAAATCGAGCCCGGCACGCATCGTTCCAAATCAAACGCATTCGCATGACCCGACGCGTAAACCACCGGCAGATCCGGATTCATTTCCCGGGCGCGGCGAGCGAGCGTCATGCCGTCCATGCCGCCGGGCAAATTGACGTCGGTGAAAAGAATATCCACGGCCGCGGAAGCGAGGTGCGAAAGAGCGTCCGATGCGTTGGCCACAGCGCACACGACAAACCCCTGCTCCGACAGGTCTTCGGCGACCATATCGCTGATCAGGAATTCATCCTCGACAAGCAGCAGGCGAATCGGCTGAGCTTGATTGAGTTGAGCTTGGTAGACGTGGGCGCCCATTACGGCATCGCTCCATGCGTGGCATGGAGATGAAATGCGCCGCGCAAAAATATGTTCAAGGTGGCGAAAAACTTAAAGAAATTGTAGTTTACGCGCAGTTAAGGGCAGCGCCGAAAGAGCGCCAAGCAGAAGCCGGACGCGAATGGCCAGCCGCGAATCTGCACTCGTCGACATAACCCCGGAAGTGCTGCTCAAGGCCTATGCCTGCGGCATCTTCCCCATGGCCGAAAGCGCTGACGATCCGGCGCTTTACTGGATCGAGCCGGAGCGGCGCGGCATCATTCCGCTCGATCGCTTCCACATACCGAGCCGGCTGGCGCGCACGGTGCGTTCCGGCCGGTTCATCGTGCGAGTCGACCGCGATTTTGATGCGGTGCTCGACGGCTGCGCGGACCCCATGCCGGGCCGCACCCGCACCTGGATCAACGAACGAATTCGGACCCTCTACCGGAAGCTTTATCAGCGCGGCGATTGCCACACCGTCGAGGTATATGAGCACGATCAGTTGGTCGGCGGTTTATACGGCGTGAGCCTTGGACGCGCGTTCTTTGGCGAAAGCATGTTTCATCGCGCGCGCGACGCCTCCAAGGTCGCGCTCGTTCATTTGGTCGCGCGGCTCAAGGCGGGGCATTACCGCTTGCTCGATACGCAATTCGTCACCGATCATCTGCGTACGTTCGGCGCGGTCGAGGTTTCCCGCTCGGCGTATCACAAGCTTCTTGACGCGGCGCTGGTCGGCGATGCCGACTTCGGCGCGCTTTCGCTGCATAAGCCGGTCTCGGGCGATACCGTGTTGAACCTCCTCAAGGTGGACTGATCCTCCCGTTTCTGCACATCCACATCCATTGCGGCGTACCCCAATGATTTGGCTTCGAAGAATTGCAATGGTCGCCGCGGCTTTATTGGCGGTGATGGGCTTGGCTGCGATCGGGCTTGGCGCGCTGCTCGCCTTCCCGGTTTCTCCACCGCCGCCGCTGGAATCGATCCGCGCCGGCGCGCTTGCGATCGATCGATCGGGAAGGCCGGAGTTATCGCATTTCCAGGCGCGCGACGGCAGCCTGCTCGCTTATCGGGTTTATCCCGCCGCCAACGGCGATAAGAAAAACATCGCCATCCTGATCCATGGCTCGGGCGGTCACTCGACCGGCATGAACGGCATTGCCAAGAAGCTGGCGGCGGAAAACCTCCTTGTCGTCGTTCCCGACATCAGAGGTCATGGCGCTTCCGGCACCCGCGGCGACATCGGCTATTACGGACAGCTTGATGACGACCTGGACGATCTGATTGCGGAGTTGCGGCGACAGTACCTGACGGGACATTTCGCGCTGCTTGGATTTTCCTCCGGCGGCGGCTTCGCACTGCGCACTGCAGTCGGAAATCTGTCCGCAGCATTCACGCGGCTCGTCCTCGTCTCTCCCTATCTCGGCTATGACGCGGCTTCCACGCGCAGCCCCGCGGATTCGGCCACCTGGGCAAATCCCGATATTCCGCGTTTCATCGCCTTGGGCCTATTACGCCGCTACGACCTTCGCTGCTGCGAAGCCCTGCCGGTGATTGCCTTCGCAGTGAGCCCGGGCAGCGAGAAATATGTGACCTCACGCTACTCCTATCGGCTGCTGACTAATTTTGGCGCGCCTGCCGATCTCTCTGCAGCGTTCAGGCAGCTCAAAATGCCGACCACGATTATCGCGGGCAGTGCAGACGAACTGATGCAGGCGGACAAGTACGCGGACGTTGTCCGCGGGATTGAACCGGCCGTCGATATCCGCATCGTGCCCGGACTCACCCATATGGACATGCTGCACGCGCCGGCAGCACTCGACGCGATCGCCGCGGCCTTCAAAGAGAAATAAACCTCCCGCGTCGGCTTAGCGCGGCTGAGGCGGTGGGAGCTGCGGCTGGCCCGCGGGCGCCGGCGCAATCGGCGGCGGAGGCGGCGCGCGTGGCGGTTTCGGCTTGGGTGCCGGCTGGCGCGGCGGGGCCGGAGTTGCGGCCGCTGGTGTCGGTTGCACAACCGGCTCGGCCACTCGCGTCGGTGCTGAGCAGTCCGTCAACCAGATATCGTAGATCGGATGTTCGACGCCGTGCAGACCGGGGCTGGCGGCAAACATCCAGCCATTGAAGATGCGCTTGATCTCGCCTTGCAGGGTCACTTCGTCGACTTCGACGAAGGCGTCCGTGTTGGTGGCTTCCGTCGGCGGGCGCGTATAACAAATGCGTGCGGTAACCCTTAACGCGCCGAATTGCACGGTCTCGCCGATCGCCGAGTCGAACGAAATGATCCGGCCCGTGATCTTGTCGAGGCCCGCAAATACCGCCCGCGTATTTTCGATCTTTTGCGTCGGCATCTCGGTGATGACCGTGTCGTCAGGCTGCGCGGCTGGCGCCGGCGGCTGCGCATCCGGCGGCGCGGGGCCTGCACCCGGGGCGCCGGGCGTCGGCGGCGCCACGCGCGCGCGCTGTGCGCCGGGCGGCAGCGGCGCTCCGCCCGGTGGCGGCGGCAATGGCTGCGCCTGGATCCCGGAGGGCGCTGGTCCTGTGCCAGGAGGAATCGCCGTCGTCTGGCCTGGATATTGTGGCGCTGGCGATAGTGGTGGCGGCGGCTGAGGCGGAACCGTTCCGTTGGGCACGGCAGCCGGCGGCCTCGGCGGCGCTTCGCCAAAACCAAAATACGAACTCGGTTGCGCGTGGGCGAAGCCTGCGATGAGCATCCCGCCGAGCACGGCCGATAGGGCAATACGAAGCATGAAGCCTGAGCGCGATGGGGTTGGCGCATCACCGCAGATCGCCCCGTTAACACGCGGAATGCGGCGCGGAAAGGGCGAATATGTGTTGTGGAACCGAGGGCGACCGCAGTCGCAGCGGTCAGCTGGGCGTCCAGGCCTTGTAGTCGCCGGTGGCCTTGGGCCGACGCCCTTGCGCCAAGGTCGACCCGCTCGGCCGATGCGCGTACGGCGTACCGGTGAGATTGGGCCGATGCGGCTTTTCCCAAGGGTGCGGCTTGGTCTTGTCCAGCGGCGGCGGCACGTCCACCGTGTGGTGCATCCAGCCGTGCCAGGTCGGCGGGATTTTGGAGGCCTCGGCGAGCCCGTTATAGATCACCCACCGGCGCTCGAATCCGAGGGTCGGATCGATCTTGCCGCCGCGCGTGCGGTAATAGCGATTGCCGAGCTCATCCGTACCGACGAACTCGCCGTAGAGTTTCGTCCACACCTGGGTTCCGAAGGTCTGGCCGTTCCACCAGGTGAAAAAGCGCAGCAGGAAAGTCTTCATCGCCGCGTTCGCCGCCCGCATTGCCGTTCAGACCATGATCCGATCAACTTGAACGGATCATGATCTAGATATTAGGTTGGAGCATGATCTTTTCCGAAAACCGGTTTCCACTTTTCGGGATCATGCTCTAGCGCCGCGTTGATGCCATTTCGCGGCGGCGATGTCCAGGGAAGCCCCGGCGGGGCTTCCCCGTTTGTCCGCGGCCAGGCCGAGCTTTCATGCTATCGTGCGGCATGCTGCAAAACGCGGTCGAACGCGTACAGAATCGATTCGGCATGGCGCTGTCCTCGGCGACGGATTGGGCGCTGGCGGCCGCTATCCTGATTGGTGCGGCTGTCATCGCGTTGTTGCTGCATGCCGCCCTGCTCTGGTTGGCGCGCCGATTCATGGGCGAGCGCCAAGCCTTCCTGCGCACTGTCCTTGCCGCGACCAAAGGGCCGACGCGGCTTGGCCTGCTGCTTATAGCGCTCGCCATCGCGTTGCCGACGACGCCGCTCGCAAGCGAGACGGCAGACATTCTCGCCCGACTGCTCGGCCTGGTGACCATTTGCCTGCTCGGCTGGGTCGCGCTGACGGCGCTGCATATCGGCGCCGATCTTTATCTCAGGCGTTTTCAGCTCAACCTCACGGACAACCTGCTGGCGCGCAAGCACGTGACGCAGGTCCGCGTATTTGAGCGGGTCCTCGAGGTCGTGATCGTGCTCGTCACCATCGGATTTGCGCTGATGACGTTCGACGCCGTGCGGCAATACGGCGTCACGCTGTTTGCCTCGGCCGGCGTCGCCGGCATCATCGCGGGACTTGCGGCACGGCCGGTGCTGAGCAACTTCTTTGCCGGCGTGCAGCTTGCGGTCGCGCAACCGATCCGCATCGATGACGCTGTCATCGTTGAAAACGAGTCAGGCAATATCGAAGAGATCACATTCAGCTATGTGGTGGTCAAGCTGTGGGATCTGCGGCGCATGGTCGTGCCGCTCAGCTATTTCATCGAAAAGCCGTTCCAGAACTGGACCAGGACCGGCGGCGAGCTGATCGGCAGCATCTTCCTTTACGTCGATCACACCGCGCCGGTCGAAGCGATCCGCAAGAAGCTTGCGGAGATCGTCGGGCAATCCAAGTTGTGGAACGGCAAGGTCGTCAGCCTCCAGGTCAGCGATTGCAAGGAAACGACCATCGAGTTGCGCGCCTTAGTCAGCGCCGACAACGCTTCGGCGCTCTGGGATCTGCGTTGCGACGTGCGCGAGAAGCTGATCGATTTCCTTCAGCGCGAATATCCGACGGCGCTGCCGCGCCGGCGCTATGAGGGTGCCGAGAGCGTCTTGGCCAAAGCCAACGAACCCCAGGAGCTTCGGACCGCACGTGGACGATGAACCCCGTGAACCCGACTTGCGTCAGCTCACCACCAGCGTTCCGGCCTAAAGAATCCGGCCGCCTGCTCGATGACGGCGCCGAGCGCGAACAACGTCTCCTCCTGGAATGGCCGTCCGACCATTTGCAGCCCGAGCGGGAGACCTTGAGCGTCTAGCCCGCTCGGCACCGAAATGCCCGGCAGCCCCGCCATGTTCACCGTCACCGTGAAGATGTCGTTGAGATACATTTCGACCGGATCGCCGCGGCCTTTCTCGCCAATGGCGAAGGCCGCCGACGGCGTGGTCGGCGTCAGGATCGCATCGATGCCGTCAGCAAAGCACGTCTCGAAATCGCGCTTGATCAGCGTGCGCACCTTCTGCGCCCGCAGGTAATAAGCATCGTAATAGCCGGCGGACAGCACATAGGTGCCGATCATGATGCGCCGGCGCACTTCCTTGCCGAAGCCGTCCGCACGCGTGCCTTCGTACATGTCGACAATGTCGCGGCCGGGAACGCGCAAGCCGTAGCGTACGCCGTCATAGCGCGCGAGATTGGAAGAGGCCTCGGCCGGCGCCACCACGTAATATGCCGGCAACGCGTATTTGGTGTGCGGCAGAGATATGTCGACGGTTTGCGCGCCGGCATCTCTGAGCCATTGCGCGCCGCGCTGCCAGAGCGTCTCGATTTCAGCCGGCATGCCCGGCATCCGGTATTCCTTCGGAATGCCGATGCGCATGCCTTTGATCGACGCGCCGACGAATGTCTCATAGTCCGGCACCCCGATATCGGCGCTGGTGGTGTCCTTGGGATCATGGCCCGCCATCGAGCGCAGCATGATCGCGCAATCGCGCACGCTGCGCGCAAAAGGCCCTGCCTGATCGAGCGACGATGCAAACGCCACGATGCCCCACCGCGAGCAGCGGCCGTAGGTCGGTTTTAGTCCGACGATACCGCAGAACGCCGCCGGCTGGCGGATCGAGCCGCCGGTGTCGGTCCCGGTGGCACCGACGCACAGCTTCGCTGCGACCGCCGCCGCCGATCCGCCCGATGAGCCGCCGGGTACGAGTTTGGCGTCGCTCCCGCGCCGGCGCCACGGCGCGGCAACCGGACCGAAACAAGATGTTTCGTTGGACGAGCCCATGGCGAACTCATCGTTATTGAGCTTGCCGAGGAGCACCGCGCCGTCGCGCCAGAGATTGGAGGTGACAGTCGATTCGTAGGTGGGAACGAAATTATCCAAGATGTGCGAGCACGCAGTCGTGCGCACGCCTTCTGTACAGAAGAGATCCTTGATGCCGAGCGGCATCCCTTCGAGCGGACCACCCTCGCCTTTCGCCAGCCGAGCATCCGAAGCCCGCGCCATCTCACGCGCTCGCTCAGGCGTCTCCAGCACGAACGCATTGAGCACACGCGCGCTCTCAATAGCGGACAGATGTGCTTCCGTAAGTTCGAGCGCGGAAAGCTCCCGCGCGCGCAGCGCGTCACGCGCCTGCGCCAAAGTCAGCGACGTAGGATCGGTCATTGAGCCGCTGGATCGTCGCAGGCAAAGCCGCTTTTGTCGGCCGGCTCTTTGGCGTTCTGCTCGGGCTTTTCTTCCGACGCCGGCACCGGGCCGGTCTCTACGGGATCGAGAAGCGACGGCGGCTGCTCGATCAGATAGCCGTCCGGCGTGATCAGGCCCTTGCGCTGCAGATACGCAAACCACATCGCATCTTGTTCACAAGCAAGGCACATCATTCCACCACTTTAGGAACAAGGAAAAAATGATCTTCGCGCGCGGGCGCGTTCGCCATGACGGCATCGGCAATGCCGCCGTCGGTTATCTCGTCCTTGCGCATTTTCATCGCCATCGGCATCACCGATGTCATGGGCTCGACGCCCGCAATATCGACTTCCGAAAGCTGCTCGACAAAAGCGAGCATGGCATTGAGCTCACCGCGAAGGTGCTCGACCTCATCATCGGCAACCGCTATGCGCGCAAGGTGCGCAACCCGGCGGACGGTATCGGCGTCAACGGACATGCCAAAGCTCTGGCCTTCAATCGAAATGCTGGCTGTGGCTATACCAGAGGTGGACGAGCGAGCCAACGGCCGGGACCGGCGCCCAGCCCCCTTACTGGGCCGCCCACGCATTGCCCCGAAGGCTCGGCCCATCTAGCTATAGGCCATGACCCAGTCACGGCGACCCATCCATGTGATCGGCGGCGGCCTTGCCGGTTCAAACACCGCTCATTGAAATATCTAGCTTTCTTTGCGGTCGAACCAGTGCCGGCACCAAGAACGAAGCAAAAACCTTTGAACATAACCGTGCCATAGCAGTGCCATGCCAGCTCGCCGCTTCCCCGCGCCATGGACGTTCAATGAGGCCAACCACGCCTGCTTCCTCGTGCGTGACGGTAACAACTTCCCCGTCGCCTACGTCTATTTCGAGTCGGAGCCCGGACGCCGAGCTGCAGCTCGGCTGATGACAAAGGATGAGGCGAGGAAAATAGCAGCCGGTATCGCCAAGCTGCCGG
>DATMQV010000209.1:0-23081 GCA_035566615.1 Xanthobacteraceae bacterium
CCCGAAGCGCTTGGTGCCGGTGAATTTCAGATCGCAGAATTTCTCGAAGCCTTCGGCTTCCACGAGCTTGTTGAGGATCGCGCGCTTGCCCTCGCGGGTGAAGGTGATCTCCTTGTCCGGACCTTCGATGCGTTCCTGGATCCAGCCCTTCTGCGCGCCGTCGGAAATGTGCAGAAACTCGACGCCAAGCGTCTGGCAATAGGTGCGACGCAGAATGGCGACGATCTGGCGGATAGTGCCGAATTCGAGCCCCAGCACCTTGTCGAGGAAAATCGGCCGGTCGAAATCGGCCTCGCGGAAGCCATAGGTCGACGGTTCCAGTTCCTCCTCCTTACCCGGCGGCTGCAGCCCGAGCGGATCGAGATGGGCGTGGAAATGGCCGCGGGCCCGATAGGCGCGGATGAGCATGAGTGCGCGGATCGAATCGCGGGTAGCGCGCTCGACGTCGGCGCTGGAAATCTCGACGCCCTTGGTCTGGGCCTTGGCCTTGACCTTTTCGCCGAGCGCTTTGCTGACCTCGGTCGAATCGCCGTCGAGCGCCGCAATCAGTTCGCTGCGCTCCGGCCGCGGCCAGTCGGGGCGCCGCCATGACGGGCCGCGCGCATTCTCGCTGACCTCGCGCGGGTCGTCCTTCAGGCTTTGAAAAAAGGACTGCCATTCGGCGTCGACCGACTTCGGATCGGTCTCGTAGCGCGCGTACAGGTCCTCGATATACGGGGCATTGGGGCCGTAAAGAAAAGACGTGAGAGCGAAGGCAGCGTTCGCGTCCTGGCGAGACATTTGCAGATCCCGAGCTAGGGAGAGGTAGCGAGAAGCCCTACGAGTACGGAAAGTGCCGAATCAGCCCGGCCCGGCGCGGGGCGATCTCTCTTGTAACCTATTTAAGGTCTGGTTGGGGCATCGAAAAGACATAAGAAATGAATCTCATTCCAAGACTTCAACCAGCGTCTTGCCAAGCCGCGCCGGCGATGGCGAAACCTTGATGCCGGCCGCTTCCATGGCGGCGATCTTGGACTCGGCCCCGCCCTTGCCGCCCGCGATGATGGCGCCGGCATGACCCATGCGCCGGCCGGGAGGGGCAGTCCTTCCGGCGATGAACCCGACTGTCGGCTTCTTGCGGCCGCTTTTGGCTTCGTCGGCGAGGAATTGGGCCGCATCCTCCTCCGAAGAGCCGCCGATCTCGCCGATCATGATGATCGCCTCGGTCTCCCGGTCGGCCAGGAACATTTCCAGGATGGTGATGAAATCGGTGCCCTTCACCGGGTCGCCGCCGACGCCGACCGCGCTGGTCTGACCGAGACCTTCCTGCGTGGTCTGGAACACGGCTTCATAGGTGAGCGTGCCGGAGCGCGACACGATACCGACCTTGCCGCGCCTGAAAATGCTGCCCGGCATGATGCCGATCTTGCACTCGCCCGCAGTCATCACGCCCGGGCAGTTCGGGCCGATCAGCCGCGATTGCGAGCCACAGAGCGAGCGCTTGACCCTCACCATATCGAGCACCGGGATGCCCTCGGTGATGCAGACGATCAGCGGGATTTCGGCGTCGATGGCTTCGCAGATCGCGTCCGCCGCGCCGGCCGGCGGCACATAGATGACGCTCGCATCGCAGCCGGTTTTCTCTTTCGCTTCGGCAACCGTGTCGAACACCGGGAGATTGAGATGCTTGGTGCCGCCTTTGCCGGGCGAAGTGCCGCCGACCATCTTGGTGCCGTAGGCGATCGCCTGCTCGGAATGAAAGGTGCCGTTCTTGCCCGTAAAGCCCTGGCAAATGACCTTGGTGTTGTTGTCGATGAGGATGGACATGTCAGGGGCTCGGCTTGGTCTGCTGCAGCAGTGTCAGGTAGACACCTGGAATTTTCATTGGCGTCCCGTCAGCGAGGATAAGCATGACGTTGTCGGCATATTGCCACGACGTCACGCGCTGCGCGCCATCAGCCGTCGCGGTCTCGCGTGACGGCTGGCCGAGCTTCATTGTTTTGATCAGCTCTTGTTTCATCTCTTCGCCGTCTACGTTATCGGCGCCGATGCCGCAGGAGAGAACCTCGCCGCTCGGGCCACGGGCTTCGCCGGCGACAAGTTCGTGTGCGCCGCCCTTGAGCGGCACCAGCCACGATTTAGAATGGGCAAATTGACCGGGCTGCCGCGGCGTTCCGACATCCTTGCGCACGACGAGCTTCATGGCCGTCGCCTTCGCGTCAAGAGCGGCAAAATCAAGCGGCGCGAGAGTGCAGAAAATCTGAAACGAATTCACAAGCTCCGCACTTCGCTCATTCGCATGCGCCGCGCCCACAAACATCAGGCAAGCGGGTATGGCAGCGCGGAGCACGTCAGGAGCCATTCCGAACCGCCTTGACGATTTTCTGCGCGGCATCGTCGAGATCGTCGGCGGGAATGACGTTGAGGCCGGATTTTCTCAGAATCTCTTTGCCCAGCTCGACGTTGGTGCCTTCCAGCCGCACCACCAGCGGAACGCGCAAGCCGACTTCCTTGACCGCGGCGACCACGCCCTCGGCAATGATGTCGCAGCGCATGATGCCGCCGAAGATATTGATCAAAATGCCCTTCACGTTCGGATCGGAGGTGATGATCTTGAAGGCGGCCGTCACCTTGTCTTTGCTGGCGCCGCCGCCGACGTCGAGAAAATTCGCCGGCGTCTCGCCATAGAGCTTGATGATATCCATGGTTGCCATGGCGAGACCGGCGCCGTTGACCATGCAGCCGATGGTGCCGTCGAGCGCCACATAATTGAGATCGTAGCGCGACGCCTCGATCTCCTTGGCGTCCTCTTCGGTCGGATCGCGCAACGCGGCAATGTCGGGATGCCGATAGAGCGCGCTGTCGTCAAACCCCATCTTGGCGTCGAGACAGATCAGCGCGCCCGATTTGGTGACGACGAGCGGATTGATTTCCAGCAGACTCATATCCTTGGCGAGAAACGCCTGATAAAGCTTCGGCAGCACGCTCTCCGCCTGCTTGGTCACTTCGCGGCTGAAGCCGAGCGCGTGCGCGACGGCGTGCGCATGATGCGGCATGAAGCCGGTCGCCGGATCCACCGAGAAGGAGAGGATCTTCTCGGGGCTTTTATGTGCGACTTCTTCGATCTCGGTGCCGCCTTCGGTCGAGGCGACGAACGCGATGCGCGAGGTCGTGCGATCGACCAGCGCCGACAGATAGTATTCGCGGTCGATCGCCGAGCCTTCCTCGATATAGAGGCGATGCACTTCCTTGCCGTGCGGCCCGGTCTGGTGTGTGACCAGCGTCGAGCCGAGCAGGCGCTCGGCCTCACGCTTCACGTCGTCGACCGATTTCACCACCTTGACGCCACCAGCCTTGCCGCGTCCGCCGGCATGAATCTGCGCCTTCACGACCCAGACGGGCCCGCCGAGATCGTTGGCGGCTTTCACCGCTTCGTCCACGCTCATGGCCGCAATGCCGCGCGGCACCGGCACACCGAACTCGCGCAGCACGGCCTTCGCCTGGTATTCATGAATGTTCATTGAAAAGCTCTCTCCTCGTCATTCCGGCCGAGAGAGCGGAGCGAATGAGAGCCGGAATCCATAACCACAGTTCCATCAATCGTGATCTAAGTGCAAAAGGCTTCTTGCTTCAGGGTTATGGATTCCGGGTTCGCACTTTCGGTGCGCCCGGAATGACGAAGGCGTCATTTTCCAAGATTGGGAGCAATCTTCTTGCAGGCCTCGACCAAACCTTCGACCGCCTGCACCGATTTCTCGAACATGCCGCGCTCGGCGCCGTTGAGCTCGATTTCAACCACACGCTCGACCCCCTTGCTGCCGATGACGACAGGCACGCCGACATAAAGGTCCTTCACGCCATATTCGCCGCTGAGCCAGGCCGCAGCCGGCAGCACCCGCTTCTTGTCGCGCAAATAGCTTTCCGCCATCGCAATGGCAGATGTGGCCGGCGCGTAGAAGGCCGAACCGGTCTTGAGCAGACCGACGATCTCGCCGCCGCCGTTGCGGGTGCGGTCGACGATGGCATCGAGGCGGGCAGTCGTGGTCCAGCCCATTTTGACGAGGTCGGGCAGCGGAATGCCTGCCACCGTCGAGTAACGTGTAAGCGGCACCATCGTGTCGCCGTGGCCGCCGAGCACGAAGGCCGTGACATCCTCGACCGAAACATTGAACTCGTCGGCCAGAAAGTAGCGAAAACGGGCCGAGTCGAGCACGCCCGCCATGCCGACCACCATGTGCTTCGGCAGCCCGCAACATTGCTGCAAGGCCCAGACCATGGCGTCGAGCGGATTGGTGATGCAGATGACGAAGGCGCTGGGCGCGTACTTCTTGATGCCGGCGCCGACCTGCTCCATCACCTTCAGATTGATGCCGAGAAGATCGTCGCGGCTCATGCCGGGCTTGCGCGGCACGCCGGCGGTGACGACGCAGAACGCTGCGCCCTCGATCGATTCGTAGGAATTGGTGCCGACGATGCGGGCGTCGAAGCCCTCGACCGGAGCGGACTGCGCAAGATCGAGTGCCTTGCCGTGCGGAATCCCCTCCATGATGTCGAAAAGAACGACGTCACCCAGCTCCTTGAGCCCGACCAGATGCGCCAGCGTTCCGCCGATCTGACCAGCTCCGATCAATGCAATCTTGTTTCGCGCCATCGCAGAAAAGTCCTTGATTGGCTACATATCAGATGGAGCATGATCTGTTCCGAAAACCGGTTTCCACCCCGGATCAAGTCCGGGGCAGGCTTTTTCGGGATCATGCTCTCAGATGCCCCGACCCGTCGCGGTCCTTAACCCGTTCAGCAGGCGCGTTCAAGCCGCCCACTGCATCGAGTGACACGCCCGGCCGGAACCGGTTTGATCGGCCCGACTTTTCAGGCTCGGTTTGTGGTGCGGCCGGCAACCTTGCCGCCGATTTGAGCGAGGTGCTGCTTCCGGCAGCGCTGTCGCTTGCCAGCGTCCAACTGCTCAATTGGCGATCATTTTGACATGGTGGCCGCGATGACCGGCATGGGCCTCGGCGGACTGCCCGGCCAATCAGGTCTCGACAATGCCGCTCGACGAACCGGACAGTAGCGAATGCGCGGCGCCATGGGGCCGCGCAAGGTATTCCTCCGAGCGCATCTCGATCAGGCGTGAAGCCGTCCGTTGGAATTCCTGCGCCTCATAACCTTCGTCGGCACGATAGAGCGCGTCCGGTTCGGCCGCCGCTGACGCGATCAGCTTCACATTCATGTCGTAAAGCGTATCGATCAGAATGATGAAGCGCTTGGCGGCGTTGCGGTTGTCGAAGGTCATGACCGGAATGTGGTCGAGAATGATCGTGTGATATTCGTGCGCGATGCGCAGATAGTCGGCGGCGGCAAGCGGCTGCTCGCACAGATCGTGAAAGGAAAAGCGCGCCACGCCCATGGCGGCGCGCGGCACATGGATCGTGCGGCCTTTCAACGCAAGCTCCTGCGCCGCGCCGTCGTTCTCGCGCGCGAGCCGCCGCCACGCGTCGTCGAGCGCAGCGTCCGCGGCTTCGTCCGCCGGCACATACCACACCGGCAGGCCGGCGAGTTTTTCCAGCCGGAAGTCGGTGCGCGACGCCAGCCGCACGATGTCCATGTGCGCTTCCAGCATATCGATGAACGGCACGAACAGGGCGCGATTCAAGCCATCTTTATATAGGTCCACCGGCGCCACGTTGGACGTCGCCACCACGACCACGCCGCGCGTGAACAACTGCGCGAACAGCCGTCCGAGAATCATGGCGTCGGCGATATCGGTGACGTGGAATTCGTCGAAGCAAAGCAGCCACGCTTCGCGCGCCAGATCTTTGGCGACCAGCTCGATCGGATCTTCGCCGGCATACTCGCCGACTTTCATCTTCTGGCGCAGCCCATGGACGCGCTCGTGGACATCGATCATGAATTCATGAAAATGCGCGCGCCGCCTGCGCTGCACCGGGCTTGCCTCGTAGAACAAATCCATCAGCATGGTCTTGCCGCGGCCGACCTCGCCGTAGATGTACAGGCCCTTCAGCAAAGTCTGCTTTTTGTCGCGCGCAAACAGCCAACCGAGCGATGAGGATTTGCGCGCCAGGCGATGCTCGATGATGTCACCTTCCAGGCGCGCCAGCCGATCGACGACTGCAAGCTGAGCCGGGTCGCGCTCGACTTTGCCGACTGCAACGCCCGCCGTGTATTGCGCAGTGATCGAGCTCGCCATGATTCTGTTAACCGTGCGGATGCAAGCTTGAATGGTGAAGGACTGGGTGGTGAGCTCGAGTAGTGAAAGTTTGGCGGGACAACGAAGCTTCAACGACAGTGCATGTGGGATGCCATCTGCGTGTCGCTAAACGGTCACGATGTTAATCAGCCATGCGTATACGGAATGCAGGCATGTTGCTCAATGCTTCGCCTTGCCAAAATTTGGCGACACCCAACATGATGTAGAGTCTGTGATTCTGGACGCAAGCGTGAGGAATGGGGACAGTCTTCATCGCAACACGTCCGGATGGGAGGACGCGATCAAGAGGGCCTTCGACAAGGAGACCTCTGGAATGCAGGAAGTTCTTCCCGACGGCGGCGTAATCCGCAAGCTGTGGATCGGCGAACATAACAAATACCGCGACCATCTGCTGCGGCTCGATTCGGCGAGCCGGCACAGCCGCTTTGGCGGCGGCGTGTCCGACGAATTCATCCGCAATTTTGTGGATTTGTCGCTTTCGCTCGACGCCGTCGTGCATGGCTTTTTTGTTGACGGCGTGATGCGCGGCGCGGCGGAGCTGCGTCAACTCGGCGCGCGCTTGCCCGGCCAGGCAGAAGCCGCGATCAGCGTGGAGAAGCCGTGGCAGAGCCACGGCGTAGGCTCGGCGTTGCTGCGCCGAACCCTGCTTGCTGCGCGCAATCGCGGCTATCGCCAATTGCACATGGCCTGCTTGGCCGAGAACCGGCGCATGCAGCAGCTCGCGCGCAAATTCGACGCCGAGCTTTCCTTCGACTTCGGCAGCGTCGTCGGCGAAGTCGAATCCTGGCGCGCCAATCCGCTCTCCGTCATGCAGGAATTGATCGAGGACGGCCACGGCTTCGCGACGGCCATGCTGGACCTGCAATCCCGCATGCTGCGGGCCTAAAGCAAAACCCCGATCGAACCGGAATCTACTTTCTCACCCCTCGTCGCCGCGAAGGCGGGGACCCAGCTATTTGCGCACCGCTGCCGGATTCCCGCTTTCGCGAGAATGAGCGGTACTGTCCGGAAGCCGACTAGAGATGCGCGTATCTGAGCTCGGGCACGCCGAGCGGATAGGCTGCCTCGACCACATAGGGCCCGCCGCCGACCGACGAGCGCGAGGAGAACAAGACGAAGCGCGAGACCTCGAACGCGGCTGAACGGAAATGGCCGCGCGCCGACAAATAGTCGGCCACCTGCCAGCTGGAAGTATCGCGCAGGCGCGCGAGCGTGACATGCGGAATATATTTCCGCCCCTCGGGCTCGAGCCCAAGCCGCTGCAACAGGCGCTCCTGCTCGGCCTGCAGCTCAAGCAACGGCGGCACGGCGGTCGCCGAGGCGACCAGGGCGCGCGGCTTGCGGCCGCCGAAGGATGTCAGGCCGTCGAGCCGCAGCTCGAACGGCCGGCGCCGCACACGGCCGAGCAGGCCGGCAATGTCGCGCGCCAGCGCGTCATCGATGTCGCCGATGAAGCGCAAAGTCAGATGATAATTTTCCGGATCGATCCAGCGCGCCCCCGGTAAACCGCCGCGCATCATCGAAAGCGAGTCGGCTACGTGCCGTGGGATTTCAAGACCTGTAAACAGACGGGGCATGACACCTGCGGTCCATGATCGGGAATACTCTCGACGAATCGCAGCAGGAGCAGCATGCGGTGATCGGCGCGCGCATGCAACCCTCACGATGAACGGCGGTCGCGAACCAGCGCCATCAGCTGTTCCACCTTTGGTAGGATAGCGGCAACCACGACCTCGACGCCCGCGGCGTTTGGATGCAGGCCGTCCCGCTGCAAACGGCCCAGATCGGCGGCAACGCCGTCGAGGAAAAAGGGATAGAGCGGAATGCCATATTTGGCGGCAAGCTCGGGATAAATGCTTTCGAACGCAGCCGCGTAGTCGGTCCCGAGATTCGGCGCCGCGCGCATGCCGCAGAGGAGCACGGCGATATGCCGCTCCTTCAAACGTTGCAGAATTGTGTCAATGGCCGCGCGCGTCACCTGCGGCTTAATTCCGCGCAGCATATCGTTGGCGCCGACTTCGAGGATCACGGCGTCGGTGCCCTCGGGTACCGACCAATCCAGCCGCGCCAGGGCATCCGAGGCGGTGTCGCCGGAGACGCCGGCATTGATCACCTCGGCGGCGGGCCCCTTTCCGGCAAGGGCAGCTTGCAGCCGCGGCACGAAGCCTTCGCTCAGCGGCAGACCGAGCCCCGCCGTGAGCGAATCGCCGAGCGCGACGATCTTGACCGGTTTGGCCGCCGTCTCGGCCGGCACCGGCGCGATGGCCATTCCGAGAAGGAGCGCAACGCTACAAACAGCCGCATGCACGACGTGGCGCAACGTTTCGCCACCCCCATATGATCTGCCACGCGGCGACGGTGCGGGGCGCTTAGTCAAAGACATGCACGACACGTTGGGGCATCCTTCTGGCGGCGCGGCCATTGCGTTGCGCGGAGTCAATCTGTCGCTCGGCGGCGGCGCGGCCCGCGTCCACATCCTCCGCGATATCGATCTCAATATAGGGCGTGGCGAGGCTGTCGCACTCCTTGGACCGTCCGGATCGGGCAAATCGACCCTGCTGATGGTGATGACCGGGCTGGAACGGGCCGACTCCGGCTCGGTCGTGGCTGCCGGCGAAGACTTGAGCAAGCTCGACGAGGACGCGCTGGCGCGCTTCCGCGGCAAGAATATAGGCATTGTCTTTCAAGCCTTCCATCTCATTCCGACGATGACCGCGCTGGAGAATGTCGCCGTGCCGCTCGAACTTGCGGGCGTTGACGACGCCTTCGGGCGCGCGGAGCGCGAGCTGATCGCTGTCGGCCTCGGCGGCCGGCTGTCGCACTATCCGGCGCAGCTATCGGGCGGCGAGCAGCAGCGCGTCGCGCTCGCGCGCGCGGTCGCGCCCAACCCGGCGATCCTGGTGGCCGACGAGCCGACCGGCAATCTCGACGAAGCGACCGGCAGCGAGATCATCGAACTTCTCTTCCACGGCTATCGCCAGCACGGCACGACACTGGTGCTCGTGACCCACGACATGACGCTGGCGCAACGCTGCGACCGGGTGCTGGAGATCCACTCGGGACGGCTGAAGGAACCCGCCCCACCCGCGGCCAAGATCCGATGACACCGCTCGCGCTGCGCTATGCCTGGCGCGAGCTGCGCGGCGGCTTGCGCGGTTTCGGCGTTTTCATCGCCTGTATCGCGCTCGGCGTCATGGCAATCGCCGGCGTCGGCTCGGTGGCGCAAAGCCTGGCCGATGGTTTGTCGCAAGCCGGCAGCGCGATCCTCGGTGGCGATCTGAATTTCTCGCTGGTCCAGCGTGAGGCCACTGACGGCGAGCGGAGCTTCCTTGATGCGCACGGCAAGGTGGCGGCCATCGCCACGCTGCCGACCATGGCGCGCGCCAATGACGGACGAACCACGCTGGTCGAGATTAAAGCCGTCGACGGCACGTATCCGCTGTTCGGCGCCGTGACTGCCGAGCCCGACCTGCCATTGGCCGATTTGTTCGAGCGCAACGGCGATGCCTTTGGGGCGGCCGCCGATCCGGCACTGCTGACGCGGCTTGATCTCAAGCTCGGCGACCGCATCACCGTCGGCAAGGCAACGATCGAGCTGCGCTCAGTACTCAAGAATGAGCCGGACCGATTGTCCGGCGGCATCGGATTTGGCCCCCGCCTTCTGGTGAGCCAGGAGGCGTTGCGCGCGAGCGCGCTCCTGCAGCCCGGCAGCCTCGTGCGCTGGCAATATCGGCTGCGGCTGCCGGCATCGAACGCGACCGACGGCGCCGTCGTCGCACTCGAACAACGAGCCCGCAGCGACCTCCCGAATGCCGGCTGGGACGTCCGCACGCGCAAAAAGGCTTCGCCGCAGCTCGAGCGCAATGTCGAGCGTTTCAGCCAGTTCCTGACCCTCGTCGCCCTGACCGCATTGCTGGTCGGCGGCGTCGGCGTCGCCAATGCGGTCGCCAGTCACCTCGCGCGCAAGCGCGACGCGATCGCGACCATGAAAGCTTTGGGCGCCACCGGCACCGACATATTCGGCATCTACTGCGCGCAGATCCTGTTGGTCGCGTTGTTCGCGACGCTGATCGGCGCGGGCATCGGCGCCGGTTTGCCGTTCGCCATCGTCGGAGTGTTCGGCGGCATCATTCCGCTTCCGGTCGCGCCGGCTTTCTATCCTGGCGAGCTCCTGCTTTCGATCCTGTACGGGCTGTTGACCGCACTGGCCTTCGCGTTGTGGCCGCTCGGCCGTGCGCACGACATCTCGGTCTCGATGCTGTTCCGCGACGACATCGCCGGCGAGCGGCGCTGGCCGCGGCGGCGCTACATGATCGCCACTGGATTGATCATCGCAGCGCTTGCGGCGCTTGCGATCCTCGCCGCCTACGATCGGCGGCTCGCGGCGATGTTCGTCGTCTCCGCGGCGGTGATTTTCCTGGCGCTGCGGCTTGTCGCGGTGCTGACCATGGCGCTCGCACGCCGGCTGCCGCGGCAGCGCTCGACGCTGATGCGGCTTGCCGTCACCAACATTTACCGGCCCGGCGCGCTCACGCCGAGCGTCGTGCTCTCGCTCGGGCTCGGTCTTTCATTGTTGGTGACCCTGGTCGAGATCGACGGCAATCTCCATCGGCAATTCGCTGCGGCGTTGCCCGAAAAGGCGCCGTCGTTCTTCTTCATCGACATTGCCTCCGCCGATGCCGACCGCTTCGACGCTTTCGTGCGCGCCCAGACGCCGGGCGCAACGCTCGAGCGCGTGCCGATGCTGCGCGGCCGTATCATCGCGGCCGGCGGAACGAAAGCCGAGGAACTCAAGCCCGGCGAAGGATCGGCCTGGGTGCTGCGCGGCGACCGCGGTATCACCTATGCGCCGTCCCTGCCGGCCGGCTCGCGCCTGGTCGCCGGCGAATGGTGGCCCGCCGACTATTCCGGTCCGCCGCTGGTTTCGCTTGAGCGACGAACGGCCGACGATCTCAAGCTCAAGGTCGGCGACACCATCACGGTCAACGTGCTCGGCCGCAACCTGACGGCCCGCATCGCCAATTTGCGCGCGGTCGATTGGCAGAGCCTGGGCATCAATTTCGTGCTGGTCTTTTCACCCGGCACCTTCGCGGGTGCCCCGCACACCGACATCGCCACGCTGACGTTTGCCGATGGCGGCAGCGCGGCCGAGGAGACGGCGCTGGTCAAGGCGCTGGCCGATGCCTTTCCCACGGTTTCCGCCATCCGGGTCAAGGACGCGCTGGACACGATCGACCATCTCGTCGGCAACCTTGTGCTCGGCTTGCGCGGCGCCAGCTCCGTCGCCTTGATCGCCGCGGCGCTGGTGCTGGGCGGCGCGCTGGCGGCCGGCCAGCGCTTTCGCATCTACGACGCTGTCATCTTGAAGACATTGGGAGCGACCCGGCTGCGGCTCGTGCTGGCCTACGCGGTCGAATATCTGTTGATCGGCCTGGCAGCAGTGATATTCGGCGTGGCGGCCGGCTCGGTAACCGCCGAGCTTGTGATTACCCGCGTGATGGAATTTTCGTTCATTTGGATGGCAGTACCGGCGCTGGCCACGGCGGTTTTCGCGCTTCTTGCCACCGTCGTTCTCGGGTTTGTCGGCACTTTCAGCGCGCTTGGCCATAAACCTGCGGAGGTCTTAAGGAATCTGTAGCCGACGGCGATTATGAAGGAACAGTAACCTTCGCAAATATCGCATTCCCGCCATCTGGCGCGATTACGGCTTTCGCATTAGATTTCAGCCACGCAAACGTCCGGTTTCCGGACGGAACTGCCCGGCCCAAACCGGGACAACCCAGGGGTATTTTCCATGTCGGACTTCGACCGGAATATCGCGGCCGCCCGCACCGGCTATCGCACCGATCAGGTCGCGATCGATGCCGGCCTGCGCGCGTATATGATCCGCGTCTACAACTACATGACCGCCGGCGTTGCGCTGACCGGCTTGGTCGCCTGGTTCGCCTTTCAGGCCGCCGGCGGCGATCAGATCCACATCGTCGGCAATCAGGTCACCGGCCTGACGGCGTTCGGACACGCAATCTTCGCCAGCCCGCTGATGTGGCTGTTCGTGCTGGCGCCGCTCGGCTTGGTGATGCTCCTGAGCTTCGGCATCAACCGGCTATCGGCGAGCACGGCGCTGATGCTGTTCTTCGTCTATGCCGGCCTGCTCGGGCTGTCGCTGGCGACGATCTTCCTTGCCTATACGGGAGCGTCGATCACGCGGGTCTTTTTCATCTCGGCGGCGACGTTCGGCGCGACGAGCCTTTATGGCTACACCACGCAGCGTGACCTGACCGGCATGGGCTCGTTCTTGTTCATGGGCCTGATCGGTCTTGTGATCGCGAGCCTGGTCAACATCTTCCTGCAATCGAGCGGGCTCTACTGGGTCATCTCGGTGGTCGGTGTGCTGATCTTCGTCGGCCTGACCGCCTATGACACGCAGAGCATCAAGGAGATGTACGACGTCAACGACGACGGCAGCGTCGCCGGCCGCAAGGCGGTGATGGGCGCGCTGCGGCTCTATCTCGACTTCATCAACCTGTTCCTCATGCTGCTGCGCCTGTTCGGCGACCGCCGCTGATCGAATAGCTCACGAAATGCATGGACGCCCCGGCCGCTCGCCGGGGCGTTTTTCTTTGCAGCATGATCCCGGAAAGCCTGCCCCGGACTTGATCCGGGGTGGAAGCCGGTTTTCGGAAAAGATCGAGCTCAAAACGAAGAACCTAGTCCGGCCGGGAAGCGCGCAAGCCAAGGAGCGCCGCAAAGGCCGCAAGACAAAGCGCCGACGAAACGATGATGACCGACGCTCCCATGGCGTCGAGCAGAATGCCGAACAACAGCGGCGCGAGCGCCTGCGCGGCGCGCGCCGGCGCGCCCAGGAGACCCGTGCGTTCCCCATAGCCGTGCGGCCCGAAGACAGCGAGCGGCACGGTTCCGCGCGCTATGGTCAAAAGCCCGTTGCCGGCGCCGTAGAAAATGGCGAAGACCGCGGCCGCCGCGGGTCCGATGACCGCAAAGATAAGCGCGCCAATGGGATGCAAGAGCGCCGCTAGCCGCGCCGGCACCAGCGGATGGGTTCGCCGCAACAATAGGAACTCAGCGAGCCGCGCCGCCACCTGCGCCGGCCCGACCAAGGCGGCCGCCGCGATCGCCTGCAACGGAGAAGCTCCGCAGAGCTCGAGCAGGCGCGGCAAGTGCGCCGACATCGCGCCAGTCACGAACCAAGCCGCCGCAAAAACAAAAGCGAGGAGAAACATCTCCCGGTACGGCTTCCATCCGACCGAGCGGTCGCGCGTGTGCGCCATCGGCGCCGTCCGTTCCCGGTAAGGCAGCAGCAAGTTGAGCGGCAACCCAAGAACGAGGTTGAGTGCCGCCCAAACCAGCAACGTCTCGCGCCAGCCCAACAAGCCGTTGAGCAAGGTGGTCAACGGCCAGCTGACGGTCGATGCAAAACCCGCGATCAGCGTGATGCCGGTGATCGGTCCGCGCGCATCGCGGCCATAGAGCGCGCTCAGCGCCGCAAAGGCGGTGTCGTAGAGTCCGAGCGCCATTCCGACGCCGAGAACGGCCCATGCGGCGAAAAGCAGAACCGGCCCGTTCGCCGCTGCAAGTGCAACGAGCCCGGCGGCGAGCACGATGTTGGACAGCACCAGCACGCCGCGTCCGCCGCGTCGATCGACGATCCGCCCGACCGCCGGACCGGCGAATGCCGCGATCAGCAAAGCGCTCGAGAGGGCTCCGAAGACCCACGACCGGGGCACGCCGACCCCATCGCCGATCGGGCCGGCAAGAATGGCGGGCAAGTAGTAGCTCGATCCCCACGCGAGCGTCTGCGCCAGCCCGAGCGCGCCGACGACAAGCGCACGTGAATGCATCGGACCGGAAATTTGGCGATGATCAGCCAAGGCAGTTCGCCTGCACGGCATAAACGCCCAAAGACGCAGCCCGAAACCGGCCGCGCGCCTCATGGCCGTCAGAAACGCGGAGCCGGCGCCGCCCGAAATCCCTAACCCGCGACCAGACTCACCGACCGGTCGAGCGCACTAAGCACACGCTCGAGCTCGTGGCCGCGGCGCAGGATATGACCGGTTGCCGAAATGACGCTGTACGCGCCCTGCCGGCGCGCCAAGCGGGGATTCTTTTCGATCCGGTAAATCGGGAATTCGGTGGTGCGTCGGAAAACGGAAAAGACGGCGCGGTCTTTCAGAAAATCGATCGCGTAGTCCCGCCATTCACCTGCTGCAACCTTGCGGCCGTAGAGACTGAGAATGCGGTCAAGCTCGCGCCGGTTAAAAGTAACTTTGCTTGCGGGGGCGGGCGCGCGCATCTCGCCCCCGCGCCACGTGCTCGGCTCGACTTCGCCGATGGACATGCGGCGCCTCCTTTGCCCAGGGCTCCCTTCATGGAAGCTTCACTACGCATTCATGATCGCGCCGGACCGATGCGGCGGCAAGAGCCTTTCCGCACCAACCGGGCGCCTTCGCGAACCTGTCCGCTTCGCCGGCCTTTGCATCAGAAATCATGAGGTGCGGCATTTTCGACCAGTAGAATCACAGATTTGTTAGGTCAATCATAAAGCGGCCCTATTTCGGTCAATCACATGCCTAGCTGGAATGAGAAACAATGCATCGTTGCCTCAGGGCCCGATCCGGATCGCATTCCGGATTCCTCAGCCCCCCAGCCCCCCGGGGTGTGAACGGATCGGGCCAGAGTTTCGGCGTACGGTTCAATCCCCAGTATGCTTAAGGCCGGCTTAGCGCCGGCCTTTTCTTTTTGTTTGTTGATGCTTTTCGGAGGCTCAGGACAGCGACCACGTGCGCACGCTCGCGAGTCGCCGAAGACTCGCGCAGCGGCGTGCGACACAGTGCTGCGATCCGACTTCCGGCCGTCTGATTTGAAGGCTAACGAACTTGGCTGGTTTGCCGGGCGATCGGCGCAAACGCCGCGCCCAAGACGATGCCGGGCTTTTCGCGCGTGCCTTGCTGCACCATCACGGCGACGGCATCGATGTCGTCGCCCTGGAAATCGGAAAGAGGAACGTTCCACGCCGACTGCGTGCCGCCGAAATCGCCCAGCTTGAGCCAGTGCCGGACGACATTGTGATAGGTCACGGTGCGCCCGTGATTTTCGCCCCGACCGATCTCCACCGGCACCGATCGCGTCAGCGGGCACAGCCAAACTTCACCGCCGCCATGGTCCTTCAGCGCGGTGATGTTGACGTTCAAAGCGTTGCCGCTCAGCGAGAGGACGACCGGCACCGACATGACCGCAGTGTTGCGATCGGTCACCGTAATGGCGCGCTCGACGGCGCCGGGATCGCTGCCGAGAACATGCGTTGCGCCATTAACGACGATTTGCGGCGTGTAGACTTCGCGGTCGCCGCGGACTTTGGCATAGGCACGCTGCCGGGCCGAATGCCCCGGACTGGCGAGCGTGTCCTTCCAGCCGAGATAATCCCAATAGTCGATGGGCACGCTGAGCGCGACCACTGAAGGATCGGCGGCGAGTTCGCCGAGCAACTTGTCGGCAGCGGGACAGGATGAACAGCCCTGGCTGGTAAAGAGCTCGAGCAGCGCGCGCGGCTCCCCGGCGTTTGCAAGCGCGGAACTGGCAATGAGCAAGCCGGCGACAAAAGGCACCGACGAGAGACGGCAACGCAGCATCCCGACCTCCACCAACCGCGCCCCCACAGTTGGACCCCGGTGACCTACACTTTGATATCGAGGGAGCCGGTCACCCGCCACTCACTTCGCATCACTTCGCAGTGAGACTCAGCCTTGTTTAGTTTGTTTAGTCTGCTGTCGTCACGCCGCCAGATGGCGGAGAACATACTGTAGGATGCCACCGTTCCTGAAATAGTCCAGTTCATCGACAGTATCGATCCGGCAGATCAGCGGGACGCGCTTTAACCCGCCGTCGGCAGCGACAATCTCGGCGACCAGCCGCTGATGCGGCTTGAGATCGGTATGCAGGCCCCGAATGGTGACCTGCTCGTCGCCCTTCAGGCCGAGCGCCTGCCAGGAGGTCCCCTCCTCGAACACCAGCGGCACTACGCCCATGCCGACCAGATTGGAGCGGTGGATGCGCTCGAAGGACTGCGCCACCACAGCGCGCACGCCGAGCAGGATCGTGCCCTTGGCCGCCCAGTCGCGCGAGGAGCCGGTGCCATACTCCTTACCGGCGAACACCACGAGCGGCACGCGCTCGCTCTTGTAGCGCATGGCCGCACCGTAGATCGTCATGCGCTCGCCCGATGGGTAATGCACCGTGTAGCCGCCTTCGACACCCGGCACCATTTGGTTCTTGAGCCGGATATTGGCGAAGGTGCCGCGCATCATCACCTCGTGATTGCCGCGCCGCGTGCCGTATTGATTGAAATCGATCGGCTTGACGTGGTGATCGATCAGATACTTTCCGGCCGGCGAATCCGTCTTGATCGAGCCCGCCGGCGAGATGTGATCGGTGGTGATCGAGTCGAGGAACAGGCCGAGCACGCGCGCGTCCACCACATCGGTGGGCGCCTCCGGCCGGCGCGACAAGCCGGCGAAATAGGGCGGGTTCTGCACGTAGGTCGATTTGTTGTCCCACGGATAGGTCAAGGCGCCCTGCACGCTAATCTTGCGCCAGTGCGCGTCGCCTTTGAACACGTCGCCGTATTTACGGGTGAACATCTGCTTGCTGATGTTCTTGCGGATGAAAGCATTGATCTCGCGGCTCGTGGGCCAGATGTCGCGCAGATAGACTTTGCGGCCTTTTGCGTCGGTGCCGAGCGGCGCCTTGGCAACGTCGATCTGCATCGAGCCCGCGATCGCATAAGCAACCACCAGCGGCGGCGAGGCGAGATAATTGGCGCGCACGTCGGCGTTGACCCGGCCCTCGAAGTTGCGATTGCCGGACAACACTGCTGCGGCGACGATATCGTTTTCGTTGATCGCTTTCGAAATCTCCGCCGGGAGCGGGCCCGAATTGCCGATGCAGGTTGTGCAGCCGAAGCCGACCAGATTGAAGCCGAGCTTATCCAGATCTTTTTGCAGGCCCGATTTGCTCAAATATTCGCCGACCACCTGGGATCCGGGGGCAAGCGACGTCTTCACCCACGGCTTGACCGAAAGGCCCTTGGCCACCGCCTTGCGGGCGAGCAGACCGGCCGCGATCATCACGCTCGGGTTGGACGTGTTGGTGCAGGACGTGATCGCAGCGATCACCACGTCGCCGTGGCCGAGCGTGTGCTTGCGGTCTTCGAACGGCACGCGCTTGTCCATTTCGCCGCTCTTGTTGAACTCCTTATCCATCGCCTCGGCAAAGCCGGTCTTCACCGCTTTGAGCGGTACGCGATCCTGTGGCCGCTTGGGACCGGCAAGCGACGGCTCGACCGAGCCAAGTTCGAGCTTGAGTACGTCGGTAAAGGCCGGATCCTGCGCCGACTTGGTGTGGTACATGCCTTGCGCCTTGGCATAGGCCAAAACGAGCGCGACCCGATCGGCCGCGCGCCCGGTATCGCGCAGATAGTGGATGGTATCTTCGTCGATCGGAAAGAAGCCGCAGGTGGCGCCGTATTCGGGCGCCATGTTGCCGAGCGTGGCGCGGTCCGCGATCGACAGGCTCGCCAGGCCGGGGCCGAAATATTCGACGAACTTGCCGACCACGCCGCGCTTGCGCAGCATCTGCGTCACGGTGAGCACGAGATCGGTTGCGGTGACGCCTTCCTTGAGCTTGCCGGAGAAGCGCACGCCGATCACTTCGGGCAGCAGCATCGAATAAGGCTGGCCGAGCATGGCGGCCTCGGCCTCGATGCCGCCGACGCCCCAGCCGAGCACTGAAAGCCCGTTCACCATCGTGGTGTGCGAGTCGGTGCCGACCAGCGTGTCCGGATAAGCGAGCTCGGTCGCCGTCACCTTGTCGGTAAACTTGGTCTTGCTCTTTGCCGTCCAAACGGTCTGCGACAGATATTCGAGATTGACCTGGTGGCAGATGCCGGTGCCCGGCGGCACCACGCGGAAATCTTCGAACGAGCGCTGCGCCCATTTGAGAAACCGGTAGCGCTCCTGGTTTTGCTTGTATTCTTCGTCGACGTTCTTCTTGAACGCGGTATTGCTGCCGAAAAAGTTGACGACGACCGAGTGGTCGATGACCAGATCCACCGGCACCAGCGGGTTGATCTTCTTCGGATCGCCGCCGAGCACCTTCATGGCGTCGCGCATGGCGGCGAGATCGACCACGGCGGGAACGCCGGTGAAATCCTGCATCAGGACGCGCGCCGGCCGGAACGCGATTTCACGATCGGAGGTCTTGGTTTTGAGCCATTGAGCGACCGCGAGGATGTCCTCCTTGGTGACGGTGCGGCCATCCTCATGGCGCAGCATGTTTTCGAGCAGCACTTTGAGCGAAAACGGCAGCCGCGAGATGCCCTTGAGGCCGTTCTTTTCCGCCACCGGCAGGCTGTAATAAGCGTAGGTCTTGGACCCGACTTTGAGCGGCCTTAAGCATTTGAAGCTATCGAGCGAAGCCATGATTATTTTCCCATCCCGCCGGCCGCCCGCCGGCGCAAATCGTTGAAATTGATTGCCGGAACAGGTTCCAACGGAGCGTTGGTGCCAGACGCGGAAAGCGTCGCGGAAGCGCCGCCAACCGCGGTTGGGCTTATAAGAGCTTTTCAAGACTTGTGCCAGATCGGCAAGAAATGCTCGATAACATTCCGCTCATCGCCGGCTTGGCAGCCTTCTTTCACGCGGCCGATTCGGCCCTTGCCGGCTGCTGAGAGGCGTTGTTGATGCGGCTTTCCGCCACCGATCTGGCCTGCCGACGCGGCGGACGCGACGTCTTCGCCGGCGTAAGCTTTTCCGTCGCGTCGGGCGAAAGCCTGACGATTCGCGGCCGCAACGGCGCCGGCAAATCCTCGGTCTTGCGCATGGTGGCAGGGCTTGTCCGAGTCGCCGGCGGGCAACTCTCGCTCGAAGGCGGCGACCCTGAACTGACCCTGGGCGAGCAGGCGCATTATCTCGGCCACCTCGACGCCTTGAAGCCTTCGCTGTCGGTCGAAGAGAATCTACGGTTCTGGTCGGCGTTCCTGGGCGCAGCCGCGAGTGATCTCAGCGAGCCGTTGCGCGCCGTCGGGCTCGATACGCTTTCCGACCTGCCGGCCGCCTATTTGTCCGCCGGCCAGCGGCGGCGGCTTTCGATCGCGCGCCTGCTCACGGTCAAGCGTCCGCTATGGCTTCTCGACGAGCCGACCTCGACACTTGATGCCGCGGCGCAAGCGCGGCTCGGCGAAATCATGAAGGCGCACTTGGCCGGCGGCGGCATCATCCTCGCGGCAACGCACGGCCCGCTGCAACTCGACGGCGCGCGGGAGCTGAACCTCGATGGCGCCGCCGCGCCGAGGGCGGCGATGGAAATGTCAGCATGACTTCGCTGGCTGCCATCCTCATCCGCGACATGCGAATCGCCATGCGCGTCGGCGGCGGCGCAATGATGGGCGTCTTGTTCTTCCTGGTCGTGGTGACACTGATACCCTTTGCGCTCGGCCCCGACCTTGCGCTGCTCAAGCGCATCGGTCCGGCGATCCTCTGGCTTGCCGCCCTGCTGGCAAGTCTCCTGGCGCTCGACCGGCTGTTTGTAGCCGATCACGACGACGGCTCGCTCGACCTCATCCTGATGGGCCGAGCGCCGCTCGAAATCGTGGTCGCCGCCAAGGGCCTTGCCCATTGGCTCACGACCGGCCTGCCGCTTGTCATCGCGGCACCGCTCATCGGACTTTTTCTCAATCTCGATGCGCCCGCCGCAGGCGCGCTGGTGCTGACGCTGTTGGTCGGCACGCCCGCGCTGACATTCATTGGGCTCATCGGCGCAGCGATCGCCGTGACGCTCCGGCGCGGCGGGCTGTTGCTCGCGGTTCTGGTCTTGCCGCTCACTGTGCCGGTGCTCATTTTCGGCGTCGCCGCAGCCAATGCGGCGGTGGTCGGGCCGATCCCGTTCGGCACCCCGTTTACCATCCTGTGCGCGCTGACGCTGGCGAGCCTGGTTGTGGGGCCGTTCGCCGCGGCGGCGGCGCTGCGGCAGGAAATGGAATAAGCTAGAGCATGATCCCGAAAAGTGGAGGCCGGTTTTCGGAAAAGATCATGCTCAAACAAAACGTCTGATTTGGAACCTGCCGATGGCCATCGCCGATCTCGCCAACCCGACGCGCTTCCTTGCCTTTGCCAACCGCACGATTCCGTGGCTCGGCGGCTTGGCCGCGGTCGTCTTCGCGTTCGGCATCAACCAGGCGATCGTGGCTCCCGACGACTATCAGCAAGGCGCCACGGTGAAGATCATGTTCCTGCATGTGCCGGGCGCCTGGCTCGGCATGCTCGGCTGGGGCGTGATGACGATCGCGGCGCTCGGCACGCTGGTGTGGCGCCACCCGCTGGCCGATGTGGCCGCCAAGGCAACCGCACCGATCGGCGCTGCCTTCACGCTCATGTGCCTCGTGACCGGCTCGCTATGGGGGCGGCCGATGTGGGGCACCTATTGGGTGTGGGATGCGCGGCTGACCTCGGTGCTGCTGCTGTTTCTCCTCTATCTCGGCGTGATCGCGCTCTGGCGCACGGTCGAGGATCCTTCGCGCGCGGCGCGGGCCGCGGCCATTCTCACGCTCGCCGGCGCGATCGATTTGCCGATCATCAAATTCTCGGTCGAATGGTGGAACACGCTGCACCAGCCGGCCTCGGTGTTTCGCATAGGCGGCCCCACGATCGATGCCTCCATCCTCATTCCGCTGTTCATCATGACGATTGCATTTACGCTCACCTTTGCGACGCTTGTGCTCGCGGCCATGCGCAACGAAATCCTCCGGCGGCGGGTGCGGACCTTGCGCCTGATGCAGGCGAGCGCGGCGAGCTGACGATGACGGGTTCCGCACACACAGGTTTCATCATCGCGGCTTACGCCGCCGCCGTGATCGTCGTCGTCGGCTTGTGCGCTTGGGTTATGCTCGACTATCGCGCGCAGCGCCGCAACCTCGCGGACCTCGAGCGGCGCGGCATCACGCGGCGCGCGACACCGCCGCGGCCTGAGCCGGCCCAACAACAGGCGAAGGAAAAGGCGTGACGCCCACACAGAACGAGCCCGCGCGCGTCGGCCGGCGCCGCCTGATTGTACTGGCGCCGCTGGTGCTTTTCGTCGCGCTGGTGCTGTTGTTCCTGATCCGGCTGTTTGCCGGCGACCCCTCGCGCATTCCGTCGGCGCTGATCGGCCACGCGGCGCCGCAAACGACCTTGCCGCCGGTCGCGGGCCTCGAGCGCGACGGCAAGCCGATCCCCGGTATCGAGCCTGCGAGCTTCAAGGGCGCGGTGACGCTGGTGAATGTATGGGCGTCATGGTGCGTGCCTTGTCATGACGAAGCGCCGCTTTTGGTCCAGCTTGGGCAGATTCCACAGCTGCGCATCGTCGGCATCAACTACAAGGACGAGCCGGAGAATGCCCGGCGTTTTCTCGGGCGTTACGGCAATCCCTTCTCCGCCGCCGGCGCCGATCCGAACGGCCGCGCCGCGATCGAGTGGGGCGTCTACGGCGTGCCGGAAACCTTTATCGTCGGCCGCGACGGCCGCATCGCCTACAAGCTGGTCGGGCCGATCACGCCGGAGAATCTCGAGGCGACGATCAAACCGGAGATCGAGAAGGCGCTGGGTGCTGCGGGGTCGTGAGATTAGTCCGCCGATCCGGGGCCGAGCGAAGCTCGGAACCCGGCATCCATAGCCCCAGTTTTCCCAGTTTCTGCTTGGACTGTGGTTATGGATTCCAGTCTCGCCGCTCCACGGCGATCAGGAATGACGAGTGACTACTCCGCGGGCTCGACGGCGTATTTCCTCAAGAGCGGATACTGCAACGCGCCGAATATAAGCGTGAGCGGCACGACGCCGAACACCTTGAAGTTGACCCACACATCGGTCGAGGTATTGCGCCAGACGATCTCATTGAGCACCGCGAGCGCGAAAAAGAACAGCGCCCAGCGCAAAGTGAGCTTGCGCCAGCCTTCCTCGGTGAGATGAAAAAGCGAATCGAACACCACACCCAGGAACGACTTGCCGAACGACAGCCCGCCGAGCAGCACCGCGCCGAACAGCACATAGATGATGGTCGGTTTGATCTTGATGAACAGATCGTTGTGCAGGATCAGCGTCAAGCCGCCGAACACCAGCACGATGATTGCGGTGACGACCGGCATGATCGGCAAATGCCGCGTCAGCACATAGGACGCCGCCAAGGCCGCCAGCACCGCGACCATGAACGTGGCGGTGGCGACAAAAATGCCGTACCTGGAATTGGCGAAGAAAAACAGCGCCAGCGGCCCGAGGTCGAAGGCGAGCTTGAGGAACGGATTGAGCTGCGGCTTTGCGGTTTGGGTTTCGGTCATGGTCCCGGTCTGTAATAGCGACCGCTCAATTTGTCACGCTAGGCCGCCCGGCCTCGCGAAGGTGTTGGGTTCCCAGGGATTGGTTGGTGGTATCGGTGTAGACCTAGGCATCTCATATGTCAGCGAGCGCCTTGCGTCATGGAGTTGAGCCTGCATGCCAACGCCACGACGACGCCGAAGGTCCGAGCCGATAGTCAACGCAGCAGGAACCTAGTGACGGATCCGGCTGCCGAGTTGGCGTGAGCGAGACCACGATCCGACGCTGCCGCGAGGCACCACGGTTGCCGATAGTTCGCATGTTCCGAAAACGTTGGCCATCAGTCTTTCGGCAATCGAGGAGGCGCTGGTTTGCAAACTTCGGGCCAAGCTGCACCGGTGCGAGTTTCTGCGAGGTCTGTGGTTATGGATTTCGGGGTTTCACCGCGCCCCGGAATAACGCCAACGCTAATGCCGAAAGTGCCTAGTCCCGGTCACCACCATGGCGATGCCGTAGTC
>DATMQV010000210.1:0-15188 GCA_035566615.1 Xanthobacteraceae bacterium
GCCGGCAAGTTGTACCGATTGGCTTCGCGGTTCGTGGCGGCGATGATTGTCTCTATCGTGTAGCCAAAGATGCCCAGCGCCTCGAAGCGGCGCTCCAGTTCGCATTTCGCCTCGATCATATCGCCCGCCGAAACCGCGTAGGTCAGACGCAACTCTCCGCCGTCGTCGTTCCTAAATGCGATGGTCGTTTTGAATGGCCACACCGCCGCCTCCTCATGACAAGACGTGGGCCATTCGATTCTCAAAATTTTAATAAAGTCCTACCGATCGACCGTCATTCACGCGGAAATGCGTTCTTGTCGTGTCGGATTTTAGCGGCTCATGATAAAGACAGCGGCGCTGCCGGCTCATTTCGCCCGGCGAATTTTTAGAGAGATCGGCCGCGCGGTTCCGCGGAAATCTGGACCTCGTCGTAGCTGCCGAGCTTGCACAGAAGAAAAGACGCCAGCCAGCAGACGACGAAAAACGCAACAAGCAAATAGCCGATCAAGCCGAGATTTTCGCTGAGCCGGGCGACCAAGCGCCACAGCGGTCCTTGCAGCGCAAACTTGTCGCCGATCAGCGAGAGCGCTTCGATGCTGCCGATGACGAGCGCGGCGACGATGGACGCGAACGTGACAGTCACATTGTAATGCAGCTTGCGGATCGGGTTGACGAATGCCCAGCCGTAGGTCCCGACCATGATCGTGGAATCGGCCGTGTCCATCAGCGACATGCCGGCGGTGAACAGGGCCGGGAAGATCAGGATGGACCAGATCGACAATCCATGCGCCGCCTGTCCGGCGGAGAGGCCGAGCAGGCCGACTTCCGTTGCAGTGTCGAAGCCGAGCCCGAACAGAAGCCCGAGCGGGTAAGCGTGCCAACTGCGCCCGATCAGCGCAAAGAGCGGGCGCAGCAGGCGCGCGATCGGGCCGCTTTGCGGAAGGCTGTGATCGTGATTTTCGGCCGGCATCCGGCCGGTCTTTCCGACGGCGCGCAATACGCCGCAGATTTGCGCCAGCACCACGATATTGGCCGCCGCGATCGCGAACAGGAACGCCGCGGAGATTGCCGTGGCAACCACGCCGCCGATCTCCTTCAAGGCGGCGAAGTGCTGCTGCGCGGCGGCGGTCATCGGCGCGATTGCGAGAACGAGAGCGACGACGATTGTTGCGTGGCCGAGCGAGAAGAAGAATCCGACGGCGACCGGGCGCCGCCCTTCTTGCATCAGCTTGCGGGTGATGTTGTCGATCGCCGCGATATGGTCGGCGTCGAAGGCATGCCGCAGCCCGAAGCTGTAGGCGAGGAAGGCCGTGCCAAGAAGAAACGCATTGCCCTGAAACGCCGCGAGCGCCCACAGCCAGACGGCGATGTTGGCGGAGACGAGGATCGCATAGAGGCCGACGACCTTGCCGCGCGTCCGTTCCGGCGCGTCGTCAAAGATGTGCGGAAACATGCTGCGCTTCGGAACCCGCGGCCTTAGAGCATGATCCCGAAAAAGCCGGCCCTGGACGTGATCCGCGGTGGAACCGGCTTTCGGTCAAGATCGTGCTCAAACGAACAACCTAGAGCGTGATCCGATTCAATTGAACTGGATCACGGATTAGCGCCTTCAATTTTGATATTCGCTACCTGCCGGGCTGGCAAGGCACGCCTGAAAGCCGCAAGGCAGCGTGGCTAATTGCGCGCTGCGGGGATCGACGCCGTCGTGCCGGCAGTCTGGATCCGCGGATCGACGTCGTCCATTCGAGCCAAAATGTCTTTGATCGGATTGTCGGACCAGGCGTGGGTCACGAAGTCCCGATGCGACACAGGGCCGGCTGGCAGGAATGTCACCATGCCTTGCAGATGGCCGCGGCGGAGTTCGGAACTATAAGACACCGATCGCTCACGCAACAGCCGTTGCAGGTCGGCATTATGATGGGCGGTGTGGGGCGTGTAAGAACTGACGAAGAAAGTCGACCTGTTGTCCGCAATCCAATCGGCGAATTTGTCGATGCCGGCATAGAGCGCGTCCAGCAGCACGAGACCGCGCACGCGCGATCGCACGCCGCCGCGGTCGAGCACGGACAAGGTCGGACCGAAGCCTCCGCTATAGGCCACGATGACGATCGGCATCTTGGAGAAAGCCGAGGCGCTACGCGGATCGCCATACACATAGGCGAGCTTGACGGCCGCTTCGTCGAGGAATCGCCGAAAGCCGTTCGGCTCCCAGAATTTTCCGGCGCTCGAATCGGCGGCGTCGACGGCAAATTGCGGCGCCACCAGCACGGCGTTTGAGCCGGCCGCGGTAATCTGCGCCGGCACCTGCTGACGATCGCGGACATCGTGCGAGAGATTGGCGCCGTGGCCGTGGAAGAAGACCACCATGACCGCGGGTTTGTTCGGATCGAAACCGGACGGAATGTGCAGCAATACGCGGTCGTCGCTGAAGGTCTGCGACTCCCAGAGAACTTGGCCGCGGAAGGTTACGTGACCGCGGCGGTTCTGATCGCCGGCATTGAGAAACGGCCGCCCCGATCCAGGCACCACGCCGTGGTAGGGGAATGGCGCGGTTTCAAAATCGACAAGGCGCGTCGACGCGCCGACATTGGAGGGTATGCGGGATGGAAGCGGCGGAATGACCGGCTCGGTGCTGTCCAACGAAGCGAGCCGAACCGCGGGCTTCACGCTCAGCCGCGCTTCCTTTGCGACCGGCCTGACCGCTTCTTTTACGGCTTGCTTGACCGGCGTGGGCGCGGGCCCGGCCGTTCGGCCGCGATCGGCGGCGCGTCTTTCCGAACGCATCTCAAGGAGGTCGCTCCATCCGCGCGCCACGATACTTGCGGGCGCATCGCCACCGGTCGAGGCCCAGTCCCGAGGCACAACAATTCCCGGATCGTCGATGCGCGCATGGCTTGAAGTGCTCGACGGATCGGGCTTCACGAAATCCAAATCGGCTTTGCTGATTGCCGCTCCCGCCGGCGCCACCAGAGTCGGCGTACGGAACTGATTGGCGATCAAGAGGCACCAACCTGCGGCGCCGATCATGAACAGGACGGCCGACAGGCGGAGCAGATTGTGCTCCAGTCTCTCTCTCAGGAGACTGACGCGGCCCGGCGCTCGCTCGATGGCTGCCGGACGTCCGGTCTCCGGCTGGTTATGGCCTGCGCCGAAATGGCGGCGCGGTTCGGCGGCGCTCGCCTGCGCTTGCTCGAGGCGGCGCTGCACCGCGCGCAGTTGCGTGCGCACTTCCTCGAACTGGCTGTGCGGCGTGACGATGCGGTTGGTTGCTTGTTCAAGACGGCGGCCAGCGGTCGGATCGCCGTGGAAATGGCGCGCATGCGCCAACGGCACCGTTCCCCTAGCCGGCCTACGCAAAGCGTGCGGCGCTGGTCCCCGACCCGTATCTGCCACAGTTCCCCCGCCCGACAGGGATACTGTCGGGGATGACTATGTCCCCATTTTGACGAGCCTATCGGCTCGTCTTGGAGGAATTGTCAGAACAAAACGGGAAAACGCCCCCATAACGACAGCCCAAAGAGCCGGTACGGCGCGGTTGCGGGCTCTTTTTGGTCTTCTTCGGCGTTTGCGCCTCGTCTTGAGGGGGTGGTGAAGCAGGCGTTAATTCCTGGTCGCTGGTCCGCGGCGCGCCCTTCTGTGCCAACAGCAGGTTTGATTCGTTCTTTCGCCAGCGGTATCCGATGCCAAACTCGATTGGCGAAGCCTTTCGGAACAACTCAGCCATTCCGGGCTGATAAGAACGGCCGAAGATACCAAGCGGCCCGACGTAGCGGCCGAACGGCTGCAGCCGCCATTTCTTCGAGTCGAAATAGGCGAGCGGGATGCCGCTGTCGTCCTCGAGGATCGTCGCGCTGCGATCGAGCAGCATGCCGCGCACCTTGCTGAAGCCCCCCGAATGCAGGAGGTAGGACGCGCTCTTGATGAAGCTGTCGGCCGGCGCGAGCTTCTCGATGAACGCCAGGAAGCCGCTTCGCTCGATCGAGCCGTCCGAGAGGTTGGTGCTGAAATAATAGAGGGTCTGCTTCGGCCCATCCCCGTCCGAGAAGACGATCTTCACGCCGGGCGCGGCGCTGCGGGCGATGCTGCGCGCCGCCACCTTTTTGGCGTCGCCTCCCGAAGCGGCGGGTTCGTCGGCCTTGATGAAATTTCCATCCGTATCCAGGGCTACCAGGCTCACATCGTGAATGGTCTTTCCAGTCCGGGCCATGAAGACATAGAGCACCGGAATCGTGCCGTAGACCGGTCCCTCGTGCAGTTGCGTCCTCATTTTGTTGGTGATGAAGAAGCTGTAGCTCAACAGCGACGCCATCGACACTTCGAGATTTCGCAACGAGCCGTAAACGGCCCCGCGGCTGAGATTGGTCAGTTGCGGAATGTCGCCGGTCGGCTCCAGGCCGGCCATGACATAGGTCGAGGCGCTGGGAAAAAACGACGTCGCATAGAGGAAGTCCGGACCGCTGAACATGTACAGCATCGTGTCGTGTTTTTCGGTCAGGAATTCCTTGGAGAAGGCGCGAACTTTCGAGAGGTGCGCGCTGTCTTCGCGGGCGAAGATCGAGTCGAAATAGCGGGCGTGCTGCTGCCAAGCCGCATCCTTGGTGAGCGGCGCCAGCGGCGAATCAGGGGATGGCGGCAATCCGGCTAGGAAGCGTGCCGTGTCGTTGAACGTGGCGGTCTCGGCGCTCCAGGCGGGCGCCGCGGCCACGGTCAATATGACCGTCGTCAAGGCAGCCGCCATCGTTTTGGGCATGGTTGCGAACATTGTTTCTAGGCCACCGTTTGCGAAATATCTGAAGGAGCGTTCGAGAGCGGGCGCGACATATAGTAAACGATGAGACCGGCCAACATCATGGCGATGCCCGCCAGGGACTGCAGCGGCCGATTGACTACGAGATAATACATCATGAAGAGCGTGACGCTGAGAAAAATGATCGGCGTCACCGGATAGCCCCAAGCCCGGTAGGGGCGGGGGAGTTCCGGATGCGTGATTCGCATCTTGATCACCCCCAGCACGGTGAAAAATGAACAGAACGTCAGGCTGAACTGGATGAAGTCCAACACCGCTTCGAAGCTCTGGGTCAGCAGCAGGACGTTCGAAATCAGGAGTTGAAGGACAATCGCTGCGATTGGCGCGTTCTGCTTCGACTTGCGCGAGAACAGGCGCAGCAGCGGCAAGTCCTCTCCCATGGTCATGGCGACGCGCGGACCGATCCAGGTCATCGCGCTGATGGAAGAAATGAGTCCCAGGCAAATGAGCGCGCCTACCAACCGGCCTCCGAGATCGCCGAAGATATGTTTGCCGGCGATGATCGCGACATCAAGCTGGCCCGCCAATTCCTTGATCGGCGTGGTTACCAGAAAGACCGCATTCAAGGAGACATAGAGCACGATAACGATGCCGGTGCCGATGAAGAGAGCCCGAGGAACGTTGCGGATCGGATCGTGCAATTCGCCGACGATATAGGTGGCCGCGTTCCAGCCCGAGTACGAATACATCACAAAGACCAAGCTGATAGCGAACGGGGCGCCGACGATTTGCGGAAGATCGGCGGCGCTCGGCAAAAATGAAATCGGTTGCGAATCGCCGAGCGCAAAGCCGGCAACGATCAATGCCACAATGAGCAGAAGCTTCAAAGCCGTCCAGGCATTGTGATAGGCGCTGCCGAAGCGGACGCCGCCCAAATGAACCAGCGCCGCCAGCCAGGTGACGCAGAAGCCGAGAAGAAGCGGCGGCGCGCCCGGGACGATGGACTTGAAATAAACGCCGAAGGCCATGGCTGCGAGCGCGATCGGCGCGGCAAAGCCCACCGTGGCCGACAGCCATCCGGCAACAAAGCCGAATGCCGGGTGATAGATGCGGCGAAGAAAATTATACTCGCCGCTTGAGCGCGGCAGCATCGCGGCGAGTTCTGCGTAGGATAGCGCGCCGCAGATCGCCACGATCCCGCCGACCACCCACAGCAGGAGCAGCGCAAAGCCGGAGGTGATGTCGGTGACCTGAAATCCCAGGCTTGTAAAAACGCCGACGCCGACCATGTCGGCGACCACAATAGCGGTCGCCGTTATCCAAGAGACCGTGCCAGCCTGTGCGCCAAGCGACAGACTGCTCGAATCGGTTGTGGTCACGAAGCTGCTCTTGCCGCCCATCCGGGCGCATTACAGGGCGCAAAAGCGTTAAAATTCAAGCCGTTTTTGTCCCTTTTCAGGAAGCCCCACCGCTTGACTGTGCAAATCGCTTCCTGATCAGGACAATTCCCGTTGCAAGAAAGCCACATGGCTTCGGATCGTATTCGGTGGGCTGCGTGTCGCTTGTTGCGGCGGGGGGCGGCTCGTCGTCTTCGGCGCCGCGGACGACGTCGCGGCGATAAGCCGATGGACAAAGGCAAGCTTGGCCACCGCCACTGGGCCGAGCACAAAAGGATAGAGATCGTGCAGCCCCATGCTGCGATTGAACGAATTGACCGCGAAGGTGAGCGCGAGCCAGGCCTCGATCAGGCGGTTCACGTCGGTGTCGCGCGGATTGAAGTCGAACACAGCGCCCGGGCTCTCGGGCAGCTTTGGACTGACCGCCAGGCCGGCGACATGCGCGGTTTCCAGCGTATCGATCATGTGGAAATAATGTGCCCAGGTTTCGGCAAAATCCTCCCAGGGGTGAGAGCTTGCGTAGGCGGAGATAAAACGCTCCGACCAATCGGCAGGCGCACCGCTCGCATAATAGTTCTGCAGGGCAGCGGCATAATCTTGTCGCTCATCGCCGAAGATGCGGCGGAACTCATCCAGGTGCGGCGTACTGAGGATCAACCGGTCCCAGTAATAATGCCCAATCTCGTGCCGAAAGTGGCCGAGCAAGGTGCGGTAAAGTTCGCCCATGTGTTGGCGGCGGCGCTCGCGCTCGGCGTCATCCGCTTCGGCGAGGTTGATGGTAATGACGCCGTTGTCGTGTCCGGTCAGGACTCCCGCCTGGGCCGGTCCGACATCGGCTAGGAATTGAAAGGCGAGGCCAGCCGGATTTTCCGCCTGCGTCTCGACCGGCAGCCGCAGTTGAAAGAGGGTATAGAAAAGCCGGTGTTTCGCGACTTCCAGCGCCCGCCACCTAGGGAGATTCTCCGGCAGCGACAGGTCGGGAATGACACGGTTATGCCGGCATGCCGCGCAATAGCTGTCCGGCGCTGCGGCCGGGATGAGCCAGTTGCAAGCATCGTAGGCGGCATTGGCGCAATGCCGGTAAAGTTCCATGTCGGCAAGCGCGCGCCAAATCTGTGGCTGCGGATCGTCCGCGCCGCCATGCGGTTTGAGCGCGGAAATCGCTTCCCGCCTGGGCAAATAGCCGAGCGACAAGCCGCAGCGTTCGCAGCGCGTGTTTTCGAAGTACAAGGGCTGCCCGCAGTTCTGGCACTGAAATAACTTCATCGCTCGCCTGTTTCCCACGGTCCGCCCAGCAGACATCGAAGGCCGCGAAAGGCGTAACCATCTTGGCGCGCCAAGGTTTCCATAAGGTTGGAGGCGCTCGAGTGATTTCAATCCATTGCTAAGTCACGATATTTTGGCATTGGGTTCGGCTCATAGTTGAGCCGGCGATAGAGCAAAAGATCTTGCTCAAACAAGGGCTCTAGGTAACTCGCTGGCGGATTGGAGGATTTGGCGTGTCGACCAGTCACACGGCCGCTTACAGCGACGCCCTCGTCGTGCTCGGAACTGCCGGTGTCGTGATTCCACTAGTGCGGCGCTGGGGTCTGAGTCCCGTTCTCGGCTACCTGGGTGCTGGAGCGCTTTTAGGTCCGCTGGGGCTTGGTTCGCTCACTGGCGCGGTGCCGGGTCTGTTTTGGGTGACGATCACCGACGCGCAGAACGTGGCCGGTATCGCCGAACTCGGCGTCGTCTTTCTTCTGTTCTTGATCGGTCTCGAACTGTCATTTTCCAGGCTTTCGGCCATGCGCCGGCTGGTGCTCGGCTTGGGCGGATTGCAAGTCCTGCTGACGAGCGCGGTGATCGCCGGTGCGGCGCTTGCGCTGTCGAGGAGCCCGTCCGAGGCCATTGTGCTCGGCAGCGCGCTCTCGCTCTCGTCGACGGCGATCGTGCTCGAGCTTCTGTCGAATCAGGAGCGGCTGACCACGAGCGTGGGTCGGGCAAGCTTCTCCATTCTGCTGGCGCAGGATCTCGCCGTCATTCCGATCCTGCTCTTCATTTCGATTCTCGCCACCCGCACCGGCGGTTCGGTGCTCGCAAGCCTCGCCACCGCGCTGTTGCAGGCCGCCGCGGCGATTATCGTGATCGTCGCCTTCGGACGTGTTTTGCTGCGTCCGCTGTTCCGCTTGGTGGCGACGGCGCGTTCAACCGAAGTCTTCATCGCCGCGGTCTTGTTCGTCATCATTGCTGACAGTGTGATCGCCCAGCAGGCGCAGCTCTCGATGGCGCTGGGCGCCTTCGTGGCGGGATTGCTGCTGGCCGAAACCGAATATCGCAAGGCGATCGAAACGACGGTGGCGCCGTTCAAAGGCCTCCTGCTTGGCCTCTTCTTCTTCACCGTCGGCATGAATGTCGATTTTCGCGAGCTCTGGCGTGAACCGCTTTTGCTGGCCGGGGCCGTCATCGGGCTGATTGCCGTGAAGGCGCTTCTGCTCGTCGTGCTTGCCAAGCTGTTCCGCTTTTCCTCGCCGGCCGCCGTCGAGATCGGTTTGCTGCTGAGTACCGGCGGCGAATTCGCGTTTGTCGGAATTGGCATGGCGGGCTCGGCCGGGTTGATCGAGCTGTCGTTCGCGAGCTTCATCCTCGCGGTGACCTCGATCACGATGGCGCTGACCCCGCTGCTCTCGTTCGTGGGCCGGCGTCTCGCCGCGCGGCTTACGCCGGATAAGCCGATCGACGCCGAACTGACGGTGCGGCCGGCGGCCGGGCAGAGCCATGCGATCGTCGTCGGCTACGGTCGTGTCGGCAAGGTTGTCTGCGAGTTGCTGCGCGAGCACCGGCTCCCCTACATCGTTGCGGACTCCGACGCGATGACAGTCACGCGCGATCGGCGCGAGGGCCATGACGTCTACTTCGGCGACGCCACCGATCCGCAATTTCTCGAAGCCTGCGGGCTTGCCAAGGCGGCCGGCGTCATCATTACGATTCACACGGCGCGGCTGATCGACGAGGTGGTGGCGCACGTCCGCGCCATGCGTCCGGACATTCTCATCGTTTCGCGCGCCCGCGATGCCGATCATGCGCGCCACCTTTACGCGCTCGGCGCGACCGACGCCGTGCCCGAAACGATCGAAGCGAGCTTGCAGCTTTCCGAAGCAGCCCTGGTGGGATTGGGCGTCGCGACCGGGCTCGCCATCGCCTCGATTCACGAAAAGCGCGATGAGATCAGGCGCACGCTGCAGCAGGCCGCGCATGAAGCGGGCCTATCAGTCACCCACGGCGTGAAAGCGAAGACCCACAAGGTGGAAGGCGCCGTCTGATTTTCTAGCTAATGACGCTGCGCGCTTCGCCCCGCCATTTCGAGCAGAACCGGCGCCGCTGCCGGCCGCGACGTCGCAAGACGTGCGGGCATGCGGCGGGTGTCATTGAGGGCGCGCAGGAAATCGGCGAACCAATCCTGGATCGATGAAGATCGCAATTTGGCGACCATCGCGTGCCAGCGCTCGCGCCGCTCCTCGAGGCTCATCGAAAGCGCCACCGCAATTTGCCGGGCCATCCCTTCGATATCATGGGGATTGACCAGGAGGGCCGTATCGAGCTGCTTCGCTGCGCCCGCGAATTCCGAGAGCACGAGCACGCCCGGATCGAATGGGTTTTGTGCCGCGACATATTCCTTGGCTACCAGGTTCATGCCGTCCTGGAGCGGCGTGACCAAGCCGACATGCGCGGCGCGATAGAATCCGGCGAGCGTAAGCTGCGAGAAGCTTTTGTTGAGATAGCGAATCGGTATCCAGTCGACTTCGCCGTGCCGGCCGTTGATCTCGCCGACCAGCGAAGCAAGCTCGGCCTTCAGCTCGCGATAAGCGCGGATATTGCCGCGCGTCGGAACGGCCACCTGCAGCAGGCAAACGCCGCGCTTAAGCTGCGGCTCGATCTCGAGCATCCGGTCGAATGCCCGAACGCGATTGGCAAGGCCCTTGGAATAATCGAGGCGGTCCACGCCAAGCACGAGCTTGACTCCTTGCAAACTGCCGCGCAGCCGCGACACCTCGGCCCGTGACGAAGCCTTGGTGGCCCGATCGCTGAACTCGTCGACATCGATGCCGATCGGGAAGGTCGCCAGATGCGTCACCCCGCGAGACGACGTGACTGTGCCGTCATAGATCGACAGGCCAAGCTCGTACTGCAGATAGTCTTCGAAATTCTGACGGTCCTCATCGGTCTGAAATCCGATGAGATCGTAGGCGAGCATGGCCTGTACGAGATCGGCATGGTGCGGCACTGCGGCCATCGTCCGCCGGTCCGCCCACGGCGTGTGCAAGAAAAATCCGATCGGCCGGCTGATCTGCAGCCGCCGCATTTCCGCACCGAGCGTGAGAAAATGATAGTCCTGCACCCAATAGACCGCGTCGGGCTCGCTAAAACGCAACAGAGCGCGCGCCATGAACGCGTTGATCTCGCGATACGAGGTGTAGTCGTCGCCGCCGACTTGAATGAGATCCGGGCGCGAATGCAGCGCCGGCCATAAGGCCGAGTTGGCGAAGCCCTCATAGAAGCCGCGATAATGTTTGGTCGGCATGTCGACAGTCGCGAGCGCACCGGTGCCGAGCGGCTCGATCTGCGAGAAGCAATCTCGGCTGGCGGCGTAGTCGGAAGTCTGGCCGCTCGATCCCACCCAGATCGCGCCGGAGTCCTTCACCATCGGGATCAGCGCTGCGGCCAATCCCCCGGCGACCGGCTCATCGGATTTCGCCCGCGCAACGCGGTTGGACACGACGATCACAGTCACGGGATTCTCCTCGTTTCCGTGTAACAACGGCCACACGGCGCATAAGTTCCATTCTTTCGTTTCGTTCATCCTGCATTGAGACGATATTTCCATTCCACATCGCTTATTTGGAAACTGTGTTTGGAGAAGCGAAAATTTTCTTTTATGCGGAATAAAACAAAATGGTTTGGAACCGCGGGTGATCGTTCAAAAGCTCAAGATTCGCCGTACGCTGTCGTCGACAGCAGGCTTACCTCGGCGTGACGTGAATCGAGCCGTGTGTGTTGAACGACGACTCGAACACCGAAGAAAAGTCGGTATCGCGCGGAACCGGCGCGGTTCCGTGAGATCGTTAAAGCGCAGATGCAACAATGCGCCGCGCCGGTACCGTAATCCGGTAGGGGCCGACCGGATCGCGGTCGGCAAAGAAGATGGTGAGCGCAACGTGCGCGACGCCGCTGCCGGCGTTGAGAATGCAGGCGGTCTCGTGAGAAATAAGTGCGCGGTCGGTAAAGGAACTCTGCGAAGGAATGTGCCCTTCGGCGATAGCCCAGCGCTTGCGACCGATGGCATCCATGGTGGTCATGTCCTCGTTAAATTTGTTGCGCGGCGGCCGAAGAACCCTGACAGCGCTGCGTTGGTTCCGTAACCGGAACTTTTGGAACTCTCTGGTACTTATGGCGACGGGACCGTCTGGCCGCGCGGGCCGGACCGCATAAATCATGGAAGCATGCGAATGCGAGCCCTCACCGTCGCGCCGGGTGTTGCCAACTCGGTGCGGATCGAAGATGTCCCCGAGCCGCCGGCCGACGACGGCGCGGTGCTGGTGCGCACAATCGCCGTCGGCGTTTGCGGTACCGACCGCGACATCGTTTGCGGCCACTATGGCTGGGCGCCGCCCGGTCAAAGCCGATTGGTGATCGGCCATGAGTCGCTCGGCGTGGTGCGCGAGGCTCCGCCGGACTCCGGCGTCAATATCGGCGATCTCGTCGTCGGCATTGTGCGGCGTCCCGATCCGGTGCCGTGTCCGTCATGCGCCGTAGGCGAATGGGATATGTGCCGCAACGGCCGCTACACCGAGCGCGGCATCAAGGAACGTCATGGATTCGGCTCGGAGTATTTTCGTATCGAGTCGGAATTTTTGGTCAAGATCGATCCCGCGCTCGGCGAGGCCGGCGTTCTGCTCGAACCGACGAGTGTGGTGGCGAAAGCCTGGGATCATATCGAGCGGATCGGCCAGCGCGCGCGCTCCTGGAATCCAAAAACGTTGCTGGTAACCGGGGCCGGCCCGGTCGGGCTCCTGGCGGCGCTCATGGGCGCGCAGCGCGGGCTCGAGGTTCATGTTCTCGATCATCACGAACATCGCGCCAAGCGCGAGATGGTCAGCCGGCTTGGCGGTGTCTATCATGTCGGTACGCTGGCTAATCTTGGTTTCAAGCCGGACGTATTGATCGAATGCAGTGGCGCGCCCAGCGTCGTGCGCGATGTGCTCGGCTACACGGCGGCGAGCGGCATCGCTTGTCTGGTCGGCGTCACCGAGCCGGGTCACGACTTCGAAGTTGATGTCGGAGCGCTCAACCGTTCGATGGTGCTCGACAACAACACCCTGTTCGGAACGGTCAACGCCAACAAACTTCACTATGAGATGGCGGGTGAAGCATTGCGCAAAGCTGACAGACGCTGGCTCGATATGATGATCACGCGGCGAGAGCCCGCCGAACATTGGACCCGGTCGCTGCAGCGGCAGCCCGACGATATCAAAGTCATCGTCGAATTTTCCTGAGGCCCATATTTTTGTAAGGCTCATGGCGCTCATCGAAGACTATGCGCTGATCGGCGACTGCCGGACCGCCGCCCTGGTTTCCCGCGACGGCTCGATCGATTGGTATTGCTGTCCGCGTTTCGACTCGGAGGCTTGTTTCGCCGCGCTCCTTGGCACGCGCGAGCATGGCCGCTGGTCGATCGCGCCGCAGGAGCCGGCCCGCATCACGCGCCGCTATCGTCCAAAGACCCTGGTGCTCGAAACGCATTTTGAGACCGAGGAGGGCGCCGCAACGCTGATCGATTTCATGCCTTTAGACGGACACCATTCGACCATCGTGCGGCTGGTGCGAGGCGTCCGCGGCAGGGTGTCGATGGGCACCGAGCTGATCCTGCGGTTCGGCTATGGCGCCATCGTGCCTTGGGTGACTCGTCTTGAAGACGGAGGCCTTCGCGCCATTGCGGGCCCGGACATGATGGTGTTGCGAACGCCGGTGCAATTGCGCGGCGTCGACATGACGACGGTCGGCACGTTCGTCATCTACAAGGACGAGACCATTCCGTTCGTCTTGAGCTACTACCCCTCGCACAGGCCGCTGCATACGTCGTTCGATCCGACCGCGGCGCTGCACGACACCGAGACGTTTTGGCAAGAATGGTCGGCCAAGTGCCGGCCCGCCGGTCCGTGGTCGGACGTCGTGCTGCGTTCGATGATCACGCTCAAGGCGCTCACCTATGCGCCGACCGGCGGCATGGTCGCGGCCCCGACCACGTCGCTTCCGGAGCGGCTCGGCGGCGAGCGCAATTGGGACTATCGTTATTGCTGGCTGCGCGACGCCACGCTGGTTCTGTTGGGCGCCATGAATGCCGGCTATTTCGACGAAGCGCAGGCGTGGCGCGAGTGGCTGTTGCGGGCGGTGGCCGGCAGTCCGGACCAATTGCAAATCATGTATGGCATCGCCGGCGAGCGGCGGTTGACCGAATGGACCGCGCCTTGGCTGCCTGGTTACGAAAACTCGGCGCCGGTGCGGATTGGCAATGCCGCCCACAGCCAGCTCCAGCTCGACGTGTTTGGCGAGATCATGGACGTCCATCACCAGGCGCGCCGCCGCGGGCTGTCGACCAACGCATCGGGATGGCACGCGCAACTCGCCTTCCTTGACCATCTTGAAAAGATTTGGCGCGAGCCCGACGAGGGGATCTGGGAAGTCCGCGGCGGTCCGCGCCAATTCACCCATTCGAAAGTGATGGCATGGGTGGCGTTCGACCGCGCCATCAAGAGCGCCGAGACCTTCGGATTGGAAGGGCCGATCGACGAATGGCGCAGGCTGCGCGACGAGATTTGCAGCGAGGTTCTCAGCAAAGGCTTTGATCCGGAACTGGGCTCCTTCGTTCAGGCTTACGGAACAAAATTTCTGGACGCGAGCCTGTTGCTCCTCCCGGCGGTCGGCTTCTTGCCGGTCTCCGATCCGCGCATGGAACAAACCATCGCCGCAATCGAGCAACGCTTGCTGCGCGACGGTTTCGTCATGCGCTACGACACGGCGGTCGAGGACGACGGCCTGCCACCCGGAGAGGGCGCCTTTCTGGCCTGCAGTTTTTGGCTGGTCGACGTCTATGTCTTGCAGGGCCGGATGGCCGATGCCGAGCGGCTGTTCCGCCGCCTGATCGCGGTGCGCAACGATCTCGGCTTGCTGAGCGAGGAATACGACCCGCATCTTAAACGTCAGATCGGCAATTTCCCGCAAGCCTTTTCGCACATGGCGCTGGTCAATGCCGCCTACAATCTGACGCGCATCGAAAAGCCGGTCGAGCAGCGCGCGCAGCAGGAATATGAATCGCCGGAAAAGGCCGCGGAGTAGACGAGAGCGGCGCACCCAGAACGTGGTTGATTTATAGGTCGTCTATCCGTTTCCCGTCACCCTGAGGTGCGAGCGCAGCGAGCCTCGAAGGGCGACGGCCCGGGCGCCGCGGCCGCATCCTTCGAGGCGCGCCTTTCGGCGCGCACCTCAGGATGACGGATTGTGCGCGGCGATTCAGGTCCAGGAAAAATGCCTTAAAAAATGATGCTTGGATTGCGGATCGACTGATCGCAATCGATCAGGTTCACCTGCTTGGCCTGGATTTTCCAGCCATCGTCGCTGCGGACCACACGCTGCCCGGCCCAGCCGGCCAGAAAACGGGTTTCGTCGCCCCAGAATTCGCTGATCAGAAAATTCGATCGCAGCATGCGTGCGTCGTCGCTTCCGGTGGCGAAGGCCTCGACATTGGTAATGAGGCGGACGGTGCGCGAGGCAGGCGCTTGCGACCAGGCGAACCCGGTGCGCAGGCGATAAACACGATCCTCGAGCCGGCGCCGGTCGTCGAACATGATCGCGATCTCCCGGCGCGGGTCGCCGGCATTCGGTGTCGACGGCACCCAATAGACGCACTCGGGCGTGTACATCGCGAGCCAGTCGTCGTAGCGGAGCTGATCGAGCAGGCGCGCTTCGCGCTCAATGAGGCGACGGAATTCGTCGCGTACCGCGGGGTCGGACAGAGCCCGCGCGTC
>DATMQV010000211.1:0-3462 GCA_035566615.1 Xanthobacteraceae bacterium
GGGCCATGGAGGTGCTGTTTCTTGGCGCGGCGTTAGCTCGATCATGGGCACGAGAACAATTGAGGTTCATTGCTACCGAAATTGCTGCCGGCTCACGGCGGTAACTTCGCCAAGTTGGCAGAACTGCTGAAGCGCTGGTTACCTGGTCACCCCGGAGCTTCGATACTCACCCGCTTTCACTGAGGGCGCATGTTGGTATCCACATAGCCCTCGAAAACGCTTGCCGTGCTTCCCCCGTGCTTCCCTGTGGCTGCATCGAGGATGCGCGCCAAAAAGCCATCCCTAAATCGTGTTCAAAATCAATAATTTAACTGGTGGAGCCAGGCGGAGTCGAACCGCCGACCTCTTGAATGCCATTCAAGCGCTCTCCCAACTGAGCTATGGCCCCTGAACCGGGCATCGGTCATTGCGGTCGCCGCAAGCATGACGCCCGCTTCGGTAGTCCGATCATCGAACCACCGATGACTGAACTTCCGGTTATCCCTCCTCCTCGTCCTCGATGTCGCCGCCAATGATGTCGGTGACGTCGGCGTCTTCTTCTTCCTGCTCCTCGATGAAGGCCGCATCGTCGAGGCTCTCGTCCATCTCGACTTCTTCTTCGATATCGGGTTCCGCGGTCTCGACCGCGCCCTTGGCGCCCTGCGCCTCGGCGTCGGCGTCCTCCAGCGAAACGAATTCAGCCTCCTGCGGCTCCGGCGCGGCCGCTTCCTCGACCGGGGGGGCGGCGGCTGCGCGCTGCACGGCCGCCACCGGCTCGGGCCGCGCGCGCGTCGTCGGCATTTCAACAGGGACGACCTTGCCGGTATAGGGCGAGATCACGGGATCCTTGTTGAGATCGTAGAATTTGCGTCCGGTTTCGGGGCAGACGCGCTTGGTGCCAAGTTCCGGTTTGGCCACGGCCGAGTTCCTTCAATTTGGGAGCTTCACTTGGCTAGTCGCGATGCGCCTGTCAATAGCGGATTGCAACCTTCGGAAGGCCGATTGTTTACGGCGGCAACCGCAAGGCCCGTGCACCTTCCGGCGCGGCATGCTCTTTTATTCCCCGAACAAAAGACGTTAGAGGGGAAACGACCGTGACCGATGCCGGGGCCTATCGCCATCTGTTGTCGCCACTTCGCATCCGCAATACGACCCTGCCGAACCGGGTGATATTCGCTCCGGTGTGCCCGACCTGGGTCAGAAGCCCGCACGAGGGCATCTTCACCGAGCAAGCGGTCGCCTATTACGAGGAGCGCGCCAAGACCGGGCTGGGAATGATCATTCTCGGCGGGCACCTCATCAATAAAGACACGATCTATACGCCGCTCGGCTTTCCCGGCCTGTGGAACGATGCGCAGCTCGAGGGGCTCGCTAATGTGTCGCGGGCGGTGAAACGGCACGGCTGCGCGCTCTCCGTCCAGCTTCTGCATCTCGGTTTGCGTTCGCCGACGCCGTTTCTCAAGACCGACCCGGCGCGCGATCCGGACGAATATAATCCCTATATGCTGGCGCCGAGCCAGGTGCCGGCCGGCGAAATTCCCGGCGGCCCGACGCCCAAAGAGCTTGAGGAGCACGAGATCGAATACATTTTGCAGTGCTACGAGGATGCCGCCCGGCGCGCGATCTCCGCCGGCCTCGACGGCATCGAATTTCACATCGCCCACGGCTATCTGCCGTGGCAGTTTCTCTCGCCCTTCTACAACAAGCGCACCGACCGCTGGGGCGGCTCCTACGAGAACCGGCTGCGGTTTTCGATCGAGGCGATGCGGCGAATCCGCAAGCGCATCGGCGATCGGCCGTTCATCGGCTACCGCATCAACTCGACCTCGTTCTGGGACGGCGATCTCGAGATCGAGGACATCAAGCGCATCCACGCCGATTTCGAGAAGGAGCTCGACATCGACTATGTGAGCGTGTCGGCCGGTGTGCACCATTCCTGGATCCATACGCCGATGACGTTCGAGCAGGGCTGGGAGCGCGAGTATACGCGCGCCATCAAGACGGTGGCGAAAAAGCCGGTGCTGCTGGTCGGGCGGGTCAGTCATCCGGGCGTCGCCGACGAACTGCTCGGCTCCGGCGATGCCGACGCCATCCTGCTGGCGCGGCAGATGATCGCCGACGAGCAGTGGATGACCAAGGTGAAAGAGGGCCGGGTGAATGATATTCGCCGCTGCGTTGCTGCGAATTATTGCTGGCGCGCGGTGATCCGCGGCAGCCGCGTGCAGTGCGCTTACAACCCGGTGGTCGGGCGCGAGCGGATCTGGGGCGCAAGCTCGATGCGCAAGGTCGCTGCGCCCAAGCGGGCGCTGGTGATCGGCGCAGGCGCCGCCGGTCTCGAATATGCGCGCGTCGCGGCGGCGCGCGGCAATCACGTCGTGGTTTACGAGCGCGAGCCGGAGGTCGGCGGGCATGTGCGCGCCTACGGCGCGCTGCCCAACCGGACGCAATATGGCACGATCGCCACCTGGCTTGCCGAGCAGGCCCGCGGCAATGGTGCCGTGATCAAGACCGGCCACGCCATCACCGCCGAGAATCTCGACGCGGTGCTTTCCGCCGAGCAGCCCGACCATGTCGTGGTGGCGACCGGCGCGCGCTATCGGCGCGACGGTTTTCAAGGCCAGACAGCGAAGCCGCTGCCCGGATGGGAAAGCGGCCGTTGCGTCACCTGGGACGAAGTAGCGCTCGACAAGGTCACCGCTTCCGGCGACGTGCTGGTGATCGACGAAATGGCCGATGTGGCGGCGCCGCTCACGGCCGTCAAACTGGCGCGGCTCGGCGCCAAAGTGAGACTTCTCACCAAATGGCCGATGATCGGCTGGGAGACGACGGCGGAGGTCTATCTCCACTGGGTACTGACCTATCTTTACGAGGCCGAGGTGGAGATCATTACCGATCACGCGGTGAAGCGGATCAACGGCAGCGAGGTCGAGATCGTCAACATCTACGCGCCGTCCAAAATGCGCCCGATCACAGCCGACACGATCGTGATGGCGACGGCGCGCGCATCGGAAAATGCGCTTTATCATCTCCTGCGCGAGCGCGGCCGCAGCGTCGAGGCGATCGGCTGCGCGATTGCGCCGCGCACCGTTTACGAGGCGACGCTCGAAGGCCATCGCGCCGCCCGCAAGCTTGGCGCCCCGCCGTTAAGCAAGACGGCGCTCGAGAACCTGAAAAGCCAGGCGCTCGCCTGACGGCAAGGCAACGGTTGCACCCGCTACGCCCCGGATGAGCTATAATGCGTTATGTCGAAAGTATTTTCGCCTCGCCTTGACGTTCTTCCTGAGCCGCAGCGAAAGCTTTGGCCAGAGCTGGCGGGCACCCCCGACCATTTTATTCTTTATCGCGGCACGGCGATTGCCCTGCGCTTAGGGCACCGCCAGTCCGTCGATTTCGATTTCTTCTCGCCAATGACTTTCGAGCCACATTCGCTGTTGAAAACTGTGCCCTATCTAAAGGACGCCACGGTCCGCAAATCGGCACCGA
>DATMQV010000212.1:0-16056 GCA_035566615.1 Xanthobacteraceae bacterium
ATGGTGTGCGGCTATCACGTCAACCAGTCGGTGCTGGCGCCGCAGGCCTATCTCACCGGCGCTGAGTGGAACTGGGAAGTGCTCTATCCGCGCTTCGTGAAGATGTTCACTTCCGGGGAGACCATCCCGAACTTCTATCGCGGCGGTCTCAAGGAAGAGCTGGTGAAAGTGTCGCCGTATGGGCCGATGGTCAGCGAAGAGGCGAAGAAGAAAGCCGACGAGGTCAAGGCGGCGCTCATGGCCGGAAACTACGTGATCTTCAAAGGCCCGATCGCTGACAACAAGGGCTCAACCGTCATCGCGGCCGGCGTCGCGCGCGGCCAGACCGACCCCGAACTGGAAAAGATGAGCTATCTGGTCGAGGGCGTCATCGGAGCCACTTCGTGAAGGCCGATGTCGGCACGCCTGTTGTGAAATCGGGGCTGGGCGAATTCCTTCGCCTGCCCCCTTTCGGCCGTAGGCTCGGCGGTGCGGCGGAATATGTCGTCATCCCCGTGCTCGCCTTGCTGGCCTCGCTGGTGTTGTTCGGCATCTTCGTCGCATCGTTCGGGAAGAACCCGATCGATCTGTATTTCTATATGTACCAGGGCGCGTTCGGCACCTGGTTCTCCTGGCAGAACACGCTGACGCGCGCCGCCCCGCTTATTCTCACCGCGCTCTGCACTGCGCTGCCGGCGCAGCTCGGCATGGTGATCATCGGCGGTGAGGGCGCGCTTCTGATCGGCGCGCTGTGCGCGACCAGCGCCGCGCTCGCCATGCCCGCCGCGCCGCCGCTTGTGGTCGATGTCGCCATGGCGATTGCCGGCATGATCGGCGGCGGCTTGTGGATTTTGCTGGCCGGTGCGTTGCGCCAGTTTCGCGGCGTCAACGAAACGATTTCGAGCCTGCTGCTGGTCTATATCGCGCTCGCCATCCTCAACTTCCTGGTCGAAGGCCCGATGCGCGATCCGACCAGCTTGAACAAGCCGTCGACGCCCGAGATCGGCGCCGCCAACATGATCGGCAGCATTCCCGGCACCGACGTGCATTGGGGGCTCGCCTTCGGCATCATCGCCGCGGTCGCCTCCTACATTCTGATCTATCACACGGTGTTCGGCTTTGCTGCGCGGGTTGCCGGCGGCAATATCCGCGCCGCCAAGGTCGTGGGCTTGAGCGTCGGCAAGCTCATTCTCATTGTTTGTTTCCTCGCCGGCGCCGCCGCCGGCCTCGCCGGCATGATGGAAGTCGCCGCCGTGCAGGGCCGCACCAATGCCAATCTTGCGGCCGGTTACGGCTTTGCCGGCATTCTGGTGGCGTTCCTCGCCCGGCAGAACCCGCTCGCGGTTATTCCGGTCGCCGTCCTTCTGGGTGGCATCGGCGCGAGCGGCGGGCTATTGCAGCGGCGGCTCGGATTGCCGGATGCGTCGGTCCTGGTGCTGCAAGGCATGATCTTTGTCATGGTGCTGGCAAGCGACTCGCTTTACGGCCGCCTGAGCTTTCTGAAAGGAAAGTCCTGACCATGGCCGGGCCCGGCGATATCGGTTTGTGGACGGTGCCGTTGGCGGCGCTCGGCGGTGCCGTGCGCGTCTCAACGCCGTTTTTGTTCGTCAGCCTCGGCGAATGCATCACCGAGCGCAGCGGCCGCATCAATCTCGGTCTCGAAGGCACGCTGGTGATGGGGGCGATGGCCGGCTACGGCGTGTCCTATCTCACCGGCTCGCCCTGGCTCGGCGTGCTCGCCGCCGGCATCGCCGGCGCCGGCATGGGCGCGCTGCATGCGGGGATCTGCGGCTTGCCGCGCGTTAACGATATCGCCGTCGGCATCGCGCTGATGCTGTTCGGCGTCGGGCTTGCTTTCTATCTCGGCAAGCCGCTGATCGAGCCGACCGCGCCGCGGCTTCCCTCGATCGATTTCGGCTGGTGGAGCGACATTCCACAAGTGCGTGCGGCGCTGCGCATCAACGTGTTGTTCCTGTTCGGCGTTGCGCTGGCGCCGATCCTGGTCTGGGCGCTGCGCACCACGCGCTGGGGCTTGATCATCCGCACCGCCGGTGAAAGCGCCGACGCGGCGCTCGCCATGGGCTATTCGGTCAATATGATCCGCCTGCGCGCCACCATGTTCGGCGGCTTTCTCGCCGGCATCGGCGGCTCCTTCCTGTCGCTGTTCTACCCCGGCAGCTGGAACGAAGGCTTGTCGAGCGGGCAGGGCATCACCGCCGTGGCGCTCGTGATCTTCGCGCGCTGGAATCCGATGCTCTGCTTGGGAGCCTCGCTGCTGTTCGGCGGCGCCGCCGCGCTCGGCCCGGCGCTGCAATCCATCGGCTTCAGCTATGGCTATCATCTGTTCAACGCCGCGCCCTATATTCTGACCTTGCTGATCATGATCGCGACTTGTTCGCCCAAGCGCACGCTGGTCGGCGCGCCGGCGGAACTGTCGATCACGCGATGAGTTGCTGACGAGGTGAAGTCATGCATGCGCCCACAGAGAGCATCGCCGCAAAGCGTCAGGTGACGGCCGATCCCTATCCCTGGCCCTATAACGGCGATCTGCGCCCGCAGAACACGGCGCTGATCGTCATCGACATGCAGACCGACTTCTGCGGCGTCGGCGGCTATGTCGACAAGATGGGCTACGATCTCTCGCTTACCCGCGCGCCGATCGAGCCGATCAAGCGCACGCTTGCCGCCGCGCGCGCCAAGGGCTTCCACATCATCCATACCCGCGAGGGCCACCGCCCCGATCTCGCCGACCTTCCGGCCAACAAGCGCTGGCGCTCGCGTCAGATCGGTGCCGGCATCGGCGATCAGGGCCCGTGCGGCCGCATCCTGGTGCGCGGCGAGCCGGGCTGGGAGATCATCGATGAGCTCAAGCCGCTCGAAGGCGAATCCATCATCGACAAGCCGGGCAAAGGCTCGTTCTGCGCCACCGATCTCGAGCTGATGCTGCGGCTTGCCGGCGTCGACAATATCGTGCTCACGGGCATCACCACCGATGTCTGCGTCCACACCACCATGCGCGAGGCCAACGATCGCGGCTTCGAATGCCTCCTGCTGCAGGATTGCTGCGGCGCCACCGACAAGGGTAATCACGACGCCGCCATCAAGATGATCAAGATGCAGGGTGGCGTGTTCGGCACGGTGTCGGACTCGGCGAAATTCATCGAGGCCGTCGCATGAGCGAGATGGCGACGCTCATCCCACCCGGCGGCCTGCCGTCGCCGACCGCCTCGAAGAAGACGTTCGGCGTCGAAGCGCTCAACATCATCAAGCGTTTCGGCGAGTTCAGGGCGCTCGATCAGGTGTCGCTGAAGGTCCGGCCGGGCACGTTCCATGCGCTTCTTGGCGAGAACGGCGCCGGCAAATCGACGCTCGTCAAATGCATCATGGGCTATTACCAGGCCGACGGCGGCGAGTTGATGGTCGATGACCGGCAGCAGGTCATCAACAATCCGCGCGCCGCGCACGCGCTCGGCCTCGGCATGGTCTATCAGCATTTCACGCTCGTGCCGGCCATGACGGTTGCGGAAAATTTCGTGCTGGCGCGCGACCATGTGCCCTCGGTGGTCGATTGGGCCCGCGAGCGCAAGGCGCTGGAAGAATTTCTGGCGCGCATGCCGTTCCGCGTGCCGCTCAATGCCAAGGTTTCGGCGATTTCCGCGGGCGAGCGGCAGAAGTGCGAGATCCTCAAGCAGCTTTATCTGCAGCGCCGCTTTCTCATTCTCGACGAGCCGACATCGGTGCTGACCCCCGGCGAAGCCGACGAAGTGCTCGGTATGCTGCGCGGCATGGTCGCGGCCGGCAATCTCACCATTCTGATGATCACCCACAAATTCCGCGAGGTGATGGCGTTCGCCGACGAGGTCACGATCCTTCGCCGCGGCAAGCTCGCGGGGCAGGGGCACGTCAAGGATCTGAGCCCCGATGCCATGGCGCGCATGATGATCGGCGCCGAGGAACTGACCGTGCAGCCGCCGCGCTCCGGCGAGTTTGGCGCGCCGCGCCTCGACATCGAGAAGCTCAATGCGCTCGACGACGGCGGCCAGCCGGCGGTGCGCGACGTGTCGCTCTCGATCCGCGGCGGCGAGATCGTCGGCGTGGCGGGCGTTTCCGGCAACGGTCAGCGCCAGCTCATCGAGGTGCTCGCCGGCCAGCGCGACGCCGAAAGCGGCAGCATCTATTTGCAGGGCGAAGACTATCACGCCACCCGGGCGGAGATGCGGCACAACCATCTCTCTGTGCTGCCCGAGGAGCCGCTGAAGAATGCGTGCGTGGCGCGCATGAGCGTCGCCGACAATCTCGCCTTCCGCGAATTCGACCGCGCGCCGTTTGCGTCCGGCGGCTGGTGGCTCAACAGCGCGCAATTCCACCAGGATGCGCTGCGCAAGATCGAGCGCTACAAGATCAAAACGCGCTCGGATGACACGCCGATCGGCGAGCTCTCCGGCGGCAACGTGCAGCGCACCGTTCTGGCGCGCGAGCTCGCCGGCGAAGTCGATATCCTGGTCGCCGCCAATCCCTGCTTCGGCCTCGATTTCGCGGCGGTGGCGCAGATCCACGCCGAGATCATGGCGGCGCGCAACCGCGGCGCCGCCGTGCTGCTGGTCAGCGAAGACCTCGACGAATTGCTCGAACTCGCCGACCGGTTGGTCGTCATGTTTCACGGCCAGATCGTCTACGAGACGCGCGCCAGCGACGCCGATCTCACCGTTATCGGCCGCCACATGGCGGGGCATTAGGGCGTGCGCTGATAAAATTGCGAGGGTGCCGCGGCCGCTAGGCAAATTTGGGATTGAGAAAGACGTAGAGCGCGGCGATCTTGCCATCGCGAACAATCACCACATCCAGTCCGGTGTAATCCGGGGCCTCGCCTTTCGGGCCTGAGCCCCATGCCAGAATTCCCCCGTTATGCAGAGCTTGTGGCTCTCCATGGGGCGTATAGACGAAATTTGGATGTGTCGCGCGGAGGTCCCCGGCGAACTTGTCCAGGGCGTCGTGTCCAAAAAAGACACCGGGCGGGACGTACAGCACGCAGTCCTCAGTATAGAAGTCCTGAATGGCGGCGCGGCGGCGCGCCGCGTCACCTTCGCCAAAGACTTCCTGAAGGTTGCGGTACAGAAGCTCAATAATTCGATCGTCCATAATTTTACTCCTTGTCTTTTGTGTTGGGCGGTCAACGGCGGCCAGTGCGACTGTACTAACCAAGTATGTTGCGGCTTCAATGCCCGCTAAGGGTCAGACCCGATCATTTCGACGGCGCCGGCTTTATGTCCGGGTTTGCCCCGAAAGCGGAAAATCGCCGACGCGATTTATGAGTAGACACCCTGCCTTCGATTAGACGTTTGCAGTATTTCGCAAAGTCGGCTCGCTTGTAATCGCCGCCCCCTCGGACATCGCGCTCCGTTTAACAAGAGCTAAGTGACCCCCTCGCGGATCGCGTCGGTATTTTCAGCTCCAAAAGCCGCAGCCGGTTGTCAATCACTGCGCGCTCGCCGTTTGCCGCCATGTCTGGTTGACATATACTCCGCGCGGGTTCTGGCTATACGGAAGGTTGCCGGCGACGAGTGTGGTATCGTTTGTCAAGCTCCTCAACGGGAGACATCGTTTGGATTTCGAGAAAGCTGTCGTCGAATTCGGTACGGAAGCTGTGTTACGATACCGGACGATCGCGGAAGCCCGACACGACAACGAACTTCCCGAGAGTTTCTTGCGTTGCTTTGTTGCCCAGCGACTTCATGAGCGGTTCAGCTACCAGGTGCATGTCGAGCGACTTTACACCGCAATGGCCCTCGACCTCGGCATGCCCCTAACCCCGGACCTCGTTACTGTTCTGGGTGCTTTTCGCGCCGATGTAGCGGTCTACGAGAGCGGCCGGCCATCCGTCGTCATAGAGCTGAAGATTTTCGATGCGGCATCGCCCTTGCCGTCCGTTGGCCTTGAACTCGACAAGGCGCAAATCCTGGCGCGTTTCGCCAAGCTGCGCATTTTCGTCGGCGTGATGATTTGCCCGATTATCGTGTCGCTCGAAGCGCGGATCGAGCGATTGCACGATGCGTTCGGCGGCAACATGTACGTCGGCGAACGCCAGCACTCGCGCGACCGCCAATGGCAGTGGTGTTTTGCATGCGCTTCTCTGGGCGAGCGCGAGGGTGTGCGTTCGTACTAAGCATGCTGAACCGGCTCGTCTCGCCGCGCCGCCCCGGATAAAATCCGCCAAACGGGGGGCGAGTCATGCTGGCGATAGGATCACGAGCCTTGGCGCGCATCACGGCGCTCGCGTTCATTCTCGGGTTGTTCGCGTCGGCAGATGCAGCAAACGCCGCCGAGGCTGGCCGATACGCGCCGGAAAATATCGAGCAGACCTACAAGCAAATGCGTTGGCTCTGCGTGATCGCCGTGCTGTGCCCGGTCAGCGACGACGTGCGGATCGTCATCAAGCGCGATCGAGGGCAAGCCGTCCGCCGAATATCTGCTCGGGCTTACTTTGCTGACCGGCGACGGCCTGCCGCGCGACGAGAGCGCCGGCATCGCCTGGACGGCGCGAGCGGCCGAGCACGGCGATCCCGATGCGGCGCGCGACATCGCCGATCGCCTGCGCAACGGCGCTTCGATCGACGTCGACGAAACGAAAATTGCCGCTGCGCTCAAGCCAAAGGCAGACGCCGGCGATGCCGAAGCCATGCGCGCGCTCGGCCCGATGGTTATCCGCGGCCGGGGCGTCAAGCAGGATCCGGCGCTCGGCCTCGACATGATGAAGCGCGCCGCCGAAAAAGGCTCGACCGGGGCCGCCAACGATCTCTCGCGGCTTTATCTGCTCGGCGCGCCCGGCGTGCCGGCAAGCCGTCCCGAGTCGCTCAAATGGCTCGCGGTCTCGGCGGGTCGCGGCAATGCCGAAGCGATGGTCACGCTCGGCTACATGTCCATGACTACGCCGCGGCGTGCCGTCGGGCGAGCTTAATGTCGCCCAAGCGTTCTGCTGGCTGATGCGCGCCGCGCTCTTAAATCAGCCGCAGGCGCAGGAAAAGCTCAGCATGATGTTCGCGCGCGGCGAGCGCGACGATCAGGGCAACGCGGTTCCGGTCGATCTCGTGCAGGCGGATGTGTGGTTCCGGCTGGCGGCGCGCAGCCCCTTTCACGACAATTCGCAGATCCGGGCCATGATCCAGCCGCAAATGACCACCGACCACCTCAACGAGGCGAAGCGCCTGGTCGAGGCGTGGCGGCCGCGCAAGGCCGAGGAACTCAAAACGCTGGAGATTGCGTTGCCGGCGATGCCCGGTGCGCCGGCACGCTGGTGCCCGGCCATGCCGTGACGGCGTGTCCTGGTCCGTTGTCGCCGTCCCGCCGGCTTCATAAGTAAGTCCGAAGACGCCGTCGTGCCCGCTGTCAGGCGGGCAGGGGTCGTCGTCCGAGGGTTGGCCGGAGGCGTGCCATGGGAAGCTATAAGCCAAAGATATCCGCGCAGCAGCACACGGATCCGACGATCGAACGCCGGCTGGATCAGGAACTGGAGCAAACATTTCCGGCGAGCGACGCGCTGCAAATCACGCGCGATCGTCCGCCGGCGCTGAAGGATCAGCGCCGGCGGGTCAAGACAGAGCGCGAGGCTGTGCGCTGATCACCCTTCCTTCAGCGCGACGGCCGGCGCGCGTTCCAGCGCAGTGTTGTGCCCGAGCGCCAGCACGATCGCCATGGCGATGACGGCGAGCCCCGCGATCAACAGGAGGCCGGCCGTGAAGCTTCCGGTCGCGTCCTTCATCCAGCCCATCGCATACGGCCCGGCGAAGCCCGCGAGATTGCCGATTGAGTTGATCACCGCAATGCCGGCGGCGGCTGCAGTGCCGGATAGCACCGCGGTCGGCAAGGTCCAGAAGACCGGCAGCGTGCCGAACACGCCGCAGGCGCCGACTGTGAACGCGACAATCGTCAAAGTCGGGTTGCCGGTCAGCGTGGATGCAGCGATGCCGGCCGCCGCGATCAACAACCCGATCGCGGTGTGCCCCCTGCGCTCGCCCGTGCGGTCGGAGTTATAGCCGTACCAGACCATGAACGCGGCGCCGATGGCATATGGAATCGCGGTAACCCAGCCGGTTGCGAAATTCGACAAGCCGAACGCCTTGATGATTTGCGGCAGCCAGAAGGCGACGCCGTAGTTGCAGGCGACCAAGCCGAAATAGACCAGAGCCAGCGCCCAGACCCGTGGATTGTAGAGCGACTGCAACACCGAGATTTGGTGCACCGCCTCTCGCTGCCGCCGCTCGGCATCCAGACGTCCGGTCAGCCACGAACGTTCGTCGGGCGCGAGCCAGGTCGCGTCGGTCGGACGGTCAGTGAGATAGAAATAGGTGACGAACGCGAGCACGACCGCCGGCGCCGCCTCGATGATGAAGAGCCACTGCCAGCCCTCAAGGCCCCAGATCCCGTGCATGCCGAGGATCATGCCGGAAATCGGCGAACCGATCGCCGAGGAGAGCGGAATCGCGGCCATGAAAGCGCCAATGACGCGGCCACGATAGACCGACGGGTACCACAGCGTCAGATAAAAAATGATGCCGGGAAAGAATCCGGCCTCGGCGGCGCCGAGCAGCAATCGCACCAGGTAGAAGGTGACATCGTTGCCGAGGCCGGTTGCGCGCGCGATATGCGGAATGAATGCCATCAGTCCGGAGAGGATGCCCCAGCTGATCATGATGCGCGCGATCCATTTGCGCGCACCGAACCGGTCGAGCGCCAGATTGGACGGCACCTCGAACACGAAATAAGTGAGAAAGAAAACGCCGGAACCGAAACCGAACATGGTCGCGGTCAAGCCGAGCGATTTGTTCATGGTGAGCGCGGCGAAGCCGACATTCACGCGATCAAGATAAGCGATGAAATAACAGATCATCAGGAATGGGATCAGCCGCGCCGAGACCTTCCTGATCGTTCGGGCCTCCAGATCTTCCATGTGTTCCTCCGCGTCCGGGCCGGCCAGCCTGTTTGGGTGCGGCTGGCTTTTGTCCCCTGCCCGTGACCGCCACCTTATAGCATAACGCGTCCGCCGATGAGCGGTCACCGATGGCGCCTGTGATCTTCGCGGCGCATTGCAGTGCGAAATAAGTCGGGCGCGGTTCGGCTTGTTCGCTGCCGCGCATGGTTCTAGGTTAGCGCGCCATGCAGCCATGCCGAATGAGCGCCGTCGCGCTGCTCAAAGCTTATCGCAGCCGCGCGCTGTCGCCGGTCGAGGCGATGCAGGATGTACTCGCGCGCATCGCGGTGTTCGAACCGCATATCCATGCGACCTACCTGCTGGAGCCAGAGCGTGCGCTCAAAGACGCGCGCGCATCCGAAGAGCGCTGGCGGCGCGGCGAGCCGGCAGGTCCGCTCGACGGCGTGCCGACGACCATCAAGGACAATATCGCCACCAAGGGTGAGCCGGTTCCGCTCGGCACCGCGGCGAGCGAGTTGAAGCCCGCGCCGGCCGACGCGCCGCCGGTCGCGCGGCTGCGCGAAGCCGGCGCCATTCTATTCACCAAGACCACCATGCCGGACTACGGCATGCTGTCGTCCGGCCTCTCCAGCTTTCATCCGCTGACACGCAATCCGTGGGATTTGACGCGCAATCCCGGCGGCTCATCGGCCGGCGCCGGCGCTGGCGCGGCGGCCGGCTATGGCCCGCTGCATCTCGGCACCGACATCGGCGGCTCGGTCCGCCTGCCGGCCGGCTGGTGCGGGTTGGTCGGTTTCAAGCCGAGCGGCGGACGCGTGCCGATCGATCCGCCCTATATCGGCCGCGTCGCCGGCCCGCTCACGCGCAGCGTCGCCGATGCGGCGCTGATGATGGCGACGCTCGCGCAGCGCGACGACCGCGACTACATGAGCCTGCCGCCGGAAAACCTCGACTGGCGCATCGAACCGGCGAAGCTCGCCGGCCTGCGGATCGGGCTTTTGCTGGAGGCCGGCTGCGGCTATCCGACATTGGCGCCGACGCGCGCGGCGCTCGAACGCGCGGCGCGCGATTTCGCTGCCGCCGGCGCCGTCGTCGAGCCGCTTACCCCGTTCCTGACGCAGGACATGCTGGACGGGCTCGACCGCTTCTGGCGCATGCGGGCGCTGTCCGATTTTCGCGCCACGCCGCCGGAGCGGCAGCAGAAGATCCTTCCCTTCATCCGCGCCTGGGGTGAATCCGCCGCCGACTTCAGCGGCGAAACCATTTTCCACGGCTTCAGTCAGACACTCGCGATGCGCAAGGCGGCCGTGACGGCAACGCTTCCGTATGATTTCGTGATCGCGCCGACTGCGCCGATCACGGCCTTTGCCGCCGAGCTTGCGTCGCCGAGCGACGATCCGCTCGATCCCTTTCCCCACATCAGCTTCACTGTCGCCTTCAACATGTCGGAGCAGCCGGCCCTGTCCATCAATTGCGGCTATAGCGACGAGGGCTTGCCGATCGGCATGCAGATTATCGGCCGCCGCTTCGACGATCTCGGCGTGCTGCGCGTCGCTTCCGCCTTCGAGGCGATGCGCGCCGGCGCGGCGCGGCCGTGGCCCGAGCCGCCATCGCGCGCCGAGCAACGATAACAAATTTGCACGAGGAAACGCTCATGGACGATTATTCCCATATTTTTGATCTCACCGGCCGGCGCGCCTTCGTGATCGGCGGTGCGAGCGGCATCGGCCGCGCCGGCTGCTTCGGGCTCGCGAGCTTCGGCGCGCAGGTCATTTGCGGCGATGTCGCCGTCGAGCAGGCGAAAGCGACGGCGCAAGAGATTACCGCGGGCGGCTCGGCTGCCGAAGCGCTGCACATCGATCTCTGCGACGGGAAGAGCGTTGCGTCGGCGGCCGCGAAGGTCGGCACACCGGACGTGCTCGTCATCTCGCCCTCGATCAACGTGCGCAAGCCCGTGCTCGATTACACCGAGGACGAATTCGACCGCGTGGTCGGATTGAACCTGAAAGGCATTTTCCGCGCGCTGAAAGCGTTCGTGCCCGGCATGGTGAAGCGCGGTAAGGGCAGCGTCATCGTCTTTTCCAGCATCCGCGCGCAGGTCGTCGAGCCGGGGCAGGGCATCTACGCCGCCACCAAGGCCGGCACCGTGCAGATGATCCGGGCGTTGGCTTCCGAGATCGGCCGATCGGGTGTTCGCGCCAATGCCATCGCGCCCGGCATCGTCGAGACACCGCTCACCCAACAGATCAAGCAGAACGACGCCTGGTATCGCGCCTATGCCGACAAGTCGGTCATGCACCGCTGGGCGCAGCCGTCGGAGCTTGTCGGCGCGGTCGTCTATCTCGCATCGGACGCCAGCTCCTATGTCACCGGCTCATATTTTCTGGTCGACGGCGGCTGGACGGCGGCGGATGGCCGCTTCACCCCGCCGCTGCCGGCGGCGAGTGCGGTGCCGGTCGCCTAGAGCGTGATCCGGAAAAGTGGGTACCGGTTTCCGAGAAGATCACGGTCCACCGAAGATCTAGAGCGCGATGACGATTCTACGTAAAGCCATTGCGCTTTAGCCTGCCGGCAGGCCGGCGCGGCACCATGCCGTTGGCCACGATCTCCTGCACGACCTCGCCGTTCTGATTGAACGTTTGCGTGCGCATTTTCAAAAGTCCGCGGTCTGGCCGCGACCGCGACGGCCGCACCTCCAGTACTTCGCTTTCGATGCGTAGCTCGTCGCCCGGCAGAACCGGGATTGGCCAGCGCAGGCTTTCGAAGCCAAGTCCGATGGTTCCGCCGGCGGCGCGGTCCTCGCTGCGGGCAATCAAGCTCATGGTCACGGCCGCCGTGTGCCAGCCGCTCGCGACCAGCCGCCCGAACATCGAATGCCGCGCGGCTTCTTCATCAAGGTGAAACGGCTGCGGGTCAAACTTCTGCGCGAACGCGACAATGTCTTCCTTCTCAATGCGTACACGGCCGCTCGGCTTGAACACCTGCCCGACGGCGAAATCCTCGAAATACCGTTCCGTCATCGATCAATGGCTCCGGCTTGAGGACGCCGGCGAGTATAGCGGGAGGCTTTGGCGCCACATGCGGGAAAATTCTGAAGGCTGGGTTTCCTTTTTCGCGGCGCTGAAGCTATCATCCGGAAGTTCTTTGGTGGAGCATGATCTTTTTCGGAAAACCGGTTCCCACTCTTCCGGATCATGCTCGAGCGGAGCCAGACATGACCAAAGGCTGGATCGCGTTCGTCCTGACTGCGTTTGTGCTCGCCACCAGCGCCTCGCCATCCATGGCCTATGACTGGCTGCGCCGCCCCCACAGCTACGAATGGCGCGACGTGCATCGCGCCATCAACGAGCTCAACAAGCGGATCGCGTTCCTGGAAGCCAACCCGGACATCGACGAAGGCTATAAGGCGCCGATCATCCGGCAGTTGCGTGCCGATATCTACAAGCTGCGCGCCACGCTCTATCCGGCAGATTGGGAGTGGGCAACGCCGTGCTGCTACGGCCGGCCGCCCATTCATATTCGCTGACCGGCGATCTATTCCTGTTCAAGCCACTTGAACCGAACGCCTACTCAGCGGGCTGCGGCCCGCTTTGCGGCCGCCGACCTATGCGCCGGCGCATGCGCAGCGACCAGCCGCTCAGCCGATCGAGATAAAGATAAAGCACCGGCGTGGTGTAGAGCGTCAGCAGCTGGCTGATGATCAGCCCGCCGACGATGGCGATGCCGAGCGGGCGGCGGATTTCGCCGCCATTGCCGAAACTCAGCGCCAGCGGGACTGCGCCCAGAATGGCGGCCGAGGTGGTCATCAGGATCGGGCGGAAGCGCAGCAGGCTCGCCTCGAAAATCGCCTCGTAGGAATTGAGATTGCGCGAGCGTTTCGCCTCGATGGCGAAATCGATCATCATGATGGCGTTCTTTTTGACGATGCCGATCAAGAGAATGACCGCGATCAAACCAATAATATCGAACTCGACATGGAAGAGCATGAGCGCCAGCAGCGCGCCGACGCCGGCCGACGGCAGCGTCGACAGAATGGTGATGGGGTGGATGTAGCTCTCGTACAGAACGCCGAGCAGGATGTAGACGGCGGCGATCGCCGTCAGGATCAGGATCGGCTCTTTGGACAGCGATTGCTGGAACAGCTGCGCGGTGCCGGCCATCGTGCCGGTGATGGCAGAGGGCATGCTGATGCGGGCGATTGCTGCATTGATCTCTTCGGCCGCCTCGCCGAGCGATTTCCCCGGCTTCAGATTGAACGAAATGGTCGAGGCGACGAACAGTCCTTGATGATTGACCGAAAGCGCCGTGTGACCGGGCCGGTAGTGGGTGATCGCGGCCAGCGGAATCATCGTCTCCTTGTTGGTGCTCACGGCCGCGCCGGCCGAGGTCGAGCCGCGGCCGGTATTGGCCAGCGCATTGGTGAAGGAATTGCGGGCCGAATTGTTGCTGATGGCTCGCGCGGTGGCGGCGCTCGATGCGGCCGACGCAAGACCGCTGCCGGTTCCGATCGCCGCGGCAGAGGGGATCGCCGTTGGCGCGATGACGGTCGTCCCCTTCGTCGTCGCCGCCGTGACGGTCCCCCCTGGCGCATTGGTCGTTGCCGTCCCCGGGGCCGTACCGCCCGAGGTCGCGACATACACATCGCGCAATGAACTCGGATATTGCGTGTAGCGCGGATCGATCTCCATGACGACGTGATATTGATTGATCGCGCTGTAGATGGTCGAGACCTGGCGCTGGCCGAAGGCGTCGTAGAGCGTGTTGTCGATCTGCAAAGGCGAGACGCCGAGCCGCGCCGTCGTATCGCGATCGATGGTGAGATAGGTCTCGAGCCCGCGCTGCTGCTGGTCGGAGCTCACGTCGGTCAGAACCGGATTGTGTTCGAGCGCATCAACGAGTTTCGGCGTCCAGGTGTAGAGATCCTGCGCGTTCTCCGATTGCAGCGTGTATTGATATTGCGCGTTGCTCTGGCGCCCGCCGGCGCGCAGATCCTGCACCGCGGCGAGATAGAGCCGTCCGCCCGGCACCTGTGCGAGTTTCGGGCGCAGCCGCGCGAGCACCTCGTCCACCGTCACCCGCTGCGAGATCGGCTTGAGCGACACGAACACCGTGCCGGTGTTGATCTGCGAAAAACCGCCGCCGCTGCCGACGCCGGTGAAGCCCACGACGGTATCGACGGCCGGATCGGCACGCACGATGTCGATCATCTGCTTGAGCTTTACGCTCATCGACTGAAACGAAATGCTTTGGTCGGCCTGCAGCGAGCCGATGATGCGGCCGGTATCCTGCTGGGGAAAAAACCCTCTGGGCGCGGCATAGAACAGATAGACGTTCAAGCCGACCGTGGCGATGAAGATCGCCAGCACCAGCAAGCTATGACGCAGCGCCCAGGTCAGGGTATGGCCGTAACCGATCCGCACGCGCTCGAACAGGCTTGGCCGGCCCTCCGGCCCGCGCGCTTGACCGGTTTTGAGGAACAGCGCGCACAACATCGGCGTGGTGGTGAGCGAAATCACCAGCGACACCAGGATGGCGATCGACAGCGTGACAGTGAACTCGCGGAACAGGCGGCCGAGAATGCCGCCCATCAGCAGGATCGGCAGGAACACCATGATCAGCGACAGGCTGATCGAAAGCACTGTGAAGCCGACTTCGCGCGCGCCGCGGAAGGCCGCTTGCAGGCGCGGCATGCCTTCTTCCATGTGGCGGGCGATGTTTTCCATCACCACGATCGCGTCGTCGACCACAAAGCCGGTGGCGATGGTCAGCGCCATCAGCGAGAGAATGTCGAGGCTGTAGCCGAGCAGATACATTACGCCGAAGGTGCCGAAGATGGATATCGGCACGGCGACGCTCGGGATGATGGTGGCGCTGATATTGCGCAGGAACAGAAACACCACGACGGTGACCAGCATCACCGCCAACACCAGTGTCAGTTCGGTGTCGTGCAGCGAGGCGCGGATCGTGGTGCTGCGGTCGATGGCGACATTGACGTTCATGTCGGCCGGCATGGCCGCTTCCAGGTGCGGCAGTTCCGCCTTCACGGCATCGACGGTCTCGATGATGTTGGCGTTCGGCTGACGGTAGAGAATGACCAGCACCGACGGCTGACCTTCGGACATGCCGAGATTGCGATTATCCTGAACGGAATCGGTGACCTCGGCCACGTCGGTGAGGCGGACCGCGGCGCCGTTTCGGTAGGCGATCACGAGCGGCGCATAGTCGGCGGCGACGTTGGCCTGATCGTTGGTGTAGATCTGAAAGCGGCGGGCGCCGTCGTCGATCGTGCCTTTCGGGCTGTTGGCGTTGGCCGAGGCAAGCGCGGCGCGAACGTCCTCGAGGCCGATGCCGTAATTGTACAGCGCCTGCGGATTGAGCTCGACGCGCACCGCCGGCAGGCTCGAGCCGCCGATATTGACGTTGCCGATGCCGCTCAACTGCGACAACCGCTGCGCCAGGATGTTGCTCGCGGCATCGTACATCTGGCCCTGCGTCATGGTCTTGGAGGTCAGCGCCAGAACCATGATCGGCGCATCGGCCGGATTGACTTTGCGGTAGGTCGGGTTGCTCGGCAGATTGGTCGGCAGATCGGCGCGCGCGGCGTTGATCGCCGCCTGCACGTCGCGCGCGGCGCCGTCGATGTCGCGGCTGACTTCGAACTGCAGGGTGATGCGCGCCTGCCCGATGCCGCTTTGCGACGTCATCTCGGTGACGTCGGCGATCTGGCCGAGGTGGCGCTCGAGGGGTTCGGCGACGCTCGTCGACACCGTTTCGGGACTGGCGCCGGGAAGGGTTGCCGAGACCGAGATGGTCGGGAAGTCCACCTGCGGCAGCGGCGATACCGGCAGCCGCGAGAATCCCATCAGCCCGGCAAGCGCGATCGCGATGGTCAATAGCGTCGTGGCTACCGGCCGCGCGATGAATGGCGCCGAGATGTTCATTCGGCCGGCTCGCCGCTTGCCAGCGGGTTTGCCGGCCGGCGTCCAGTCAGGCGCACCGCCAGCCGGTCGAAATAGAGATAGATCACCGGCGTGGTGAACAGCGTCAGCAACTGGCTGAACGCAAGCCCGCCGATAATGGCGATGCCGAGCGGCTGGCGCAGTTCGGAGCCGGTGCCGGTGCCGAGCATCAGCGGCAAGGCGCCGAGGATC
>DATMQV010000213.1:0-9247 GCA_035566615.1 Xanthobacteraceae bacterium
CACCGTTCAGAAGAAGGAGACGGCGATCCTTCTGATTGCCGCCCTGACCTCGAGCGACGACCGTTACGATCGCCTTTATCTCGCTAACTACGCCACGATCAATATCCGCGACGAGCTCTCGCGCCTACCCGGTGTCGGCAACGTCAATGTCTTGGGCGCCGGCCAATATTCGATGCGCGTCTGGCTCGACCCTGACAAGCTCAAGGCGCGCAGCTTGAACGCGCAGGACGTGGTGAACGCGCTGCAGCAGCAGAGCCAGCAAGTCACGGCTGGGCAGGTGGGAACGCCGCCGACGCCGCCCGGCGTCAATTTCCAACTAACCATCGACTTGCAGGGCCGTCTGAGCGACGTCGAGCAGTACGAGAATATCATTGTGAAGACCGGCAAGGCCGGCGAACTCACGCGGCTGCGTGATGTCGGCCATGTCGAACTCGGCGCGCAGAGCTACAGCCAGATTTCCACCCTCGACGGCCACCCCTCGGCCGGCATCGGCATCTACCAGACGCCGGGCGCCAACGCCCTCAATGTCGAGACCGAGGTCAAGGCCAAGCTGGAACAATTGGCAAAGCACTTTCCGCAAGGACTCACTTACACGATTCCATTCGACACCACCGTCTTTGTGAATCAGGCGATCCGTGAGGTGTACCGGACCCTAATCGAGGCCGCGGTCCTGGTGCTGATCGTGATCCTGGTGTTTCTGCAGGACTGGCGCGCCATGCTGGTGCCGGCCACTACGGTTCCGGTCACCATCATCGGCGCATTCGCCGCGATGTGGGCGCTCGGCTTCAGCGTCAATTTTTCCACGCTGTTCGCCATCGTGCTGTCGATCGGCATCGTGGTCGACGACGCCATCGTCGTGGTCGAAGGCGCCGCGCACAATGTCGAGCGCGGCATGAGCGGTCACGACGCGGCCATCGCGGCGATGAATACGCTGCTCGGGCCGATCATCGGTATCACGCTGGTCTTGATGTCGGTGTTTCTGCCGGCGGCCTTCATGCCGGGCTTGACCGGCCGCATGTATGCGCAATTCGCGCTGGTGATCGCCGCCACCGCGCTCTTGAGCGCGATCAACGCGGTGACGCTGAAGCCGACGCAATCGGCCTTGTGGCTGCGGCCGCCGGTGCCGGAAAGCCAGCGCAACTTTTTCTATCGCGGCTTCAACGCAGGCTACGCCCGTGTCGAACGCGCTTACGCCAGCCTGATTCAACACATGGTCGACTATGCCGGTGTGATGACGGTGATTGCCTTTATCATCATCGCGGCGGCCGGTTGGGGGCTTGCGCGCATACCGACCGGCTTTCTGCCGATCGAGGATCAAGGCTATCTGCTGGTCGCGGTCCAGCTTCCGGACGGCGCCTCGCTCGAACGCACGCAAAAGGCGCTGTCCGAGGTGTCGAAGATCGCGCATGCCGACGATGCGGTCGATCACGTGGTCACCATTGCCGGCATCTCCGCGCTCGACAACAGCGCCGTGCTCGCCAATGCCGGTGTCGCCTATGTGGTGCTGAAGGACTGGAGCAAGCGGGCGAATTTGCTGGTGCTCTTCCCGCGCCTGTCGAAAGCGTTTGAGACCGTCGACGAGGCGCAGGTCCTGATGTTCCCGCCGCCGCCGATTCAGGGCATCGGCAATGCCGGCGGTTTCGCCATGCAGATCGAGCTGCGCGACGGCAGCACGGATTTCGCCAAGCTGCAGAGCGTCACCAGCGCCATCGTCGGCAACGCGCAGTCGCAAAGTGCGCTGCAGCACGTCTCCACCACTTTCCGCGCCACGGCGCCGCAGGTCCGCATCGACGTCGATCGCGCCAAGGCGCAGACCGTGCACGTATCGGTCGATCAGGTGTTCTCGACGCTCGCCACCTATTTCGGTTCCACCTACGTCCAGCAATTCAACAAATTCGGCCGCGTGTTCCAGGTTTATGTGCAGGCCGACGCGGCGTTCCGGCTGCGCGCGCGCGATATCGATAACCTTTGGGTGCGCAACCAGGAAGGCAACATGATCCCGCTCGGAACGCTGGTGACCATGACGCCGACCGTCGGCCCGCCGCTGATCAGCCTCTACAATCTCTATCCGTCGTCGAGCGTGCTCGGACTGCCGGCGCAGGGTTTCAGCTCGGGCGAGGCGCTGCGCCTGATGGAGGAGAATGCCGCCAGCACTTTGCCGCTGGGCGCGACCATCGAATGGACCGGAATGTCGTATCAGGAAAAAATCGTCGGCCATCAGATGTATTTCGTGTTCGCGATGGCGCTGCTCCTGGTCTATCTGGTGCTCGCGGGTCAGTACGAGAGCTGGTACGCACCGCTGTCGATCATCTTCTCGGTGCCGCTGGCGCTGGTCGGCCCGGTCGTGGCGCTGTCGGCGCTGCGCATCGACAACAATCTCTATACCCAGATCGGGATCATTCTCTTGATCGCGCTCTCCGCCAAGAACGCGATTCTGATCGTGGACGTGGCGCGCGAGTATCGCCTCAACGAGAACAAGTCGATTGCCGAGGCGGCCGTCGACGCGGCGCGCGCGCGGTTCCGTCCGATCATCATGACCTCGTTTGCGTTCATCCTTGGTGTCGCGCCCTTGGTGGTTGCGACCGGCGCCGGCGCCAGCGCCCGCGCATCGATCGGCATCGCGGTGTTCAGCGGCATGATCGCTTCGACCTGCCTTGCCGTGCTGTTCGCGCCGTCGATTTTTGTGGTAGTGCAGCGCTTCGAGGAGTGGCTGAGCTCGCGCAAACACCCGCGCATTCAGCCGGCGGAATGAGCGTATGGATCGTTACTCGAAAATAGCGCCACAGCGGCGGCCGGACAGCCGTTTTCGTCGCGCCCGTTTTCGCTGTGCCAAGTCACAATTTGGACGCAGCGCGGACTATGTTAAGGCAGCCAACCAAAACTTGTGCCATTCGTGATGATGCGCCCGTTATTCGTCGTTGTAACCGTCGTTGCCTGCGTGCTGGCCGCCGATGCGCACGCACAGATGACCGAGGCCGATCTGGTCACCCGCCTGGGCCGGCTGGAATCGACCATTCGCGAACTCACCGGCCGCATCGAGCAGTTGCAATATCGCAATCAGCAGCTTGAGCAGCAAGTGCAGCGGCTGCAGCAGGAAGAGGCCACCCGCGGCGAAGAGGTGAGGGGACCCGCGCGGCCGGCTGTGGCGGCTCGTCCGGCGGGGCAATATCCGCAGTCGACCTACTCACCGCCGCCCGCCAATCCGCCAGTCGTGTCGTCACAGGTGTCGTCAGCGCCGATCGAGAGCCCGCCGCAAAGCGGCGGCCGCCGCGGCGACGCTTTCGATCCCTCCGCCAATCCGAACGCACCCGGCGCGCCGCGAACGCTCGGAACCAGCACGGCCGCGAATGAGCCGCCGCCTCCGGTCTCGGACGCCGGTGCCGGAGCGCGCCAGATCGGAGCGCCGCTCGATCTATCGACGTCGGCCGTTCGGCCGCCGGGCGAATTGCCGCCGCCGCCGCCGAGCAATCCGAGCGGGACCGGCGCCATGCAGGCGACCTTGCCGCCAAGCAACTCGCCCAAGGATCAGTACGATCTCGCTTACGGCTACGTCCTGCGCAAAGACTATGCGCAGGCGGCGGAAACCTTCCGCGGCTTCCTGCGGCAATATCCAAGCGATCACTTGGCGCCTGAGGCGCAATACTGGCTAGGCGAGAGTCTGTTCCAGCAGCAGCAATATCGCGACGCCGCCGAATCTTTCCTCGCCGTTTCCACCAAATACGAGACGACGCCGCGCGCTCCGGAGGCGTTGCTGCGGCTTGGCCAATCGCTTGCCGCCTTGGGCGAGAAAGAGGCTGCCTGCGCCTCGCTCGGCGAGGTGTTACGCAAATATCCGCACGCCTCGTCGGGCGTGAGGCAGGCTGTGGATCGAGAACAAAAGCGTGGCCGCTGCTGACCAGGCGGTGCGCGACGCGGAAGCGGACGCGCTATTTTCCGGTCTTGAAAATCTGCGTGGGCTCGTTCTCGCCGTTTCCGGCGGATCCGATTCAACCGCCTTGCTCATCCTGGCCGAGCGGTGGGCCCGGGGGCTCCGAAAAAGTCGTGGACGCTGCCCCGAGCTTCTTGCCGTGACGATCGATCATGGGCTGCGGCGCGAAGCCAAGCGCGAAGCCGCCGCCGTGAAGGCGCTCGCGCGCAAACTTCGGATCGCGCACCGCACACTGCAATGGCGCGGAACAAAACCGAAGACAGGCTTGCAAGAGGCAGCGCGCATCGCCCGCTACCGGCTGTTGGCGGAAGCCACGACCCATGCCGGATACGAACATATCCTGACCGCCCATACGCTCGACGATCAGGCGGAAACGGTGCTGTTTCGGCTCGCGCGCGGCAGCGGCCTGACTGGCCTCTGCGGGATGGCCTATGCGGCGGCTGTTCCGGTCGGAACGGACAGCGCGATCTTCGTCGTTCGGCCGCTGTTGTCGGTACCGAAGGTGCGCTTACAGGCCACGCTTAAGGCCGCCGGACTCGCGCACAGTGAGGACCCGAGCAACCTCGACCCGCGCTTTGCGCGTCCACGGCTGCGGGCGTTGATGCCGCATTTGGCGCGCGAGGGCCTCGATGCGAGGGGATTGGCGCGGCTGGCGACCCGCATGCGGCGCGCGGAAGCCACTGTCGAATTTGCGGTTGCGGCCGCGAACGCGGCCCTGGCACCCGGCCCTTGGCGCGAAGATGGCCCGATCGTTCTGCCTGCGGCGCAGTTCCGCGACCTTCCCGCGGAAGTGGGGCTGCGGCTTCTCGGCCGCGTCGTTACGTATGCCGGCGATGAGGGGCCGGTCGAGCTCGGCAAGCTCGAGGAGCTTTACCAGGCGCTAACGACGTCACAGGCTCCGCTGCGGCGCACGCTCGCTGGAGCGCTGATTACGCTGCGCGGCGAACGGCTTGTCGTCGAGCGCGCTCCCCCGCGGCGTGCTCGTCGGGCAGGCGGGAAAGGCAACCGTCGCTTTACGAAACTATAGGAGAATAAGCGCCTTGCCCGGGGTTCCCCTTCCCTTGGCAGGCGGGGGCACGACGCCTACATTGGCGGAGTACGGGACGTTAAGCTGCCACGATTCGTGGCGAGGAATAGGCCGGTGCCGGCGGGTTGCCGGCAGAGGACTTGTGATGAACGCTAATCTCCGAAATTTCGCATTGTGGGTCATCATCGTCCTCCTGCTATTGGCACTGTTCACGCTGTTCCAGAATCCCGGTCAGCACACGACCTCGACGGATATTTCCTTCTCGCGATTGCTCAACGAGGTCGATCAAGGCCGTGTGCGCGAGGTGGTCATTCAGGGGCCGGAAATCCACGGCACCTATAATGACGGCCAAACCTTCCAGACCTACGCGCCGAGCGATCCGACGCTGGTGCAGCGCCTCTACAATAAGAACGTCAATATCACCGCGCGTCCGCAGTCCGAGAATGTCCCCTGGTTCGTTTCGCTCCTGATTTCGTGGCTGCCGTTTGTCGCTCTGATCGGCGTGTGGATTTTCCTGTCGCGCCAGATGCAAGGCGCCGGCGGCAAGGCGCTCGGCTTCGGCAAGAGCCGCGCCAAGCTTCTGACCGAGGCGCATGGCCGCGTCACCTTTGAGGACGTGGCCGGCGTCGACGAGGCCAAGCTCGACCTGCAGGAGATCGTCGAATTCCTGCGCGATCCCGGCAAATTCCAGCGACTCGGCGGGCGCATCCCGCGCGGCCTGTTGCTGGTCGGCCCGCCCGGCACCGGCAAGACGCTGCTTGCCCGCGCCATCGCCGGCGAGGCCAATGTGCCGTTCTTCACCATCTCCGGCTCGGACTTCGTCGAGATGTTCGTCGGCGTCGGCGCCAGCCGCGTACGCGACATGTTCGAGCAGGCGAAGAAGAATGCGCCCTGCATCATCTTCATCGACGAAATCGACGCAGTCGGCCGTCATCGCGGCGCCGGCCTCGGCGGCGGCAACGACGAGCGCGAGCAGACGCTCAACCAGCTGCTCGTCGAGATGGACGGCTTTGAAGCCAATGAAGGCATCATCCTGATCGCCGCCACCAACCGGCCGGACGTGCTCGACCCGGCATTGCTGCGGCCGGGCCGCTTCGACCGTCAGGTCGTGGTGCCGAATCCGGACGTGGTCGGCCGCGAACAGATCCTGAAAGTTCACGTGCGCAAGGTGCCGCTGGCGCCGGACGTGAATCTGAAGACCATCGCTCGCGGTACGCCGGGCTTCTCCGGCGCCGATCTGATGAACCTCGTCAACGAGGCGGCCCTGATGGCGGCGCGGCGCAACAAGCGCATGGTGACGCAGGTCGAGTTCGAGGACGCCAAGGACAAGGTGATGATGGGCGCCGAGCGCAAGTCGCTGGTGATGACGGAGGAGGAAAAGCTCCTCACCGCCTATCACGAAGGCGGCCACGCCATCGTAGCGCTCAACGTGAAAGCGACCGATCCGGTGCACAAGGCGACCATCATCCCGCGTGGCCGCGCGCTCGGCATGGTCATGCAATTGCCGGAGCGGGACAAGCTGTCGATGAGCCTCGAACAGATGACCGCCCGGCTCGCCATCATGATGGGCGGCCGCGTAGCGGAAGAACTCGTGTTCGGGCACGAGAAGGTCACGTCGGGCGCGGCCTCCGACATCGAGCAGGCGACCAAGCTCGCGCGCATGATGGTGACCCGCTGGGGCCTGTCGGATGCGCTCGGCACAGTGGCTTACGGCGAGAACCAGGAAGAGGTCTTCCTCGGCTATTCGGTCGCGCGCCAGCAGAACATCTCGGAAGCGACCGTGCAGAAGATCGATGCCGAGATCAGGCGCTATGTCGAGGAAGGCTACCAGGAGGCGCAGGAGATCCTCACCGAGAAGCGCGCCGATCTGGAAACGCTGGCGAAAGGCTTGCTCGAATTCGAGACCCTGAGTGGCGACGAGATCAAGGATCTCTTGATGGGCAAGCGGCCCCATCGCGAGACCACGATCGAGCCGCCGGGCCCGCGCGCCTCGACCGTGCCGTCTGCCGGCACCGGCCGCGGCCGGCCGCGGCCGGAAGGCCCGATGGAGCCGCAGCCGCAGGCGTGAACCGCCGCCGCTTCGCCGTTTCGGTCAAAAGCGTGCGTTGACTGCCGGGCGGGCGGCTGCGGCCTCGTTGCTTTTCCCTGATCGTTAGGCACTCGCCAGCCCGCGACGTCGCACGCAAGATGAGGGTGCCGGCCGCTCTTGCTCCAGTGGCGATTCGCGGACAGGATTTGCGCTCCGCTCTTACTCAGCGGGAGCCGCGAGCGAGCTTAGCCACAGAGCGCACCGGTGCTTCAATCGCTGTCGTGGATCGGGATGCACGACGAGGATGGCCGTTCGCCGACGGTCATGTTATTGGCGCTCATTGGCGTTGCGTGGCTGTCTTTTTTTAGTGTCGCTGCCGCACAGACCTCCGTCCCGCCAATGCCCGATCCGCCTTCGCGACTTCGGCAACGTACACCTTCGCGGCGGCTGGTATCCGTGGGATTCCCCTATCAGTACCAGGACTATAAGCGCGGCGTTCCCGTCCTCACCGGTTTCGACATCGAAATCGAGCGCGCGCTTGCGCGCATCATGAACGTGGAAATCGCCTTGCCGCAGATAGCTTGGGAAAATCACCTGGCGGCGTTGGCCGCCGGCGATGCGGACATCGCCGCGGGCGCGACCGAGAGCGAAGCACGCAGCCGTTATGCCTATTTCTCCAAGCCGTATCGGACGGAGACCGATGTTCTGATTCTGCCGAGAGGTACCAGCGGCCGATACCCGTTCCGCACAATCGAGGAGATGCTCGACACCTTCGCCAAGCGAAAGTTTCGGCTCGGGATCGTTGCCGGCTTCGTCTATGCCGACCAGCGCGTGAACGCCTTCATCGCCGATCCGGCAAACAGAGACCGGATTTTTCCTGTCGAGAGCGAAGTGCAAACTTGCGCAATCTTCAGGACGGGATCATTGACGGCTTTATCGCCGATCGCATCGTGGCAACGACGGCGGCGTGGCGGCGCAACGCCGGTTCGCTCATCGAAGAGCACCCGCTGCGCTTCACCACCGATATACATTTCATGCTGAGCCGAGCGACGCAGACGCCGCAAATGCTGGCGCGCCTCGATGAGGCAATCGACGAACTCAAGCGCAGCGGCGAGTTTCGCCGGATCGCGGATAGCTACGCGCTGCCGGTGCTGATCAACCAGACGCTCGACAGCGACTGGTTCCGTGTTCTTGCCATTGTCGGGACCGTGGCGTTCGCTCTTTCCGGCGTCGTGCTCGCCTATCAGGGCAACTACACACTGTTTGGGGCACTGATCCTCGCGACGCTGCCGGCGGTCGGCGGCGGCGTCGCGCGCGATCTGATCTTGCAGCGCGAGCCGCTCGGTATTGTCCGCAGCCCCGTGGCGCTCTTGACCGTGTTCGGAACGGTCCTTGTTGGCATGGCGGCGATCAAGACAATATCGCACGTACGGGCCGGCACGGTCGGCAAATACCTGCACGCGCGTGCGGACCTGGCAACGAAATCGATCGAATTGTTCGATGCGATCGGGCTTGCCGCGTTCACCGTTGTGGGCGTTGTGGTCGTGCTCGACACCGGTACGCACCCGCTCTGGTTATGGGGGCCGATCGCGGCGGTGATCACCGGCTCCTTTGGCGGCTTGATGCGGGATTTATTTCGCCACGATCGTACGACTGCGAACCTGCGCGGCGAGCTTTACCCCGAAATCGCCGGAGTTTGGGGGCTCGCGCTTGCTGTTTTTCTGGGATGGGAGGGCGACCGGCTTCAGCCGGACGAGATCAAGCTCGGTGTAGTCGTCGTGATCCTGGGTGCATTCTTGACGCGGCTCGTGGCAATCGCGCGCGGCGCGAAGGGGTGGCGCTATGTTTGAGAGCTGCGCCGGCCGATAGGGGTCTACGTATCCAGCACGATGCTGGCGAGCGAATCTTGACCGCGGCGCGCGACTTCGGTCTCCAGCAGCGTTCCGCATTCGCTGCAACAGAATTCGCGCAGCTCGAGCTCGGCATGCAGCGTGATGTGCGGCCCGAAGGCTTGCGGCGGCACCGTGCGCCGGCTGGCGCGTGGTTTCCAGGTTTCGGTTGCTGGACCAAGATCGGCGCCGCACAGGCAGCGGAAGCGCTTAGCTTGATCGATCGCCGGGCAAACGGCGGCGAGGCCGTTTCCTTCGGGCGGATCGGCCTTCGGCGTGCGTCCGCCGAGACGTTCACTGCGGATCGCGCCGCGGCGCGCGCGCGTCGCTTCGGCATCGACCACCTCGTCGCGTAACACCACGCCGTACAGGGC
>DATMQV010000214.1:0-5396 GCA_035566615.1 Xanthobacteraceae bacterium
CGCTGGCGGACCGAATACGATCGACAGATCGGCACCGACCGCGCGATCAAGAACCGCTCGCGCATCGAGATCAAGCCGCTCTACACGCCGCGCGATTGGAACGGCGACGCCTTTCTCGACGATCTCGGCTTTCCGGGCCAATCCCCCTACACGCGCGGCATCTATCCGACCATGCATCGCGGCCGCACCTGGACGCAGCGGCAGTTGATCGGGCTCGGCACACCCGAGGATTACAACAAGCGCGTGCGCGTCATTCTCGATGCCGGCGCCACCGCGATCAGCCTCCTGCCGTGCAATTCCGGATTCCGCGGCGTCGATTGCGACGAAGTCGATCCGGTGCTGCTCGGCACCTGCGGCACGGTGATCAACACCACCGACCATATGGACCGCGCGCTCGACGGTGTGCCGCTCGGCCGCATCTCGACCGCGATGAACGACCCCTCCCCGTTCACGCTGCTCGCCTTCCTGCTCGCGGTCGCCAAGCGGCGCGGCGTTCCGTGGAGCGCGATCACCGGGACCTCTAACCAGAGCGACTACATTTCGCATTTCATCGCCAATCACATGTTCTACCGGCTATCGCTTCCCGGCGCGCGGCGCGTGCTGCTCGATCACATCGCGTTCTGCCGGACGCATCTGCCGGGCTGGAATCCGGTTTCGGTGGTCGGCCAGCATATGCAGCAGGCCGGCGCGACGCCGGTGGAGACCATGGCCTTCACCATTTCGACGGCGCTGCAATATGCGCAAGACTGCGTCGAGCGCGGCATGGACATCGATCACGTGCTGCGCCGCTTCACTTTCTTCTTCGACATTTCCATCAGCTTCTTCGAGGAAGTCGCCAAATTCCGCGCCGGCCGCCGTATCTGGGCGCGGCTGACGCGCGAGCGGCTGGGCGCCAAAGACCCAGGCTCCTGGCGCTTCAAGTTTCACGCCCAGACGTCGGGCGTCGATCTCACCGAGCAGCAGCCGCTCAACAACATCGCCCGCGTCGCCGTGCAGGCGATGGCCGGCATCATGAGCGGACTGCAATCGCTGCACACCGACGCATACGACGAAGCGATCACGACGCCGACCGAGGAGACGGCACGCATCGCGGTCGCCACGCAGAACATCCTGCGTGAGGAGGCGCATCTGTGCGACGTGATCGATCCGCTCGGCGGCTCTTACTATGTCGAGACGCTGACCGATCAGATGGAGCGCGAGATGCTGAAGCTGATCGGCCAAATCGACGAGGCCGGCGGCATGTACAAGGCGGCCGAAACCGGCCTGATCCAGGGCATGATCGGGCAGTCAGCGCTCGCCTTTCAGGAAAAAGTCGAGAGCGGCGAGGAAAAGGTGGTCGGCGTCAATTGCTATCAGGACGGCAATTCCGCGCCGCCCGCGCGGCCGACCGAGCGGCCCGATCTCGCGCGCATGGACGCGCACATCGCGCGCTTCAAGGTCTTCAAGGAACAGCGCAGCCAGTCGGATGTCGACCGCGCGCTCGATGCGCTCAAGCGCGCCGCCAACAGCGCGCGCGAAAACACTTACGAGCGGATCGTCGAGGCGGCTGCGGCGGGCGTGACGCACGGCGAAATCGTCCGGCTGCTGCGCGCCGAGCTCGGCTTTGGACACCCCCTTGTCGTTGTCTGATACGGCGCGCGAGAAGAGCCCGACAGGCAGCGATATCGTCGAGCGGCTTGCCGCCGGCGACCCGGCGGCCCTGGCGCGTTGCATCAGCCTGATGGAAACCGGCAGCGCCGCGGCGGACCGCATCCATCGGCGCATCGTTCCCAAGACCGGCCGGGCCGCGGTGCTCGGTTTCACCGGCGCGCCGGGCGCCGGAAAGTCGACGCTGATCGACGCGTTGATCGCCGCGCTGCGCGCGCAGGCCCGCACCGTCGCGGTGGCTGCCGTCGATCCGTCAAGCCCGATCTTCGGCGGCGCCATCCTGGGCGACCGCGTGCGGATGCGGCGGCATGCCGAAGACTCCGGCGTCTTCATCCGCTCGGTGGCATCGCGCGGGCATCTTGGCGGCCTGTCCGAGAGCATCCATCGCATCGTCGATGTGATGGACGCCGCCGGCCGCGACGTCGTGATCGTGGAGACAGTTGGCACCGGTCAATCCGAAGTGGAAGTCGCCGAGATCGCCGACGTGTGTGTCGTGGTGAATGCGCCCAATATGGGCGACGACGTGCAGGCGATGAAAGCCGGCGTGCTCGAAATCGCCGACGTGCTGGTGGTCAACAAGGCAGACTTGCCGCTGGCGCAACGCGCCACCGATCAGCTCAGAGACATGCTCAAGCTGCGGCACGACAAGCGCGACGTGCCGATCGTCGAGACCATCGCGATCAAGGACACAGGCGTCGAAACATTGCTCGCAACCATCGGGACCTTGCTCGCGGGGCGCACGAGCGACAAACAAAAAGCCCGCGAGCGCCGGGCGCGGCGGCTGATCGCGCAGGCCGGGAGCCGCCTCATCTATGATCGCCTGCGCGATCATGCCGGCGGGGAGATGGAGGACCTGATCAAAGCGGCCGCTAGCGGCGAGATCGGTATTGCAGACGCGGCGCAGCGCGCGCTGAAGGTCATCGGCTGATTGTATTCCGCGCAATTACCCCACGCTCGCCGCGACCGCCCGTCCGGCCGCGCGGCCGGAGAAAATGCAGCCGCCGAGGAAAGTCCCTTCGAGGGCGGCGTAGCCGTGAACGCCGCCGCCGCCAAAGCCCGCGACCTCACCGGCCGCGTATAGTCCCGGCACCGGCTGGCCGTCGGCGGAGATGACGCGACTATCGAGATCGGTCTGCAGGCCGCCGAGCGTCTTGCGGGTGAGAATATTAAGCCGCACGGCAATCAGCGGGCCGGCCACCGGATCGAGCAGCCGGTGCGGCTTGGCCGTGCGAACAAGCCTATCGCCGAGATAATCGCGCGCGGCACGGATCGCCATGATTTGCCCGTCCTTGCCATACGGGTTGTCGAGTTCGCGATCGCGCGCAACGATCTCGCGCTCGACGCGCGCAAGATCGAGCAAAGGCTCACCGCCGACGAGCGCATTCATGCGTTTGACCAGCGCCGGCAGATCGCGCTCGACGATGAAATCCTCGCCTTTGTCCATGAACGCTTTGACCGAGTCCGGAATTCCCTGGCGCACGCGCTTGATCACGAGCCGCCAGCTATTGAACTCGGGATTCTGTTCCGAGCCCGAGAGGGCGAATTCCTTCTCGATGATCTTTCGCGTCAGGATGAACCACGAATAATCGTAGCCAGTCTCCATGATGTATTTGAGCGTCGCGAGCGTATCGAAGCCGGGATAGAGCGGCACCGGCAATCTGTTGCCGCGCGCGTCGAGCCAAAGCGACGACGGTCCCGGCAAAATGCGGATGGCGTGGTCGGTCCAGATCGGATTCCAGTTCTTGATGCCCTCCACGTAATGCCACATGCGGTCGCGGTTGATGATGGTGCCGCCGGCGGCCTCGGTGATCGCCAGCATGCGGCCGTCGACATGGTCGGGCACGCCCGAGATCATGCGTTCCGGCGCGAGCCCCAAGCGCCGCGGCCAATTCTGCCGCACCAGTGCGTGATCGGCGCCGATGCCGCCCGATGCAACGATGACTGCTTGCGCTTTGAGCTCGAAGGCGCCGACGACCTCGCGCGAACTCTTGCGGCCGCGCTCGACATTGCTTGGCGCAAGGACATCGCCGCGCACGCCGTCGACCGTAGCGCCCGATCGCGTGAGTTCATTGACGCGATGCCGGAACTTGAAGGTGACGAGCCCTTGCTTCTCGCCCTCGCGCACGCGCGCGATGAAGGGTTCGAGCACGCCCGGCCCGGTTCCCCAGGTGAGATGAAAGCGCGGTACCGAATTGCCGTGACCGGTCGCGTTACCGCCGCCGCGCTCTGCCCAGCCGACCACCGGAAAAAAACGCAAGCCCCGCTCGCGCAGCCACGCCCTTTTCTCGCCGGCGGCGAAAGCCACATAGGCCTCCGCCCAGCGCCGCGGCCAATGGTCTTCTTCGCGGTCGAAGGCGGCAGAGCCCAGCCAATCCTGTAGCGCGAGCGCGTGCGAGTCGCGGATGCCCATACGGCGCTGCTCGGGCGAGTCGACAAGAAACAGCCCGCCGAGCGACCAGAAGACTTGGCCGCCCAGCGATTGCTCGGGCTCCTGATCGAGAATGATGACGGTCTTGCGTGCATCGATCAGTTCGGCCGCCGCGACCAGCCCGGCAAGTCCGGCTCCGATAATGATCGCGTCGGCGTCATAGGCCATGCGCGCGCCTCCCGGGATGGAGAGATTATCCGCTGAGCTGCTGGCGCGTCGATATAGTGGCGGCCGTGCCCGTCGGCGCTGGCTGCTGAGGCTTACGCCGCCGTCACGCGCTGGCTGCCGTGAGCACCTTCAATCGGCCGCAGCGAGCCGCGCCGCAGCATGTAGTTGACGTGCGCCAACACTTCGCCGAAGGCAAATCCCATCTGATGCGGATCGAGCTTTCGCGTATAGACGAACGGCACAAGCTCGGCCGCCGAGCGCGGCTCCGCCCGGCACGCGCGCAGAATGCGGTCACAGCGCGCATGATGATGCGCGACCAGTTCCTCGATGCGCTCCGGCAAGCCGTAGAACGGCAGATTATGTCCCGGAAGCACCATGGCGCCGCGACCGATGCCGTTCCGCAGCGCATGGAGCGAGCGCAAATATTGCCCAAGCGGATCGCCTTCCGGATCGATCGCCGAGACGCTGACATTCGGCGAGATTTTAGCAAGCACTTGGTCGGCGGAGAAAAACAGATTGTCGGCGCGGCAGACCAGCATGATCTGCTCGGGCGAATGTCCGCCGCCGGTCAGGACGTCGAATTCGCGGCCGCCGATGCGCAACGTATCGCCGGCGACCAGGCGGTGGTAGGTCGGCGGCAAGCCCGAGAGCAGCTTGAGATAGGCGTGACCGCCGGTGACGACACGTTGCGTCGTGTCGGCATCGAGCCCGTGATCGAGATAGAAGCGGCGATAGTGCTCGGCTTCGAGCGCGCCCGGATCGAGGTGCAAATTCAAGCACTGCAGATATTCAGTGGCCGACATGTAGAGCGGCACGCTGAACCGCTTGAGCAGGAAGCCCGCTGCGCCGACATGATCGGGGTGAAAGTGGGTCGCGATGATGCGCGTGAGCGGTCGGTCTCTCAGCACTGTGCCAAGCAGCGGATCCCACGCGGCCAACGTGGCCTTGTCGCCGAGCCCGGTGTCGATCAGTGCCCATCCCTTACCGTCGTCGACGAAATAGATGTTCACATGATCGAGCAGGAAAGGCAGCGCGAGGCGCGCCCACAGAATGCCAGGCGCAATTTCGATCGTGTGCCCCGGCGCGGGCGGCGTCGGATGAACGAAGCGGAGCGTTTCGGCGCCGGGACCCGGCGCCGCATGGCTTTGCGAAA
>DATMQV010000215.1:0-3270 GCA_035566615.1 Xanthobacteraceae bacterium
ATTTTCTATTTCGTGAAACCATACTCCCATCGTCGGAATCCGGCTAGTGTCCCGGCGCCGAAGTTCGCAAGAGTTTGCGGTGTCGTCTCGCGGTCAACGCATTCATGAGCGATGCCATATGCCAGCCCTGCGCCGGCGAACAAAGCGACTCTAGCAAGTGGTGTAGGAGCCAAAGTGCTCCGCCGGATCGCGCCACGGCGCACCTGAACGCAGAACCGCAAATTGGCCTTGAGCACGCGCCGGTCATTTACCGCGCCTCGCCGCGCATGGCGGCTCCATTCGTGATCGTGCCGACCTGCACACGATTTAAGCTCCCAGACTGGAACCTCGAATCACGCGCTCCGAACCCACCGATTGCGGTCATTGCGACGGTTGCACGCGTGCTCCCTCTCTCTCTGCTGTCACCCGGCAGGCATAGTGTCTTCTCGTCGTAACGCTGTTGCAATCCCAACCGACAACGCTCGCCGCGATGATTCACTGATCAAGGGGAATCATGCCGAGCAATGCTTCAATTTCCCTTCGCGCTTCGTCGGAAGGACATATCGCGATGAACATCGTCAGCACGTCAGCGGCATCCGGACAAGGCACGCACGAACGATCGGTGCAGACTTACATCGATGAAACGCCGGTCTGGGCGGACGGAACAACCGTTCAGTCAACGCCCTTGACGGCAATGCAATGGCGCATCTGGACGCTCGCTACTGCGGGCAAATTTTTCGAAGGCCTCGTCGTCTTTATGACTGGCGTCGCCCTGCCGCTTATCGCGGAGGAATTCGACATCACGAAAGCCCAGCATGGCATAATCGGCGCGGCGAGCTTGTTTGGCATCCTGATCGGCGCCATCGGCCTCGGCGGGCTATCCGACTATTTCGGCCGCAAGGCCATGTTCATTGTCGAAATGATTATTTTTACGATTTTCCTGTGCTTGCTGGTGATGAGCTCCAGTTACATTTGGCTGGTTGTTTTCTTGTTCGGCCTCGGCGTAGCGCTCGGCTGCGATTATCCAACCGCCCATTTGGTCATTTCCGAAAGCATCCCAAGCGGCATGCGCGGGAGACTTGTGCTCGGCGCCTTCGCCTTCCAGGCCATTGGCGCGCTGACCGGGACGGTCATCGGCTACCTGGTGCTCAAGAACATTCCAGAGATCGGCGCCTGGCGCTGGATGTATGCCACGGCCATCATTCCCGCGTTGCTTGTGATCATCGGCCGCTTTTCGATCACGGAAAGCGCCCATTGGCTGCTGCTAAGGGACCGCAAAAACGAGGCACAGGCGGAATTGGCCCGGCTTCTGGTGCGCAACCCGACGTATCCAAAGAAAGTGCTGCTCACGCGGCCTGCCGCGGCTCAGGTGGAGCGGAATTTTTTGGCGCTGTTCAACAAAGCCAATATTCGCGCCACGGTTCTCGCCTCCATCCCCTGGTTTCTCCAAGACCTCGGAACCTATGGCATCGGCATCTTTACGCCAACGATCCTTGCCGCCTCGATCGGTCATAAGACGACTCACGTCCGCAGTCTCGCCGACCTCATCAACAACGACGTCTTGGCGGCCAAGGGAGCAGGCCTCATCGATCTGCTTCTGATCGTTGGCATCGTCTGCGCCATACTGCTGGTGAACGAGGTGGGCAGCATCCGATTGCAGATTTGGGGTTTATCGGCTGCGCTGTGGGGCTGGCGATCGCCGCCTCTTCCGGCTACGTCACAGGCGGAACAGAGATCTTCCTGATCTTCGCCGGCTTCATGGTGTTCAATTTCATGACTAACCTTGGGCCGAACTCTCAAACCTACCTCATTGCCGGAGAGGTGTTTCCGACGCCGGTTCGCGGCATGGGCGCCGGCTTCGCAGCAGCCTTCGCAAAGGTCGGTGCGGTCACGACTGCGTTTCTATTTCCGATCCTGCTCGTCGATATCGGAACCCAGGCGCTGCTGTACATCCTTGTCGGGGCCTCGTTCCTTGGCGCGATCATCACCTGGCTTTTCCGGGTCGACACGACCGGCGTTAGTCTTGAGCAAATCTAAGGCTGACGCCGGCATCATGTGCCAGTCGCCTCACTGACCTTATTGCGCTTGAGCCCAAGCAAACATTCTTGGAAGCTGCATGCGCGTCGAGTATGCGCTTACGGGAACAGCGCGACCTGCTCGAGCCCGGCCGTCTCCGCAAAGCCGAGCATCAGGTTCATGTTCTGCACCGCCTGGCCCGACGCGCCCTTGGTGAGATTGTCGAGCGCCGAACCGATGATGGCGCGGCCGGGCGCGCGGTCGGCGGCGACGCCGATGAACGTCATGTTGGAACCGCGCACATGCCGGGTCTGCGGGTGTTTCCCGAACGGCAGCACGTGCACGAACGGCTCGCCCGCAAAAGCCTTGGCCAGCAGCGCATGCAGATCCTGCGGTGTAGCCTTGGGCCCGCGCACATAGATGGTGGAGAGAATGCCGCGGTTCATCGGCGCGAGATGCGGTGTGAAGCTTACGACCACATCGCGCCCGGCAGCGAGCGAAAATTCCTGGTCGAGCTCGGCCATGTGCCGGTGGTGCCCGACGCCATAGGCGTGGAAACCCTCCGACACTTCCGAGAACAGCATTTCCTCCTTCGCCGCCCTGCCCGCTCCGGTCATGCCGGACTTGGCGTCGATCACGATCTCGTCCGGATCGATCGCCTTGCCGCGCAACAGCGGAATGAGCGCAAGCTCGGCGCAGCTCGTATAGCAGCCGGGATTGGCGACAAGCTGCGCGGACTTGATCTTTTCGCGATAGACTTCGGTGAGCCCATAAACGGCTTTCTTCTGCAACTCGACCGCGGCATGCGGATGCCCGTACCAGCGCTCGTAGGCGGCCGGATCGGCAATGCGGAAATCCGCCGAGAGGTCGACGACCTTCATCGCCGGCATGCGCTTGAGCAGATCCGAAATGACCTCCTGCGTCGTGCCGTGCGGCAGCGCACAGAAAGCAAGATCAAGCCCAAGCGCGGGCCAATCCACCTGATCGAGCGCCTGCAGCGTCGGCAGGTCAAAAGGCGCGAATTGCGGAAACACGTCGGCCATCGGCTTGCCGGCGCGGCGGTCGGCCGTCAGCAAACCGATGTCCACATGCGGGTGCCGCAGCAAGAGCCGCACCAGTTCCGCGCCCGTATAGCCGGACGCGCCGAGAACGCCGATTTTCGCTTTTGCCGACATGGTTCAACCCTCAATGCGAACGAAGTGGCCGAAAACAGAGACGCCGGCGTCCGCGGGAGGATTTGGAAAGAAACGTGCCGCGCGGAGCCGGCGGCACGAG
>DATMQV010000216.1:0-8779 GCA_035566615.1 Xanthobacteraceae bacterium
GGCGCGCGATATCGGCAGCCACAAATACTGGGCGAAATCCCACTCGAGATCGAGCTTGGACAGATAGGTGCTGAGCGCCTCGCGCGTCGGCAGGCCGGCTTCGTTGCCGACGCGGTCGGCGAGCGGCGCCGGCATCATCGCCATCTGCGCCCCGAGATTGCGTGTCTCGTCCATGCCGCGCATCAGACAGCGGGCCTGCTCGACGCCGTCGCCGTGAAAGCTCAGCGTGGTCTGATCGAAGGCGCAACGGCCCATGGTCTTGATGAAATAGGGCGCCCGGAAGTGATGCGGCTTGCATTGTGCGCTCCACGCCACTTGGGCGGACAGGTTCAAGGCCATGCCGGCGACGATCGCGGCCCGCAGGCGGCCGCGCCATCGGCTTAGCGAGCGGCCTGAGGCCTGAGCCGGCACGTCGCACTGAGGCTGCTGGAAATTCCGGCGCGCAGGGCGGTCGAGGGGGGCCGTCAATTTCACGATTGCGAATCCCAAACCAAGTCTCTTATGGCTCTACTATCATCAGCAATGCCCGCGATGCCAAGCGGTGCCATGATGCTGCTGCGAGAAAAATACGTAAAAACTTCTCTGTCGGCGCGCTTTTTCAGAACAACGCTTCGCTTCCTGAATAGATGTTCAGAGTGGGCGGCGTTGTGAGGGCGCAAGCCGCGCATGGCGGCTCTGCGAAGCTGCGGCCGCCGGCGCCTCTTACACAGCTTTCGTTCACGATCTATGTTGCTGGGAGGCGTGACAAACGCGCCTCGCGGCAAGGAGTCGGCAATGGATCAGGTCCTCGAACGGCGTCCCGCGCCGGAGGCTATTCCGGAAATCGAGGCGACGCTCAATTACTTTGTTAACGACGGCAGCAAAATCTTCACCGAGGCGGCCGGCGCCGGCGAGCGCGACAAGCGCGCCGGCACCATCGATCCACACAAGGTTGTGATTCACAACGGGCGCTTGCATGGCGCGGAATTCGAGCTGGAGCACCAGGGCTTCCGGTTCGTGCGCCACGACACCAGGGTCACCGACTTCTTCGACGAAGCCGAAGTGCGGCGCGTCTATTACCCGGAAATGGAAAACCTGGTGAAGGCCGAAAGCGGCGCGTCGCGTGTCGTCGTGTTCGACCACACGCTGCGTACCGGCGACGACGCCATGCGCGAGCAACTGAAGATCCGCGAAGTGGTGCCGCGCGTGCACAACGACTACACCGAATGGTCGGCGCCGCAGCGCGTGCGCGACATTCTACTGGACGAAGCCGACGAACTTCTCAAGCGGCGTTTTGCGATCGTGCAAGTGTGGCGGCCGATCCGCCATCCGGTCGAAAGCTCGCCGCTCGCCATGTGCGACGCGCGCTCGATCTCCGTCGACGATCTGGTCATCTCGGAGCGGCGCTACCCCAACCGCGTCGGCCAGACCTATGCCATCGTCTATAATCCGAACCACAAATGGTTCTGGTTTCCGCGCATGCGGCGCGATGAGGCGATTGTGTTCAAGGTGTTCGACTCGTCGAAAGACCGCCGCGCGCGGTGGTCGGCGCATACCGCCTTCGACGATCCGACCTCGCCGCCCGGCGCGCGCCCGCGCGAGAGCATCGAGATCCGCACGCTGGCGTTTTTCTAGGGAGTCATTCCGGGACGGCGCGAAAGCGCCGGGCCGGATTCCATATCCCTAGTCACGGGGCGGTACTCAGTTCTCGTTCTGCGATTTCAGCGAATATGGATTCCGGGCGCCTCACTTTGCTCAGCCCCGGAATGACGGCGTCACTACTTCGCGCGCTCGACGTAGCTGCCGTCGGCGGTCATCACCACGATCTTGGTGCCGGTGGTGATGAAGGGCGGCACGCTTGTACGCACGCCATTCGACAGCACCGCGGGCTTATAGGACGAGCTTGCCGTCTGGCCTTTCATCGCCGGCTCGGTCTCGACCACTTCGAGGACGGCGCGGGGTGGCAGCTCGATGGCGACCGGGGTGCCTTCGTGGAGGCTCAGCGTCACTTCCATCTCGGGCTGCAGGTAGGCGGCCTGGTCGCCGATGATCTCTTCAGGTACCGCGACCTGATCGTAGGTTTCCATATTCATGAAATGGAAGCCGTCGCCATCCTGGTACATGTATTGGTGCTTGCGGTCCTCGACGAAGGCGCGCTCGACCTGTTCGGTGGTCTTAAACCGCAGCGACAGCTTGACCCCGTCGGCAATACGCCGCACGTCCATCTGGGTCACAGGGGTGCCCTTGCCGGGATGGATATTCTCGGTAGCGACGATAACTCCGAGCTTGCCGTCGATTTCGACGACATTGCCTTTGCGGAGCGAGCTGGCGATGACTTTCACGGGTTCCTCGACGATGTGGCCTTAGTTGCTTTGACTTTGCGCATGTCCTTGTCGGAAAACCGGTTCCCGGCACTCCGGAACATGCGCCAATTCGGGGCGCACCATACTGAACTTGAGCCTAATCGCCAGTAATTTCCGCGGATTTTCGTACACAAGGTTATGGCGAAGACGCCACCCACCGCCCCCGCCGCATCGCCTTTCTGGGCCGCGGACGTCCATGCCGGCCGCCGGCCGTTCCTGTTGGCGCGCAACCGCATCGTTACGGCCTTGCGGGGCTACTTTGCCGCGGAGGACTTCGTCGAGGCCGAGACCGGGGCGTTGCAGGTCTCGCCTGGCAACGAGACCCATCTGCATGCTTTCGCGACGACGCTGATGGCCCCTGACGGCGCTTCGCGCCGGCTCTATTTGCGCACCTCGCCGGAATTTGCCTGCAAGAAGCTCTTGGCGGCGGGCGAGCGGCGGATCGTCGAATTCGCCAAGGTCTTCCGCAACCGCGAGCGGGGTGTGCTGCACCACCCGGAATTCACCATGGTCGAGTGGTATCGCGCGCGCGAGCCGTATGACGCTTTGATGAGCGATTGTGCAGCCATTCTGGCGCTTGCGGCGGAAGCGGCTGGGACGAAGGTCCTGACTTTTCGCGGCCGGACAGCGGACCCGTTTGCGGCGCTCGAGCGGCTTACGGTCGCCGACGTGTTCGATCGTTTCGCCGGCATCGATCTGTTGGCGACTTTGCCGGGCGGCGAGCCGGACACGCAGGGGCTTGCGCGTGCAGCGCATGGCGCCGGCATACGCGTCGGCGACGACGATCGCTGGGGCGACATCTTCAGCCGGGTGCTGGTCGAGAAGATCGAAGGCAATCTCGGCATCGGCCGCGCCACAATTCTCGACCGCTATCCGGTGCATCAAGCAGCCTTGGCAAGGCCGGCAGAAGATTGCCGCGTCGCCGAACGCTTCGAGCTTTATGCCTGCGGGGTCGAGCTCGCCAACGGCTTTGGCGAATTGACCGATCCGGTCGAGCAGCGACGGCGGCTCAAGATTGAAATGGCGGAGAAGGAGCGCATCTACGGCGAGCGCTATCCGCTCGACGAGGATTTTCTTGCCGCGCTCTCGGCGATGCCGCAGGCTTGCGGCATCGCGCTTGGGCTTGACCGGTTGGTCATGCTGGCGACGGGCGCCTCGCGCATCGAACAGGTTTTGTGGAATCCGCTGGAATGAAATCGTCATCCAACACACTGCGCACGATCGACGAGCTTTGCGCCCAAGCGCTGCTGCCGCGCGACAAGCTCGATGCGCTTGCCGAAGTGGCGGCGCGTTATGCGGTGGCGCTGACGCCGGCGATGGCGGATCTGATCGACCGCGACAATCCGGACGATCCGCTCGCGCGGCAATTCGTGCCCGATGCGCGCGAGCTCGAGCCGAAACCGGAAGAACGCGCCGATCCCATCGCCGACGATCCTTTCAGCCCGGTCGAAGGCGTTGTGCATCGCTATCCCGATCGGGTGCTTCTGAAAATCGTCAATGCGTGCGCGGTCTATTGCCGCTTCTGCTTCCGCCGGGAAATGGTCGGGCCGGGGCGGGGAGGGCTCTCGGCTGCGGCGCTTGCTGCGGCGCTCGACTATATCGAGAGCCATCCGCAGATTTGGGAAGTGATCCTTTCCGGAGGCGATCCGCTGTTCCTTTCGGCGCGGCGGATCAAAGGCGTCGTGCGGCGGCTAGCGGCCATTCCTCACGTACAAGTGATCCGCGTGCATACGCGCATTCCGGTCGTGGCGCCCGAGCGGATCAACGCTTCGCTGGTGCGCGCGCTGCGCACCGACAAGGCGACGTTCGTCGTGCTGCATGCCAATCATCCGCGCGAGCTGACGCAACAAGCACGCGCGGCTTGCGCGCGGCTGATCGATGCGGGCATTCCGATGCTGTCGCAGTCGGTGCTGTTGCGCGGCGTCAATGACGACATCGAAACGCTCGGCACGCTCATGCGCACGTTCGTCGCATGCCGCATCAAGCCTTACTATTTGCATCACGCTGATCTGGCGCCCGGCACCGCGCATCTACGCACGACGATCGCGGAGGGGCAGGAATTGATGCGCGCCTTGCGTGGACGGTTTTCCGGGCTGTGCCAGCCGACTTATGTGCTCGACATTCCCGACGGCCACGGCAAATCGCCGATCGGTCCGAACTATGTGAGTGCAAACGACGCGGGCGAGAGCCTCGCCGGCCCGACCGCGCTGATCGAAGACTATACCGGCAGGCGGCACGGTTACCCGCCGAAACCCTGATTTTTCTAAAAGTCTCCGGCGTTTTCCCCGCGTCGCGCTAAGCCGCGGTTTTCTGTACTTGCGGAAAAACGACCGTGGTCTCGAATCCGTAGCCGCAGGCGTCACACGACCAGCTGTGACGAACGCAGCGTTCGTTGAAATGTTCTGACCAGTCCGGCGCGAGCAGCCAAGCGCTGCATTGCGGGCAAATATTCTTATCATATGTGACCAAGCGTGCATTTGCCGCGTACTGCAATGCCATCGGGTTTCTCCTGGCGACCGCCTCCCCGTCAATGGAAACCTATCCGGAACCTGTGGCAACGTCGTGACGCAGTTGAGTCCAACGACAGACCGGCAGACGAATGTTGTGCGACAGTGTCGCCGAGGAACATTCGCTGATTGTTTTAAGTTAAAGTACGGGGTCGCGGCACGTAAGGATCACTCCATGTTCTTCACACGCGTTTGCTGTCTTTCGCTCGCGACCGTTTTTCTGTCCGCCGGAATTGTGTCGGCGCAAGTCCCGCCGGCGCCATACGTCGCACCGGCGCCAATTTTGAATCCCAGCAGTTCGCTGGTGGTCCCGCCGCCGCGCCAGGTTCCGGTCTCACCGTCGACTTCCGGGTCGGCGCTCGGATCGCTGGGCGGATCGGGATCCAACGTATTCGGAACGGGAGAGTACCTGCGCGGCACCAACCAGGTGGTCAATCCGCCGCGCAGCGTGCTGCACCATTCCCGCCGGCACCGGCACGCCCAGCGCTAAACCAAATCCGATCGACTTTGATCGCCGCTCGTCCCCGACCCCGATTCAATCCCGGGGTGAACTCCGGCGGGGGTCGGCGCCCCGTAAGTGCGGGTTCGGGTCGTTGCGTCCGCCCAAAAGCCTTGGCCCGGGCCGTGCCGACGGTTGTCTCGGTTGTCTTACGGAAACCACACTTCGCAAAAAGTAGCGGCTGGGCGTTCATTTTCCGCGGTATCGTCACCTTTTCGGACTCAATTTCGCCTGATAGCCTGCGTTTGAATCTGCGTGGGTCGAAGCGATTTGGGTCGAGACGCTGGGGACGTCCGTGGCGGAGAAGGGATCCTTCATTTCGCGCTTTTTCTACAAGCTCCTGGAGATCCTGGGCGCCGCCGTCGCCACGGCCGTGAGCGGCTATCTCGTCGCCCATCTCGGCGGCTTCCTGCCTTCACAGACGCATGCGCCGACGCCGCCCGCGGTGGCGGTGGCGCCGAGCGAGCGCCCGGTTCCAAAGAGCGTTCCTGCCAACGCGCTGGCGAGCCAGCCCGCGACGCCGCCGCAGGCGACGCAGTCCGTGGCGGCCCCCGCTTCGCCCGATGCCGATCGCCGGACTGGGCAGCCGCAACAGGAGGCGACGGGTTCAGCAGGCCAACCCGTCCGCAAGACGGCGAAGGCGCCGCCGGCGCAGCCGCAACCGCGTAAGCCCGGCAAGCCGGAAACGGCTACAGCGGCGACCGAAGCAAACCGGCCGCGCGAGACCACCGAGGCCAAACCACGCGAAACCGCCGAAGCCAAGCCGCGCGAGGCCGCCGAGGCTAAACCGCGCGAGGCGGAGGATAAGGAATCGGTCGAAGCCCGGGTCAGGGCGGCGCTGGCCAATGTCGACGCCAACCGCCCAGCGCCAACTGACGTGCCGCCGCGCCGTGGCGACAGTCAGGGGCCCGCCGCACAGCCGCGGCCCGCCGAAACCTCGCCCAACACGACGGCGGCCATTCCGCCGCGTCCGCTCGATCTGCCGCCGGCTTCTGTCGGGCCGGCGCGCTCCGCGGACGTCGGCTCGCCGGCTCAGCAGCCAACGGCCCAGCCGGCGGCGATCCAGTCCCCGGCACCTCAAACTGCGCCGACGCCGGCTGCGCCGCTGCAGGTGGCGCCAGTTCAGTCGACCCCTTCCCAGCAGCCCGATGCGCTGACGACCGTTGAGATAAAGTCGCGGCCGGTGGCCACGATCGATCCTGCGACCGCGCCTGAAGCGGCGCCGCAGCAGCAGGAGGAGAGGGGCGTGCTGTCGGTCTTTAAGCGCATCCTTCCGGACCTCCGCCGTCCTGCGTCCACCGACGAAGCGCCGCGTCCGCCGGCGTCCGTGGGCGAATAGGCGTCTCGGCGGCGGTCCTGCCGCTGCGGCCATCTTTCAACCGATCGCTTGTGTTCCCGTTGCGGGTCTCTCATTTTGAGGGGCGCATGAAGGCGAGTGGTCGCGCTGTTTGGACAGCACCGCACTCGGTTTGCGACATGGCTCGATGTCGTCAAGTCGCTGCGGCTGCGATGCATCGTGTCATTGCCGGTTGGATTGCGAACCAGTATTTTTCGAAATCAAGCGCTCGCGCGGTGCTGCCGCCCGCATTGAGATCGGCGCACCGATCCGCGCCTACGCCGACTGCCCCTGTCGACGCGGAGTGAAAGGCAATGGCGGAAGCCGACATTGGTGGACCGGGAGTCGCCCCAGGTTCGTGGCTTCCGATGAGGCTGAACGATGCCGGTGTCGACGGCGGTGCGGGCGGCCGGCCCCACGCTCGTATTCGGATTGCGGCTGTGGGCGTCCGTCTGTCTTGCTCTCTACGTCGCGTTTTGGCTTGAGCTCGACAATGCATATTGGGCCGGCACTTCCGCGGCCTTGATGTGCCAGCCGCACCTTGGCGCGTCGCTGCGCAAGGGATGGTTCCGCATGATCGGAACGGTGGTGGGCGCGGTGTGGATTGTCGCGCTCTCTGCCTGGTTCCCGCAGGATCGCGTCGGTTTTCTCCTCGGTCTGGCGCTATGGGGCGCGGCGTGTGCGTGCGTTGCCACGCTGCTGCGCAACTTTGCTGCCTACGCGGCGGCGCTGGCGGGCTTCACCGCGGCAATCCTCGCAAGCGATACCCTCGGTGCGACCGGCGGCACCGATGGCCACATCTTCAATTTTGCGATCATGCGCGTGAGCGAGATTTGGATCGGCATCGTGTGCGCCGGCATCGTGCTCGCCGGCACCGATTTCGGCGCCGCGCCGCGGCGATTGGCGAAGCTGTTTGCAGACTTGGCCGACAACATTGTCGTTCATTTCCGCATCACGCTGACCCGCGCCGTGCCATTTTCGGATACGCAACCGATCCGACGCGAATTCGCCCGGCGGGTTATTGCGCTGGACCCGGTGATCGACGAAGCGATCGGAGAATCGTCTTGGCTTCGCTATCGCGCAGTGCTGTTGCAGCAAGCCGTTGACGGTTTGTTTGCTGCATTGGCCGGCTGGCGCACGGTTGCGGTTCGGCTTGCGGCATTGCCGGCGGACGTGGCCAGGCACCAAGCCGCCACTGTGCTGCAGAAGATTCCAGACCAGTTCTCTTCCACTCCGCGACAGGGCGTGCCGAGCGGCTGGCTGAGCGATCCGATTGGAATGCGCAAATTGTGTGTTGCTGCGGCCCGGTCGCTCGTTGCGATGCCGGCCGAGACGCCTTCGTTCCGATTGGTGGCGGACGAGGCCGCGAGAGTGCTGGCGGGCTTGTCCCGCGTTCTCGATGGCCTAGCGCTCCTGATTGCCGGACATTCTCCCGGACGTGTGCACCGTCGCCGCCTCAGGTTTTATGTGCCCGATTGGCTTCCGGCTCTCGCCAATGGGGGGCGAGCGTTCGTTGCCATCGGTGCCGTCGCGGTCTTTTGGATCGTGAGCGAATGGCCGAACGGCGCCATGGCGATCACCTGGACGGCGATTGGCGTACTTCTGTTTGCGCCGAGAGCGGACGAAGCCTGCGCGCGCACTGTCGGCTTCATGGTGGGCAATGTTTTTGCTGCTGTGTGCGCGGCCATCGCGGCATTCGCGCTGCTGCCGCAGGTGGAAACGTTCGTCGGCTTCAGCATGGTGATGGGCCTGTTTCTGATCCCTCTGGGCGCGCTGATGGCCCAGCCCTGGCAGACCGCGATGTTTACCGCTCTGGCAGCCAACTTCGTGCCGCTGCTCGCGCCGACCAATCTGATGACCTACAATACGCTGCAATTTTACAATACCGCGCTCTCGATTGTCGTCGGTGGCGGGGTTGCGGCGCTGTCGTATCGGCTGCTGCCGCCGCTGTCGCCATCATTTCGGACAGGCCGGCTGCTCGCTTTTACCTTGCGCGATCTGCGCCGCCTCGCGATCGGTGCCCAGCGGGTCCGGGAAGATTGGGAAGGCCGCATGTACAGCCGGCTCGCGGTGTTGCCCGACCAGGCCGAGCCGC
>DATMQV010000217.1:0-50974 GCA_035566615.1 Xanthobacteraceae bacterium
ACTTTGAGTTATGGCAAGCCCCGGGCCGGCCCACTCGGCGGCGGGGCATTCGAATGCCCGGCCGCCCCGATGCGCAGGGCTTGGCGGCCTTCTTTGCCGGCGGTTCCGCGCACAAGATGACGCGCCAGCGGGAAAAGCTGCCAGCCCAAGCGGTCGGCGGCATAGCCCCAAATTCCCTTCGGCGCTTTGAGCATCACACCGATCGCGACGACGCCAAGGATGATCAAATAAGTGCTGGCGAGATCGGCGAGGAATTCCCGCAGCACGAAAAAGATCACGGTGCCGAGGATCGGCCCTTCGACCCTGCCGATGCCGCCGATGACGGTGATGAAGATCATGTTCACCGTCCAATCGTTGATGCTGAAGGCCGAGAATGGCGTGATGCTGAGCTTTTGCAGAAACACCATGGAGCCGACCATGGCGGTCGCGGCGGCGGCGACGACGAACACCACCGTGCGCGCGCGATTGACATCGATGCCGTCGGATTTTGCCGCGGTCTCGTTGTCGCGGATCGCCTGCAAGGCAAGGCCATAACGCGTGCGAAGGAGCAGCACGATCACGCCGATCACGGCGACCGCGAGCGCAAGAAATATCCAGTAGATCAGGGACTCGCGCCCGCTGCGCGAAGTGGCGATCGATTGGACGACCTTCGCCGGCAGGCTGATGCCCGAGCCGCCGCCGACCGCGGGCACGAGCTGAAAGATCTGCAAAAAGACTTCCGCCACCACCCAGGAGCCGATGGTGAAGTAGGCGCCACGGAGCTTGAGCAGCAACAAAACGATCGGAACGGAGATCAGCGCGCCGATGACACCTGCGAGAGGCAGGCCGACCATCGGATTGAGGCCCGCCCACAATGCGCACAGATAAAGCGTATAGCCGCCGAGCCCGACGAAGGTCTGTTGACCGACCGACACCAGCCCGGCGTAGCCGGCCAAGAAATTCCAGAGGCTCGCCAGCGCCACGAACGAATAAATCTCGGTGGCGAGACGCATCATCTGGCGGTCGCCCCAATACGGCAAGGCGACGAGCGCCGCCGTGAGCAGAATCCAAAATGTCATGCCGATGCGGCTCGACAGGGTCGAATGGACGACCCGCGCCTTCGGTGGCGCGCCGACATCCTTGTCCTTCGCGCTCATACCGACACCTTGGGAAACAGGCCTTGCGGCCGCACGATCAGCACCAGCAGAAAGGCGACGTGTCCGGCGGTGAACGGCAGGCCGACATTGATCTGGCCGCCGATGGCCTGCGCCAATCCGAGCAGCACGCCGCCGGCGAGCGTACCCCACAGACTGCCGAGCCCGCCCATGATGACGGCTTCGAAGCCGAAGATGAGAAGCTGCGGACCGTAGAACGGATTGAAGGTCGTGCGTATCGCAATGAACACGCCGGCCACCGCCACGACCGCGAGCGACAGCGCCATCGCCAGTGCGAAGATGTGGCGATTCTCGATGCCCATCAGTTGCGCGATGTCCGGGTCGTCGGAGGTCGCCCGAAAGGCGCGACCCAGCGTCGTGCGGTAGAACACAAGCTGCAGGCCGCCGATGACGGCCACCGCGACGACGAACTGGATCACCGGCAGCACGCCTACCGCGAGATCCGGCGTGAACTTCCAGCTCGTCATCTCGATCGGCCCGGCATAGAGCCTGCGGCTGTCGTGGGTGAACAGGATGAGCAGTACATTCTGGATGATGACCGACAAGCCGAATGTCACCAGCAATGGCGGCAGCTCGTCGCCCAGCGCGAAGTTCAACAGTCCGCGCTGCAGCGCGTAGCCTAAGACCGCGATGGCCGGCACGACGACAAACAGCGACGTGAACGGACCGACGCCGAGCGCCTGCATGGTGAAATACGCCATATAGGCCGCGACCACGATCAGATCGCCGTGCGCTATGTTGACCAGGCGCATGACGCCAAAGATGAGCGACAGGCCGGCGGCAAAGAGCGCATAAAGGCCGCCGAGCAGAACGCCTTGGATGATGACGTGGGCGAGTTCCATGCGCCGCTACACTCCGAAATAGGCGGCCTTGATTGCTTCGCGGCTGAGGCTGCTCGAGGCGCCTTCCAACAAGACCCGCCCCTCTTGCAGGCAATAGAGATAGGTGGACGCAGCCAGCGCCTGAACGACATCTTGCTCGACGACCACGACGGCGGTGCCTTCAGCCACGATGGTCGGCAGCCGCTGGAAGATGTCGCGCACCACAATCGGCGCGAGCCCGAGGCTGATTTCGTCGCACAGCAACAGCCGCGGATTGGACATCAGCGCGCGGCCGATCGCGACCATTTGCTGCTGTCCGCCGGACAGCGAGGTACTCGCCTGGCTGCGCCGCTCCGCCAGCATCGGAAAAAGCTCGAGCACACGCTGCAACGTCCATGGACCCGGACGGCCGAGCTGGCCGCCGATGCGCAGGTTTTCCTCGACCGTCAGCGATGAAAAAAGCCGGCGCCCTTCCGGCACCATGGTGACACCACGCGCGACGATTTTCGGCGACCGAATGCCGCCGATGGGGTCGCCGTTGAAGCGGATCATGCCGGGCGCGGCGCGGATTATGCCGACGACGGATTTCAGGAGCGTGCTTTTGCCGGCGCCGTTGGCGCCGATCACGGCGACCGCCTGGCCTTCGTCGACCGAAAGCGAAACGCCGTAGAGCGCCTGGAAGTCGCCGTAAAAGGCGGTCAGCGAATTCACTTCCAGAAGCGCCATCGCAATACCCGAACTCAGTCTTACGCTTGCGGCCGGCGGATTGCTATTCGCCGGCCGGGATGCCCATGTAGATTTCCGTGACCTTGGGATGGCTGATCGCCGCCGCAGGCCGATCGTCGGCGATGAACGCTCCGCCCGCCAGCACGACGATGCGGTCGACGGTCGCCAAGAGCGCGTGCACGATGTGCTCGATCCAGATCACGGAGACGCCGGTGGCGCGGATACGGCGGATAAGCGCCACCAGCGTTTCACATTCCATTTCGCTCAAGCCGCCCGCGACTTCGTCGAGCAGCAAGAGTTTCGGCCGGGTGGCGAGAGCGCGCGCCAGCTCAAGCCGTTTGCAGTCAAGGAGTGTCAGCGTATTGGCTTTCACATTGGCTTTGTCGCCGAGCTCGCAATCTTCCAGGATCTGCGCGCAGAGATCGTAGACATCACGCTCGCGCCGGCCCTTGGCGAAAGCGCCGGCAACGACCAGATTCTCGAACACCGACATGCCGCCGAACGGCTGGGGAATCTGAAACGAACGGGCAATGCCGAGCCGGCAGCGCTCGGCCGCCGACAGACGGGTGATGTCGCGGCCTTCGAACAGCACGCGTCCTGAATTCGGCGCCAGCATGCCGGTGATGATGCCGAACAGCGTCGTCTTGCCCGCGCCGTTCGGGCCGAGCATGCCGAGTGCTTCACCTTCGGCAAGCCGAAGATCGAGGTCGTCGGCGATTACGACCGCGCCGAAACTCTTACTGATGCTCTCAAGCGCTAAGATTGCAGACACTAGTCCCCCGATCGCGCTTGCGCGGGCTGACTTTTCTCCGAGTCGTCATCCCGCTCTAGCGTTTTGTTGAAGCATGATCTTTTCGCAAAAACCGGCTTCCACTTTTCCGGATCATGCCTCTTAGCGGAGCATGATCTTTTCGGAAAACCGGCTTCCACTTTGCCGGATCATGCTCTTGCAGCCGCTCAGCGCCGAACGGCCGCAAGCCTTAAGTCCTCGATCAAGCCAAAGGCAGGAGCTTGGATGTCGTTTTGATTTCAGGGAAGGCGCCGGAATTGACAATGGCGATGTCGAGCCGATCGCCGTGCTTCTGCCATTGCCCAGCCACCACCGGCGTGGTGCAGACATTCTTCACCGGCTGACCGGTCCACTTCACCGGACCGACGATTGTGTGAATGTCGGTCGAGACGATGGCGTCGAGGACGGATTTCGGATCCTTCGGATCTTTCGAGCGCTTGAGCACGTCGATGACCACCTCGAACAGCGCATGCTTGAAGGGGATCGGTTGCGTCCAATGCTTGCCGGAATCCTTCTCATAAGACTGGGCGAGGTCCTTGCAGGAAATTCCGGTCAGGCTCGATTTGTAGGGATGGTCCGGCGTCCACCACACCTCGCTTGTCACGCCCACGCCGCGCGGGCCGAGCGAGGCGACGTCGGCCGGAAACAGGAACGCTTTGCCGAGCGTGATGACTTTCGGCTGATAGCCCATCTGGGCGCACTGATTGTAAAACCCGGCGAAGTCCGGCGTGAACAAGTTGCCGGTGACGATCTCGACGCCGGCTTTCTTGAAGGCCGTGACCTGCGGCGAGAAGTCGTTGCCGAAAGCCGGGAACTGACCCGGATCGACCACGGTAAAGCCGGCATTCTTGATCGCCGGAATGAACGCGTCATGCCAGGAGGTGTCGTCCTGCGCGGTGTTGAACAGCGTGCCGACGACCTTGTTGGTCTGCTGTTCCTTCCACAGGCCGATAAAGCAAGCCAGAACCTGATCGAGGCCCCAGAAGAAATGATAGGTCCAGGTGAAGCCTTCCTTCGGCGGATTGCGGCCGTAATAATAGGATTCCCACGGATCGTCCGTCGTAATGCATGGCACTTCGTTGAGTTCGGCGACGTTGGCCGTCGGATTGCAATCGATCGATCCGCTCGAGGCGGTGATGATATCGACTTTGTCCTTGAGGATGAGCTCGCTGGCGACTTCGGCCGTGCGGCTTTCGTCGGTCTGGCTGTCCTTGGTGACGATCTCGACCTTGTAGGTCTTGCCGCCGATCTGCAAACCCGACGCCAGGATCTGACGAATGCCGTTGAGTGTCCAATCTTGCGCTTCGGCGAAGCCCGCCATCGGACCGGTCTTCGGGGCGATGTGTCCGACCTTAATCACGAGATTGTCGGCACGCAAAACCGCGGGAGCAAAGACCGTGTTCGCCGCAAGCGCCGCGGCGCCGGCCTTGAGCACGCTGCGGCGGCTCGGGTTGACCTGCAACAGCGGGCGCCGCCTTGTGCCGACGAGCGTGTGTTCTTCCATCGTTATGTCCTCCCTTTATGGCAGACGATTTTTGGTGTCCGCCCTGCCGACCTGTGTTCGCTGACCGGCGCGATTTTTCGCGCACGAATGTTCCGCACGTTGCGCCCGCTCGATTGCTTCCCGCGACCGCCGGAACAGGATTTTTTGCAGGTTGCCGGCGTCTAAGGGCGGAGTCTCGCGAGCGCCGCGTCACCCGTCCGCAGCAAGGCTTAGGAAAGGCAAAAAAGGGGGTCCAATTGTTTCTCGAAGCGGACCCATACCTAAATTCTATGGACGCAGATTTGGCGTCGGCGCGTCCCTGAATGGCGAACCATGACGTGAGAGCATGTTGCAGTCGCCGAATGGCATTGGACGTTGCGACGACGACGATAAGATTGCCGCCATGAGCACACAGGTCGGCCCAACCGGCGCCGAGATTCTTGTCACTTCGCTGGCGGCCGCGGGCGTTGACACCATCTTCGGCCTGCCCGGCCTGCAGCTCGATTACATCTTCGACGCGCTTTACGATCGCCAAGACGCTATTCGCGTCATTCATACACGCCACGAACAAGCGACCGCCTACATGGCGTTCGGCTATGCGCAGGCGAGCGGCCGCGTCGGCACGTGCCTTGTGGTGCCCGGACCGGGCGTTCTCAATGCGACGGCGGCGCTGTCGACCGCTTATGCGTGCAACGCGCCGGTGCTTTGCATCACCGGACAAATTCCATCCGCCCACATCGGCGGCGGCCTCGGTTTCCTGCACGAAATTCCGGATCAGACCGGCTTGCTCGCTTCAGTCTCGAAATGGCAGGGCCTGGTGAAATCGCCGGCCGACGCCGCGAACGTCGTGCAGGCGGCTTTTCGCGAGTTGAACAGCGGCCGCCGCCGTCCGGTGGTGATTGAAATTCCGCCCGACATCGCAGCCGCTCGGTCGCCGGAAATTCCTGCCGGACCGCCGGCAGCTCCAATCCCACCACCACAACCTGACCCATACGCCTTGGCGCATGCCGCCGCGCTGCTCGGCCGCGCTCGCAACCCGGCGATCTTCGTCGGCAGCGGCGTGTTCGGCGCCGAGAACGAGTTGCGCGCGCTCGCCGAAATGCTGCAAGCGCCCGTGATCATGAGCGAACACGGTCTCGGCGCGCTCGACATCCGTCATCCGCTCGCGCAAACCATGCAAGTCGGTAACGATCTCTGGCCCGGCATCGACGTGGCGCTCGCCGTCGGCACGCGTTTCTTCCATCCGATCGTCGAATGGGGCCGCGACGACGATGTTCGCCTGATCAGAATCGATATCGATCCGGAGCAATCGGTCGCCGCCTGGCGGCCTGATGTTCATATTGTCGCCGACGCGCGCGCGGCACTTGCCGAACTGCTCGAGCGTGTGCCGGTCGCGAATAGGCGACGCGAAAGCCGCGAAACAGAGTTGGCGCAGATCAAGGCGCAGAAAGAGGAGGCGCTGGGCCGGATCCTCGCGCCGCAGCGCGCCTACACAAAGGTCATCCGCGACGCGCTGCCGGAAGACGGCATCGTCTGTTTCGACGTGACGCAACTGCATTTCTATTCGTGGTGGGGCTATCCGGTGTACCAGCCGCGGACGGTGATCCAGCCGGGCTATCAGGGCACGCTCGGCTACGGCTACCCGACCGCGCTTGGCGCCAAGGTGGCGCTGCCGGATCGGCCTGTCATCTATGTGGGCGGCGACGGCGGCTTCATGTTCAATTGCCAGGAACTCTCGACCGCGATGCATTTTGGCATCGCCGTGGTGGCGATCGTCTTCAACGATCATGCCTACGGCAATGTGCGGCGCATTCAGCGCGAGATGTTCGGCGGCCGGCTGATCTCGTCGGATCTTTACAATCCCGACTTCGCGAAATTCGTCGATAGTTTCGGCATGGATTATTGGAAGGCCGACAGTCCTGAAACGCTCGCGCCTGCGCTTGACGCCGCGCTCGCAACCGGCAAGCCGGCTTTCATCGAGGTCAAGATCGAAGGTTTTCCCAACCCGTTCCCGCACATGTTTTTCCGCAAGGTGCGCGGCTGAATGACTTGCGCGTCTCGACCAGGACCTGACGCGCTTGCAGCCGCGCTTTCGCAGCTGCGCGCGCGCTTCGGCGAACGGCTGGCCGAGGGCGAAGCGGTTCGCCGCCAACACGGCAACCAGCTCTCGGAGGTGCCGAACGAGCCGCCCGACGCGGTGCTGTTCCCGCAGACGACCGACGAGGTTGCCGACGCGGTTCGCATCGGCGCGAAACACCGCATACCCATCATCCCGTTCGGCGTCGGGTCGTCTTTCGAGGGCCATATCAATGCGCCGTTTGGCGGCCTCTCGATTGACACCTCGCGCATGAAGCGGATCGTTGCCGTCCGCGTTGACGATCTCGACTGCACCGTGGAAGCGGGCGTGACGCGCAGCGAACTCAATCAGCACCTGCGCGACACCGGCCTGTTCTTTCCGATCGATCCCGGCGCCGATGCTTCGCTCGGCGGCATGGTCGCGACCCGCGCCTCCGGTACCAACGCGGTCCGCTACGGCACAATGCGGGATAACGTGCTGGCGCTGACGATCGTGCTGCCGGACGGCAGCATCAGCCGGACCGGCACGCGCGCGCGCAAATCCTCCGCTGGCTATGACCTCACGCGGCTGATCGTTGGCTCGGAGGGCACGCTTGCCGTCGTCACCGAGATCACGCTCAAGCTGAATGGCATTCCTGAGGAAATCAGCGGCGGCGTCTGTCCGTTTCCGTCCATCGAGGCTGCTTGCAATGCGGTGATCGCGGCCATCCAATCCGGCATTCCGGTCGCGCGCATCGAGCTGATGGATGAAGTTCAGGTCCGCGCCTGCAATGCTTATTCGCGGCTCGCGCTGCCAGAGACACCGCTGCTCTTTCTCGAATTCCACGGATCGGCAGCGGGCGTGCGCGAACAGTCGGCGCGTTTCAACGAAATTGCCGCCGAGTTCGACGGCGGACCGTTCGATTGGGCTATTCAAGTCGAAGATCGTTCCAGGCTTTGGCGCGCGCGCCACGACGCTTATTGGGCAGCGCGCGCGCTGCGCCCGAGCGCCAAGGGCATTTCGACAGATGTTTGCGTTCCGATATCGCAGCTTGCAGCCTGCGTCGCCGAGACAAAATCGGACATCGCCGCGAGCGGACTCGTGGCGCCGATCGTCGGCCATGTCGGCGACGGCAATTTTCACGTGCTGCCTTTGATCGACTTCACGAACGCTGCGGAGGTCGAGCGCGGCTATGCCTTCGTCGAGCGGCTGGTGAAGCGCGCGCTGGCGCACGACGGCACCTCGACCGGCGAGCACGGCATCGGGCAATCAAATCGCCGCTATATGGCCTTGGAATTCGACCGGGCCGCGCTCGACGTGATGCGCGCCGTCAAGCGCGCCATCGACCCGGACAACATCATGAATCCGGGCAAGGCATTGCCGGATTTTTAGAAGGCGCGGGTCACTCGTCTCTTTTTGAAATAGCTGAGCGTGCCCCGGCTCATGACCGCGTCTCTCTCGACCAATTGATCGGGCGCGATGTCGGAGGCCGTTTTCATCCGCTCATATAAGGGACCAAAGTCCCGATAACAGTCTTGCAGCAGCTTCTCAAAGCTGTCGATGACGAAATAAGTCTGCTGAAAATCGTCGATCACATATTTCGTGCGCATAACGCGTTCAAGATTGAAGGCGATGCGGTTAGGCGAGTCGCTCTCGAGCGCAAAGACGCTTTCACCGACCGATGACATGATGCCGGCGCCGAAAATGCGCAGTCCGGCCGCCGTCCGGATCAAGCCGAATTCAATCGTGTACCAGTAGAGCCGCGCCAGATTGACCAAGCGGCCGAGCGCCAGCGCCCGATTGCTGCCCTGACCGTAAGCCCGCATGAAATCGGCGTAGACCGGATTGGCCAGCAGCGGAACGTGCCCAAAAATGTCGTGAAAGACGTCCGGCTCCTGCAGGTAATCCATCTCCGCTTCCGAGCGAATGAAGGCACCGGCCGGAATGCAGCGGTTGGCCAGGTGGTTGAAGAAAATGTCGTCGGGTACGAGCTCGGCGACCGGAACGACACGCCAGCCGGTCAGCTTTGCCAACCGGTCGCTCAGCTTCTCCATGTCGGGAATGCCGGATCCGGAAAGCTCAAGCTTCTCGATCATTGCGACGAATTCGTCGCAGGCACGATTGCGCAAAATCGCCTGCGAGCGATTGAACAGCCGATCCCAGCGGTCGTGTTCGGCGGGCGTGTAGCGACCCCAGTCTTGACCGATGGTGAAGTCCGGCTTTCGCGGCGCGTTGCGGAAGCGAGCCTTCGGATCACTCTCGATCAGCTGCTTCTGCGCCAGCGCCGACATGTTTGCTTCTCCCTGATGTGCGCTCCAGGATCAGGCCGCGGATCGCGTGTCCGGCGCCTTGAGCACGCCGCGGCGGATTTGATCTTCCTCGATCGAGACGAACAGCGCCCGGAAATTGCCTTCGCCGAAGCCTTCATCGCCCTTGCGCTGGATGAACTCGAAAAAGATCGGACCAATCAGGTTGGCCGAGAAGATCTGCAGCAGAACCTTGGTCATCTGCCCTTGCTTGTCGCCAACCGCGACTGCGCCTTCGCCATCGAGCAGGATGCCGTTGCGCTGCAGCCGCGCCATGTCTTCGCCGTGGCCGGGCACACGCTCGTCCACGCGCTCGTAGTAAGTGGCCGGGGGTGACGGCATGAAGCCGAGCCCGTCGGCACGCAGTTGCTCGATGGTGGTGTAGATGTCGCGGCAGCCGCAGGCGACGTGCTGGATACCCTCGCCTTTGTAGCGGTGCAGATACTCTTCGATCTGGCTGCGCTCGTCGGCGGATTCGTTGATCGGAATGCGGATCTTGCCGTCCGGGCTGGTGAGCGCGCGCGAGAACAAGCCCGTGTACTCTCCTTTGATATCGAAGTAGCGAATCTGCCGGAAATTAAAGAGGCGCTCGTAGAAGCCGGCCCAGACATGCATGCGCCCGCGGCCGACGTTATGCGTCAGGTGGTCGATGTAATGGAGGCCGCGGCCCTCCGGCTTCGGATCACGCGCGCCGAGCCAGTCGAAAGCCTCGTCGTAGACCGAGCCCTTGTCGCCGTAGCGATCGACCAAGTAGAGCAGGCTGCCGCCGATGCCCTTCAGTGCAGGCACATCGAGCGCGAGAGCGCCGACGGCCGGATCGGGAGGCTCGACCCCGAGCTGCCGAGCGCGGCGGTAAGCATGCGCGGCATCGACCACGCGAAAGCCCATCGACGATGCGCACGGCCCGTGCAGCGCGGCGAAGCCCGCGGCGTGCGTTCCGGGCTCCTCGTTCACGAGGTAGTCGACATCACCCTGCCGGTAGACGGTGATCGCTTTCGTGCGATGCCTGGCGACAGCGGCAAAACCCATGAGCCGAAAAAGGGCATGCAGCCGCGCCGGCTCAGGATGCGCGAACTCGACGAATGCAAAACCGTCGGTGCCCATCGGATTTTGCGCGTCGATGGTCGCCGGCGGCGCGTCGTGTGGAAATGGGCCCATGCAAAATCCTCCTTTGTCGCGCCATCAAGATAAGTCGCATCGCGTGCAAGAGTTGCGCAAAATGTGGTATAAAGACCGCTGAACTTGCATGAATCATGCATGGATTGGCGAAATATGCGCGAACCTACCGACCTCGATGCGTTCGACCTGCGCATCCTCGTGGCGCTGCAGGAAAACGGCAGACTGACCAACCAAGAGCTCGGCGAACGCGTCGGGCTGTCGGCGTCGCAGTGCTCGCGCCGCCGCGCGAGCCTCGAAGCCGCCGGCCTGATCCGCGGCTATCGCGCCGATCTGGCGGCCGAGCGAATAGGCTTCCGGCTGCTGGTGTTCGTGCAGGTCACACTGGCCACACACAGCGGCGACAATGCAGAGAAATTTCGCAAACTGGTCACGCGATTGGACGAAGTGCAGGAGGCCTACGCCACGACCGGCGACACCGACTACCTCCTGAAGATCGTCGTTCCCGACCTGAAAGACCTATCGGTGCTGGTCAATGAGATTCTGCTCCCGCACGAGAGCGTCGCGCGCGTGCGCTCGTCGATCGTGCTCGACCGGCTCAAGGAAACCGCATGGCTGCCGCTGCGCGCTTTGTTGAAGAGCGCTGCCCGTTAAGCGAGCTGTCGACGAAGCAATTCAGAAGCTGGAGAGAAGGCTGGATTGCTTCGTCGCTTTCGCTTCTCGCAATGACGATCCTGCTTCGACTTAAAATGATCGCACTCTAAACCGCAGCGATCACGCGACGATCGATATCGGCAATGCTCGTGACACCGGTCAAGGCCATACTGACGTCGAGCTCGTTGTGCAAAATTTCGATTGCGCGCGTTACACCCGCCTGTCCGCCCGCGCCGAGACCGTAGATATAAGCCCGCCCGCTCAGACATGCGCGCGCGCCAAGCGCGATGGCGCGCATCATGTTCTGACCGGAGCGGAGGCCGCCGTCGAACAGAATCTCGATGGATGAGCCGACGGAATCCGCGATGGGCGGCAGCACCAAGATCGACGACGGCGCGCCATCAAGCTGACGGCCGCCATGGTTGGAGACCACAAGCGCCGCCGCGCCGGTCTTCGCCGCGATGCGCGCATCCTCGACGTCCAGAATTCCTTTCAGGATCAACTTGCCGGGCCAAAGGCCGGCGAGCCATTCAACGTCTTTCCAGGAGAGCGGCGCATTGAACTGGCTTCCGATCCATTGTGACAAGGCACCAAGACTTTCGGCGCCGCGAATCTGCCCGGCGAGATTGCCGAGCGTCCGGCGTTTACCGCGGGCGATGCCGAACGCCCACGCCGGCTTGCTCGCGATATCCAGCATCGTCTTGAAACGCGGTTTCGGCGGCATGCCCATGCCGTTGCGAATGTCGCGATGGCGCTGGCCAATCGCCGGCAGATCGAGCGTGACCACGAGCGCGCTGCATTTTGCCGCCGCTGCGCGCTCCACCAGCGAGCGAACAAAGCCGCGGTCCTTCATGAAAAATATCTGGAACCAAAACGGTTTCTCCACGGCAGCGGCCACGTCTTCGATCGAGCAGACCGACATGGTCGACAAACAGAACGGTATCCCGGCCGCCTGCGCGGCCCGGCAGGCCAAGATCTCACCGTCGCGATGCAGCATGCCGCAGAGCCCGACGGGAGCCAGCGCCAACGGCAGCGAAACAGGCTCGCCGAGGATCGTCGAGCGCGTGCTGCGGCTGGCGACATCGATCAAGACGCGCTGGCGTAATTTGATGCGTTCGAAATCGGCACAATTCGCCTGAAGGGTCCGCTCGGTGTAGGAGCCGCCATCGACGAAATCGAAGAACGCGCGGGGCACCTTGCGGGAGGCCGCTTGCCGCAAGTCCTCGATGCACGTCATAGTTTCCATGGACAAGGCTCATCACTGCTCGCGCGGGTTTAGGGCAGTGAGGATGCTTTCGCTCATTCCTTCTTGGACGGCTGCTCTACAGCGAAATGCATGACACCGACCTACGGCTCGCCTGCTGCACGACGGCGGACTGCCAGAGCAAACGGATAAGGAGCCTCCCAGAGATTGAAAACGCCGACCGATCTGCTATCAGCGATGTTCCTCAAGCCTCCTCATCTTATGTAAGCTACTGGAAAATCTGGAGATAATAGAATGGACATTGACCTGCCGGAGGTCGTTGCCGAAGTGCGTGCCGCGTTCGATCGTTATGAAAAGGCCCTGGGCGACAATGACGTCGACACGCTCGATGCCCTCTTCTGGAAGAACCCGCGCACCATCCGCTATGGCGGCACGGAGAATTTGTACGGCCATGACGAGATTGCCGCGTTCCGCGCCGCACGCTCGCCGGCGGGATTGGCGCGCACCATTTCGCGGACAGTCATCAGCACCTACGGCCGCGATTGCGCGGTCGCTTCGACGCTTTTTCACCGCGCGAGCGTGCCGGGAAAAGTCGGGCGCCAGATGCAGACCTGGGTGCGCTTTCCGGAAGGCTGGCGCGTGGTCGCCGCGCACGTGAGCTTCATTGACGAGCCGAAATAGAGAACCGAACCGCTGCCCCGTTGTTTGTGGAGGACGGACCAAGGCAACCTGCCTGGCACACCAAGGCGGAGTTAGCACGCCGGCTCGAAGCCGGATGAGACAATCGCTTCGGACCAGGGAGCGGTTCACAGCAGAGAAATTTGACCCGTTCTCTCTCTAAATGTAACGTATGTCGTTGGCTGGGCCGTCAAATTTGCTGTCGCATTTTTTGAGGCGCCTATGGAGTGGTCGACAAAGCCGCATCAAAACGATCAACCCTTTGGCAGTTGGGCCGACGATCTTGCGGCCGCTTTCGTCCGGCTGGAGCCCCGGAAAATAGCCGAGCATCCTTTCGAAGGAACGATATCGAGAGCCGACTCTGCTCCCATCCAGATTTCCCGCGTCACAGCAACAAAGCACCGGGTTTTGCGCTTACGCTCGCATATAGCGCGGAGCAGGGATGACCTGTCCTTTGTCAACCTTCAACTTGAGGGGGTTGGCCGCTACACGCAGCGCGGTCATCAGCAGATTTGCGGGCCGGGAGATCTCGCGGTCGCGGATACAACCGAGCCGTTCGAGATCGCAAACTGTCGCGATTTCCAGCTGTTTTGTTTTGCGGTGCCGCGACATTTGCTCCCAAAAAATTTCTCCGAGCGACCGCGGCTGACCCTCTCCGCGACGGAAGTCGGCCGTGCTCTGTCCCGGACACTCAGTGGATATGCGGAGCTTTGTCTTAGTTCACGACCGCCTTCGGGAATTCCTGCTTTCACCGGCGCACACATTGTCGACCTGATCGCTCACGCATCCGAGGCCCTTGCGGAGAGACCATCGGAGCGGGTGAATCCCCTGGTTTTATTGTCAATGATGCTGGACTATATCGACCGCCACAGTGATGACCCCGACCTCGGCGCGGCAACGCTCGCGGTAAAGTTCCGCTGTTCGGAGCGCTACGTGCATAGGCTATTTTCCACCACGGATCGTTCGGTCGGAGAACACGTTAACGACAAACGGATTCTCGATTGTACCCGTAAGCTTCTTGATCACGACTGCCGGAACAAAACAATTGCGGAAATCGCTTTCACCGCCGGGTTTCGAGACATTTCGCATTTCAACAGACTGTTCAAGCGTAGTAACGGCACGGCACCTCGGGAGTTTCGTCGTGCCATGAGTCCGAAGCCCGTCTAGGTTCACAATAGGCCAAGAAATCGGTCGCTGCCGTCCAAGACTTTTCTGCTTCGGTCAGATAGCCGTTTGCTGAACGGCTGACAGTCACCGAAGTACGGGAAGGTTCGATGGCAATCGATTTTACACTCACGCGGCAGCAGCGCGAGCTCCAGCTCGACTCCCGCAGATTCGCCAGCGATGTGCTTGCCGGCACAAGGGATGCCGAGTCGCTGCCGACTGCCGAAGAGCGATTTCTCGCTGCCAAGCCTGCCTACGAAGCCATGGCGGCAGCGGGATTTTTGCGAAAGTGCATTCCCGCCCCGGCAGGCGGCGAGGGCGCCGGCCTTGTCGACATGGCGATCATGGCTGAGGAACTTTACAGCGTGAACGCCAGCGTCACCCTGACGATGCTGGGGACGGTTCTCGGAATTCTGCCGATTTTGCTTGGTGGCACACCGGACCAGTGCGGCCGGCTGCTGGCGCCGTTCTTAAGGAAGAGTGGCGCACCATTGGCCGGGTTTTGTTCCAGCGAACCAGGCGGGAGCGCCAATGCCGCTTCTCCGCCGCCGGGTGAGGGCGTGCGAACCACCGCGAAGCTCGAAGGCGATAGCTGGGTCATTAACGGCCGGAAAAAATGGGTTTCGTCGGCAACCGGGTGGGACCGCAATGGCGCCGATGTCTTGTGCGTGGTGTGCCGAACGAACCCCGACGCTCCGCCCGACAAGGCGATTTCCATCATAGCGGTTGAACGACCGACGCCCGGCATCGTCTTCGAGCGTGCAATTGATTCCATCGGCCACCGCGCGCACCTCACGCCGCAGTTTGGTTTCAAAAATGTCGCCGCGCCGCGACATAATTTGCTGGGGCAGGAAGGCAGCGGCCTTGCACTGACTGCAGCCAGTTTCACCGGGACCGCTGCCTTGGTCGGCATTTTCGGAGTTGCACTCATGCGGGCGGCGTTCGAGTTCGCGTTGCACTTCGCCCGCACCGAGCGACGCGGCGGTGTCCATCCGATCATTGAGCATCAAGCAGTGGGATATGCATTGGCTGACGCCAAGACCACCATTGAAGCGGCTCGATATCTCAGCTGGCGCGCGTGCCACGCCGTCGATAGTCAGTCTCCCGCCGCCGACGAACTTGCAATACAAGCGAAAATTTATGGCTCCGAAGCCGCGGTTCGTGTCATCACCGATCTCATGCGCATGGTGGGCATCGACAGTTATGACCACGAGATTCCATTGGGGCGTCTTCTACAAGATGCGCTAGCCCTTCCGATCTTCGACGGCGGCAACATGGGCGTCCGGCGTCGTCAACTCCACACGATGTTAAAACGGTCGGATTACGCCCCGCTGTTGGCGAGCGGGGCGGCCTGAAAGGCCAAAATTGCCTTGTCGCATCGGGTATTCGAGGCTGGACGTGCTGTTTCGATCAGCCGGTTGTATCGGCAATATCGTCGATAGATGGGTGATTTATGAGCAAAGCTGAAAGAGTGGCCGTTGTAACAGGCGCGTCGCACGGAATAGGCGCTGCACTCGTCCAGGCATTCAGAAGCCGCGGTTACCGGGTCGTCGCGAATTCGCGATCCATCAAAGCAGCTGCTGATCCGGACGTGGTCGCCGTGCCGGGTGACATCGCCGACCCAAGGACTGCGGATCTTCTGTCCGAGGCGGCGTTAAAACACTTTGGCCGCGTCGACACGCTGGTCAATAACGCCGGCATCTTTATCGCAAAGCCCTTCACCGCCTACACAAAGGATGACTACGCTATCTACATGGCAACGAACGTCACGGGCTTCTTCCACATGACTCAGCGCGCTGTGGAGATCATGAACAAGCAAGGGCGGGGTCACGTCGTGACAATCACGACAAGCCTGGTAGACCAGCCGATGACCAGCGTGCCAAGTGTGCTCGCATCTCTCACCAAGGGAGCGTTGAACGCGGCAACCAAGTCGCTCGCGATAGAGTGTGCAAAAAATGGCGTGCGCGCAAATGCTGTTTCTGCAGGAATCATCAAGACTCCGATGCATCCGGTCGAGACTCATCAAGCTTTGGCGTCCTTGCATCCGATGGGTCGAATGGGAGAAACGTCTGACATCGTTGACGCCGTGATGTATCTGGACTCGGCGGGATTCGTAACTGGAGAAATTCTCCACGTGGACGGAGGGCAGGCAGCCGGCCACCATACATTTTAGCTGGCGCGTGCCACCGTCATCGACGAGCGGGTCCGATTCCACTTTCTCGCCTGATCGTTTCTCTTTTAGACCGACCTCTTTTTTCCAGAAATCAGAAAAGTGATCGTCTCTGACCCCGGCGATCCAAGATAATTTGCATTCGTTGCGTCGTGCGCAATGTCGCACATTGACGATAATCGCTGAGTTCCTAGAGTTCAAATAGGCTCGGCCAACAGCCGAACCGCCCGCCGCCGGCCAGGAAGGCCCGCCGCGAACGGGGTCCCTGCCCCATTCGCTGCGGCCTCGGAAGCGGACATCAAAAACTCATGGGTTTTCGGATCGCGCTACGGCGCGACGGCGGGAGCATTGCGCGCATGCTCAAAGTCGAAACAAGCGCGACGTCGAGCCACTTGCCCCACGCAAAAGGGATTGTCAGACCATGTTCACCATCACGCGACGTCAAGCTCTCGCCGCGAGCGGCGGCTTTCTGACCAGCCTCCTGGCACCTCGGCGCTTTGCCAGCGCCGCGGCCGGCGGCACGCTCAACATCGCCTACAACGTCAACCTGCCGTCTTTCGATCCGAACACGGGACCGTCGTCGGTCAACCCGACGCTGCAGTCGATCTATCGCTCGGTCTTCAACAACTATATCGGTCAGCGGCCCGATCTTTCTTTTGAGCCAGCTTTGCTCACGGCTTGGGGCTGGAACGAAGACAAGACAAAAGTGTGGATGGATGTCCGCGAGGACGTGTTCTGGCACGATGGCAGCCGATTGACGCCGGACGACATCGTTTGGTCGATCCAGCGCAACGCCAAGCCGGACAGCGGCAATCCGGTATCGTTCATCTGGGCCGGCATCGACAATTTCAAGATCGACGGCAAGCGCGTCACCGCCGACGTCGTGAATTATGACCCCGTGCTTTTCAAATGGATGGCGTTTCTCACCGGCTATGTGCTGCCCAAGGCCTATTACGAGAAAGTCGGCCCGCAGGGATTCGAGGCAAAGCCGATCGGCAGTGGCCCCTACATGGTCGACGCCTACGAGGGCAACGCTTATCTGCGGCTCAAGGCGCACCCGAAATATTGGGGTGGGAAGCCGCCGTTCGACACGGTCGTGTTCAAGTTTGTCCCGGATGCGACCACCCGCGTCGCGGAGATCGAGAGTGGCGCTTCCGATTTGACGCTGGAAGTGCCTTACGAGGAATACGACCGGCTCAAGACCAAGGCCGGACTGAAAGGGGTCTGCCAAACGACGTGCGACCTCGGCTTGCTGTTCATCACCAACGGTGGGGTGATGGATGACAAGAACGTCCGCTTGGCGATGTGTCACGCCGTAGACAAGCAGAGCATCATCAAACGGCTGCTGCGTGGCTATGGCGTCGTGATCGACACGCTTGAGGGGCCGGAATACGCGGCCTTCGATCCGTCGATCAAAGTGCCGTACGATCCAGCGCTGGCCGCCAAGCTTCTCGCCGCCAGCGGATATTCCAAGGACAAGCCGGTCAAATTCACCATCCAGACTACGCGCGGCTTCAAGCCGAAGGACTACGAAATGATCCAAGCGATCGTCGGCATGTGGCGCAATGTCGGCATCGACGCCAACATCGAGGTCTATGAGATCGCCAAGCATTTCGAGCTGCGCATGACCCACAAGCTCGCGCCGGCGGCGTTCTACAACTGGGGCAACTATATCGGCGATCCGACCACCTCGACCGGGTTTGCGATGTGGAGCAAGTCGCCGCACTCGGCTTGGCACTCCGACGATCTCGACGCCAAAATCACCCCGCTCTGGAGCGAGAAGGACGAGGCAAAGCGCATTCAGGGCTGGAAGGATGCGGACCGTTATATCGCCGCGCAAGGCTATGTGCTGCCGCTGCTGCAATATGCGCAGCCGATTCTCTACAAGTCCGATCTCAAGGTCACGCACAATACGTCCGGCGCATTGCTGCCGGCGAGTTTGATCGAGAAGGTGTAAGCAGCGAATAGGCGCCGCGGCCGACAGCCGCCGCTTTCGGCCGCGGGAGAATTACGCCGGCGCCGTCTCCTGCGCCATGAAGGCGCGCCAGCCGCCGAAGCTTGAAATGTCGCGCGCGCCGGCGACCGCTTCGGCCTCGACCAGAAAGCCTTTGACGCTGCGGCCGTCGTCAAGTTCGAGCGTGCCGATCGACAAGGGCGGCGGCACGGCGGCGACAAAGCGTCCGAACGCACTTTCAGAAAGCGCGTAGACTTCGATCGCAATCGCGGCGCCCGTGCCTTTTTTGACTCGCAGCAACCCGGGCTTCGGCGGCTTGGTCGCGGGAAGCGCATAGAGCCGATAGTGCGGCGCCGTGGCGCCCTGCTCGATCAGCCGCGCACCGAGCGCGCGCAACTCGCCGTTCAGCGGCATGCCCGAAAGATGCGCGCCAACGACGGCGAGCGGAATTTCGCCGGACGCGAGTGCCGGTGCACTTTCCTCCAGCCGCGGCTGCGGATAGTCGAGTGCGCCGAGCGGCAATTTGGTCGCGGCATGAAACGCCCGGCCGATGGCCGCCAGCGCGATATCGCCGTGCGCCGGCGCAAGCAGCGTCACGCCGAAAGGCGTTCCATCCGGGCGCATCGCCGCCGGTACCGCGAGGCCGCACATGTCGAGCAAATTCACAAAATTGGTGTAAGTGCCGAGCCGGCTGTTGAGCGCGATCGGATCCGCTTGCACCTGTTCGATGGAATAAATCGTCGGCGCGGTCGGCAGCACCATCGCGTCGATGGTGCGGAAGGTGTGGTCGCGCACGCGTCGTAAATCGTCGAGCTGGTAGAAGGCCGCGAAGGCATCGGCAGCGGTACCGTGCGCCCCGGCCAAGATGATTTGGCGCGTCACCGGCAGGATCGATTCCGGCGAGGAAGCAATCAGCGCACGGATGGTCAAATAGCGTTCGGCGACCCAGGGCCCCTCGTAGAGGAGGCGCGCCGCTGCGTAGAACGGCTCGATGTCGATCTCGACGATCGTCGCGCCGAGTTTCGTGAATTGCGCCAGTGACGCTTCATACAAATGCTCCGATGTGCGGTCGCCGAAGAACAAAAGCTGCCCGGCAAGCGGCACGCCGAGCCGCAGCCCCTCCGGCATCGGCCCGGCACGATCCGGCAGCCGCGGCCGTGCGGACGCTTCGCTTGCTTCAGGCGCGGCAATGACACTCAGCATCGCCGTAGCGTCATCCACGGTCAGGGCGAACACCGAAACGCAATCGAGCGTGCGGCAGGCCGGCACCACGCCCGCGTTCGAGACGAAACCGCGGCTCGGCTTCAAGCCGACGATGTTGGCAAAGGCGGCCGGTACGCGGCCCGATCCGGCGGTATCCGTGCCGAGCGAAAGCGGCGCGAGCCCAGCGCCGACCGCCAACGCCGAGCCGGTGCTGGAGCCGCCCGGGATGAGCTTCGGATCGAACAAATTCCGCCCGACGCCGTAGGGCGTACGCACGCCGACCAGGCCGGTGGCGAACTGATCGAGGTTGGTTTTGCCGATGATGAGCGCGCCGGCTTCGCGCAGCTTGGCGACACAGGCGGCGTCTTTGTTCGGGCGATAGCTATAGGCCGGGCAGGCCGCCGTCGTCGGCAGGCCTTTCACGTCGATGTTGTCTTTAGCGGCGACCGGAATTCCGTAGAGCGGCAGCGATGTTTTGCCGGCCTGCTGCAATGCGCGGGCTTCGGCGAGCAGCTCCGCCTCATCCCGAAGCGAGATGAAAATCGCCGGATCGTCGTGCGCGCGGATACGCGCATAGCTTCGCGCGACGATGTCCTCGGGCCTGGCGGCTCCGCTGCGATAAGCTTCGAGGATTTCGGCGACCGTCTCCGCCAATGGAGGCTCCGTATTTCGCGCGAGAAGCGGGCCCGGAACCGCATTCGCCGGCCCCTTTTGTGCCAAATCCGGGGCATTTCGCAATGGGCATGGGCTCCCGCCGCGCGCGGATGGCCATGGAACAAGCTCTCAGGTTGCGTGGGATCGGCCCGCGGCCTATATTCTCTTAGCTTTTCAGTCATCACCGATGACGTAAGTGGCTTCGCCCGGACCGGCGGGGGGAGCGCAGAGGAGATTTGCATATGGCTGTCGCCCCCCTGATGCCGAAAGCCACGGCCGTGTGGCTGGTCGAGAATACGGCTCTGTCCTTCGACCAAATCGCGCAGTTCTGCAATTTGCACCCCCTGGAGGTGAAGGCGATCGCCGATGGCGACGCCGCGCAGGGGATCAAGGGATTGGACCCGATCCTGACCGGCCAGTTGACGCGCGAGGAAATCGCCGACGCGGAAGCTCATCCGGACCATCGGCTGCACATCGCCGATCCAAAGGTCCGCTTGCCGGAAGCCAAGCAAAAGAAAGGGCCGCGCTACACGCCGGTTTCGCGCCGGCAGGATCGGCCGAACGCGATCCTTTGGCTGGTGCGCAATCATCCGGAGCTTAAAGACAGCCAGATCATGCGGCTGGTCGGGACCACGAAATCCACCATTCAAGCCATTCGCGACCGCACCCACTGGAACTCCGCCAACCTCACGCCGCTCGATCCAGTGACGCTCGGGCTTTGCTCGCAGATTGATCTTGATCTCGAGGTGCAGCGCGCTGCCAAGGAAAAGCCGGCCCCGGTGGAAGCGCAGGGCGCGACGCTCCTTCCCGCCTCCGTGACCACCGCGCCGAAAGAGGAGCCGCCGGCGCCGGCGGCCGCGCCAACCAAGAAAACCGACGATCTCGACGTCGAGGCGGTGTTCGCCAAGCTCAAGCAGCTCGGCGGCGGTAAGGGCGAGTAGCCGGCGGTTCCTTACAGGCGTGCTACAGGGCTATGAGCGCGGATCAATCGTTCGCTTCGAAGAGGGTTCACCGGGGCGGTGGCAGATCGCAGAGCAGCTAAAACGCGAGACGAAGAACGCGAACGCTTTTCGCAAAAACCCGAAAAGACTGCTCACAAAGAGACCCATTCCAGATAGCATGACGGCAGCAGCCGTCATCAGGGCCATGAATTTAGAATCGCTTCCCGTCGATCCTGCATTATTGCAATCGGCCAATCGTTGGTTCGATATTTCTTGGTATGGGATATTGATAGCCGGTTTACTTACTGCAGTTGCTGCGGCAGCCACTGTGTTTTTTCTTTTCGTCCAATTCTGGTCTGGCGGGGTGAAAGAACGACATACCGAATGGCGGACTGCCGAACTTGAAACGAGAACGGTCGAAGCCAATGCTTCACTTGAAGTCGCACAGGCGGATATCGCCAACGCTAATGCCAAAATCGCGGCGGCAAATGAGGGAGCAGCAAAAGCTAACGAGCGCGCGGCCCTCCTGGAGAAAGAGGCCGCAACCTTGCGTACAAAACTTGATGAAGAAATCCAGAAACGACAATGGCGCTCGGTAGGAGGACTAGGCCACATTCTATATTCAGACCTAAGAGGGAAAATTTCAGAGATAAATCTTGTTGTGCAAAAAGACGCGGAGGCTAAAAATTTTGGGGCGCAATTGCTTTTGGCCTTTTCTAGCGCTGAGATAAAAATAAATTGGTACGAGCTACCGGCTGGCCAAACTTTGCCCTTAGACCGTCTTGCTTTGTATGTGCCGGGAGACGCAGAGCAACAAGATCCCTTATTTATGGCCTTGAAAAAAGCCGACCTGCTCGGCGGTACCTTTCACCACCCGTACGCTTCGTTGGAAGACCAGATTAGGAATCCGGTCTTTCTTCCGAAAGATATACACACGATATATGTTGGCCAACGAGGGCAGTGAACCGCCGTTTTGGAGACACCGTTCACCTCGTCGCACTCGAATAGCCCGCGCACCGTCCATTTCCTTCAAGGATGAACGGGATCAAATGCGAACGAGTAGGCCGCAAGGCTTGTGGCGTTTGCGCCATAGTACCAGAGTAGCGCGCTTCGCGAGTACTGAGATAGATCGCGATTTGTACGGGCGGCTTTAGCCGCCCGCCATCACGTAGGCCCAAAGGCCCTCAAGATCATCTTGGCCGAGCACATCTCCCCACGCGGGCATACGATCATTTTTGCCGCGCGCGACCGATTGTATAAATCGGCCTTTCTGCTCATGGGGAAACTGCCGCAGATCGTAGACGGCGGTGCCGGGCGTGACCATGTTGGGACCGTGGCATCGCGAGCAGTAATGGGCGTAGAGAGATTTCCCCTTGTCGATGAGCTGTGCGTCGGCCTCGCGACCCGATCCGGACGCAGTTGTTTGTGAAGCTTCCTGCGCGGAGATGGGTCCTAACGCCGGAAGCCCGATCGCGATCACAAGCGCAATCGTTCGGATATGGATCTTCATCTGCATTGCCAGAGAGACGACGAGGCCGCCGCGACGCGGCGGCCTCGTTTCGCATCTGTCACTGCGGAGCCAGCGCAAACACCCAGAGCGATCCGCCGGCCGGGACCGAAGCCAGCCGCTGATCGCCGGTGAAGATCAAATAGCTGCCGCCGATGCCGCTCGTGACCGCGACATACTGCACGCCGTCCTGTTGCCAGGTGACCGGCTGCCCCTCGATCCCTGAACCGGTCCGAAACTGCCAAAGCTTCTTGCCGGTATCGGCATCGAACGCCTCAAATTCGCCGGTCAACTGGCCCGAGAACACGATGCCGCCGGCGGTGGACAGGACGCCGCTATAGCGGGGGATGTCGCTCGGATTCTCCCATTTGGCCTTTCCGGTGAGCGGATCGATGGCCTTGAGATAACCGCGCGGCCCGTCGGGAAACTCCCAAAGGTCGGACATGTCGGCGCCGAAGTAGAATTCACCGGCTTTGTACTCCGCGGAAGCGGCTTTGTAGTGCCCGCCGAAGTTCAGCGTATTGGCGAAAATGGTGCCGGTCTGCGGATTGAACGACATCGGCCCCCAGTTCTTGCCGCCGAGCGTCGAGGGCCACACCGTGACTTTCTCGCCGGCGCGCGCTTTCTTGCTCACCTCGGTGTAGATCGGCTTACCGGTTTCCAGATCGATGCCGGACGCCCAGTTCACTTTCGCAAAGGGATTGGCGGCAACGAGCTTTCCGGTGGTGCGATCGAGCACATACAGGAAGCCGTTCTTGTTCGCCTGCATGGCCACTTTGGTCGGCACGCCTTTGATGTCGATGGTTGCCAGCACCATTTCGGCCACCGCGTCATAATCGAACGGGTCGTTCGGCGAGGACTGGTAGTACCATTTGATTTTGCCGGTCTTGGAATCGAGCGCCAGAACCGAGCAGGTGTAGAGATTGTCGCCGGCGCGGTCGGCGGCATTCCAAGATCCGGGATTGCCTGTGCCCCAATAGACGGTGTGCAGTTCGGGATCGAACGAGCCGGTGAGCCAGGCGGCTCCGCCGCCATGCTTCCAGCTTTCGCCGGGCCAGGTCTCGTTGCCGGGCTCGCCAGGACCGGGCACAGTATACGTGCGCCACAGATGTTGGCCGGTCTGCGCATCCCAGCCGTCGATGAAGTCGCGGGTACCGAACTCGCCGCCGGAGATGCCGGTGATCACCACGCCGTCGGCGACGATCGGCGCCACCGTCATCGAATATCCGTTTTTGAAGTCGATCGCGTTAGCGCGCCACAGTTCCTTGCCGGTCTTGGCGTCGAGCGCGATCACATTGGCGTCGAGCGTGGTGCGGAACAATTTGCCGTCGTAGAGCGCGGCACCGCGGTTGATCAGCCCGCAGCAGGCGACGCGCATCGTCTCCGGCGGGAATTCGATCTTGGATTTCCAGATCTGCTTGCCGGTCTTGGCGTCGACCGCCATCGTGGCGGTTCCAGTGGTGACATAAATCACGCCCTTGTAGACGATCGGCTGAGACTGTTCGCTCTTGTTGTCATCAAAACTGTAGTTCCAGACCGGCACAAGCCGTTTGACCGTGTCCTTGTTGATCTGCGTGAGCGGACTGAAGCGCTGCAGGCTGTAGCCCATTCCGTAATTGAGCACATTGCCGGTGTCCGCGGCACCGTTTGCAAGGTCATCGGCCGTTTGCGCCATCGCGGACGGCGCAAACAGCAACGTCAAGCCCAAAGCCCACCATGTGGTCTTCATAAATGCACCTCCCCAGTATTACGCCTCATTCTTCGCCGCATGGCGTGAGGCGTTTCTTGCGATCGACTACTTTCGAGCGTTCGCGTACGGATAGATCATGTCGCCGGTCTTGAATTCCGGCGGCCACAGGATCGGCTGTTTGCTGCCGGCCGCGAATTGCTCGACGTCGTTCGGCGCGACATTCTGAAATTGGGTGAAGACCGTGCGCGGCTTCGCCCATTCGCCGTCCTTGCCGAAGGCGATTTCACCGGCCACGGTCTGAAAACTGTGGCTGTGCATGTAATCGGCGAGCGCATTTTGATCGAGGCTGCTGGTCGCCTCGACGGCCTGCGCCAGAATTTGTCCGGCGGCATAGCCGAACGGCACGAAGCCGTAGCCGAAGGGATCGAGCTTTTCGCCCGCCGCTACTGCGCGATAGCGCTTGAGTACATCGGCAAGGCCCGGAAACTCGAAGGTCGGCGCCGGCACGAAGCTTTCCATGATGACGAGGCCGTCGAGGATCGGACCGAGCTGTGCCTTGATCGGTGTTATCAGCAGCCCGATCATGGTGCCGCCGAACATCTTTGGCGTCAGGCCGATCTCGTGAGCGGCGCGCACGATGCCGACAGTATCCGGCGGATAGGCGGCAACGAAGACCACATCCGCGTTGGCAGCCTGGATGGCGCGCACGGTCGGCGCAAAATCAGTCGTGGGCGGCGGATAGCTTTTGTCGTAGACGACCTTGAAGCCGTAAGTGGCGGCGTTTTCGCGCGCGCCATCGGCCGAGGTCTTGGCAAACTCGGCATCGGCGGACAGCATCGCGACGGTTTGCGGCTTCGGCTGCTGCGCGGCGGCAAGCTCGAAAAAGCCTTTGGAGAAGGCCTTCACCCCTTCGGGCCCGACCGGCACCATCGAAAAATATCGCGCGTAATTGAAATGCCGGTTCACGCCGACGCCGAGGATCGTGACGGTGGTCTTGTTGTTCTCCATGATCACCGGCATCGCCGCGGCGACCATGTTGGTGGCGTAGGGACCGAGAATGAGATCGACCTTATCGACGTTGATCAGCTTGGTGTAGATGCCGGGGACGTTCGACGGATTGCTCTGGTCGTCGTAGTAGACGAGCTCGACCGGACGGCCGAGCAGCCCGCCCTTGGCATTGACATCGTCGCGCCAAAGCTGAAGCGCGATCAGAAGCTGCTTGCCGTTCTGCGCCACGCCGCCCGTCATTGCCATGCTGAAGCCCACCTTGATCGGCTCGGCGGCGTGAGCGGGCGTGTGTAGGGAGAGCAACATCGCCGCTGCGGCGGCAAGCGCCACGGCGGCCGCGCGCCGGGTCGGCACGGCGCAGATCTTCGCCCAGCTTCCTACCATCGAATCCTCCCCGCCGGCCCGGCGTCTTCGAGCGCCGGGCCTTATGCATTCATTTCGTCACTGCATCATTTCATCGCCCGGCATGATGCCCCAAAGATTGGAAGCGGAAGGATCCTTCGTCCACACTTTGGGACGCTGCGGACTGTCGCGATGCCACGGCCGCGGCTCGAAATAGCCGAGCTCTTCGTTCATGCGGTCGAGCTCGGCGAAGGTCTCAGTGATCAGGCCGTTCGGCGCACGATGATAGGCGAAGAGATTGTGGCCGATGCCGTGCCGTCCCGGCCCCCACAAAAGCTTGTAGCCGTTGAGACTGAGGAAATCGCAAGCCTCGTGCATGTGCGCCCAATCGCGCAGCTCGAAAGCGGTGTGGAAATGGCGGTTCGAGCCGGTCTCCATCAGGTTGATGGTGTGATGATCGGGGCCGCAGCGCAGGAACGAGAAGAAGTCCGCCATCCAGTCGGACTCGCGGAAGCCCAGCACGTCGCAATAGAACTTGGTCACGTGCTTCACGTCGGTGACGTGGAAGGCGACGTGGCCGAGCTTGTACGGCACGATGCCCTTGCGCGTGAACTTCTGATGCGCGAAGGCATCCCGCTTGAACACCTGCATGGTCGTGCCCTTCGGATCGGCGAAGGTAACCGAGTCCGTTACCGAAGGCTCGGGGTCCTTCTTGCGCTCGGTCTTGACGCCCTGCGCGGCGACTTGCTTCTCGAATGCGTCGAGATCGGCGTCCGGCGGAATCTGGAAAGAGAGCGCCACGCAATTCGCCTTGCCGCCGCGCCGCAACACCACGGAATGATGATCGACTGTCGACGCCAGATACGCCGTGTCCTTTTCCTTGGCGACGAGCGTCAGCCCCAAAATGTCGGTGAAGTACTCCGCCTGCTGATCGAGATCGGGCGTCTCGTAGGTGGCGTGAGCGATCTTATGAACGCGGATCATTCCTGACTCTCCTTCTGATCTGTCTGCCCCTTCGGGGCCGAACCTTTCGATTTTTCGCGCGGCAGCGAACCGATGACGTCGATCATGGCGGCGCCGTCGCAATCGGACAGTCCCATCGCGACAAAGCGATCGAACAATTCGGCGGTGCGATCGAGGAGCGGCGTCGCCACCCCGACGCCGTCGGCAAACTCGCCGATCATCTCGATGTAATGCTGCAAGCCCGGGATCGGGCCTTGCAGCGGCTTGAAGCGCCGCTCGGCCATCCATGGCGCGCGAATGCCGAACTGGGTCGAGCCGCCGCTGCCGCTGGCGATCGCCTTGATCAGCAAGTCGACGTCGACGCCGGCCTTGACGCCGAGAGCCATCGCCTCCGCGGTGGCGGCAATATGAATGGACACCAGCAGATTGTTGATGAGCTTGACGCGGCTGGCCGCGCCAAAGGAACCGAAATAGATGCAGGAGTCGGCGAACGCCGCCACCACCGGCTCGACTTTCTTGCAGGCGTCTGCGTCGCCGGCGAGAAAGATCACGCCCTTGCGCGCCAAGACCATGCCCGGCGTACCGGCGACCTCGCCATCGATGAAGGCGGCGCCCTTCGCGGCGAGCGGCGCGACTTGCCGTTGCTTGACCGGAACCGGATAGGAGCCGAGCTCGACCACGACCTGGCCCGGCCGTGCCGAGCGCACCAGCCCCTCGGGACCCTGCACGACTTCTTCAAGCGCCGCGTCGGACGGCAAGCAGGAGAAGACGATGTCCGCTTGGGCGCCGACTTCGGCCGCGGAACGCGCCGGCACGCCGCCGATCTTCTCGAACTCCTCGAGCGAGCTGCGGCGGTAGCCGACGACGCGATAGCCGTTTTTAATGAGGTTTTGCGAGATCGGCATTCCGATCTTGCCGACGCCGACAAAGCCTATTGTTTGCACCGCGCTCATCTCAAGCGACCTCGATCGACTGATCGGAGAGATTGACCTTCAGCCCGAGCGAACCCTCCATGATCGTCCATTCCTTGAGCTCGAACGTCCGCAGGCCGTTGGTGACGAAGGGATCGGCTTCGGCGAGCGCGCGCGCCTCTTGCGCGTTCGCCGCGCGCAGGATGGTCAAGCCGGCGCCGCTCGGCGGACCGGCGCCGTCGCTGCGCGGTCCGGACGCGGACACGAGGCCGCGCTTCTCAAGCCCGATCATGTATTCGAGATGGGCGGGCAGCAGCGGCTTCAACTTCTCCGGCGCCGGCGAAGGATGCGAGAGCACAACATAAAGCTTCCGCCGCAGCATTTTCTGGGTCAGTTCGGCAATGCGCTGGTCGAGGTCCATAACGCTCCGTTTCTCCTTAATCTTCCTAAACCGTGGCCGCATCGTCCGCCGCTGCCGCGCAGTGTGTCAACATCCGGTTCCCGTCGCCGCGTCAAAGCATCATGTCGTTGGCGGGCTTGCCGCCAAGAATGGAGGCGCCGAAGTTGCGCCCCACCATTTCGAATTGATTGGCGATGTGCTGCCGCGCGGCATTGATGTCGGCGAGCGCCTTGCCGAACGGCTGCTCGTCGTAAATGCCGGCCGCGCCGGTGGCGCGCATCAGCCGCGTCGCAAGCTCGGCGCAGCGGTGCGAGACCGTTGCCGATTGGAATTTGTACTGCTGGCGAAGCGGCAGCGGCGGCACTTCGCCCCGCTCACCAAATTCCCAGAGCACCGCCATATTGCGCCGCAGGACGAGCTTCATCTCATCGAGGGCCGCCGTGACCTCGGCGCAAATCTGCTGGGCGACCGGATCGTCGGCCGACTTGCCGCCCGGTCCGCTCCGCTTCGCCGCATAACCGACGAAGGCATCGAGCATCGCCTGCAGCGCGCCAATCGAGGGGCTCGACACGCCGCGAATAAAGATCTGACCGAAGGGGATCCGGTAGAGCGGCGAACGGTTGGTGGCCTGACCAGCGCCGACGCACTGAAAATTGTCGATCATCCGGCGGGTGCGATACTCCGGAACGAATAGGTCATCGACCAGAATGTCATCGCTGCCGGTGGCGCACAGGCCGGACACACGCCAGGCGTCGGCGATCCGATATTCGGCTTGCGGAACCATGAACAACCTGATGTCGGGCGCAGCACCGTCGCCGCCCTGCACAGCGCCGCCAAGCAGCGCCCATTGGGCGTAGTGGCAACCGCTGGAGAAGCGCCAATGGCCGCTCAGCTTGAATCCGCCGTCGACTTTTTCGGCCTTACCCACCGGCATGAGCGATGAACACAGGCGGACGCTGTCGTCGTCGCCCCAGACATCCCGCACGGCGCGCTCGTCCATGAGACCCATCAGCCAGGGATGAACGCCGAGCACGCCATAGACCCAGCCGACCGACATGTCGCCTTCGGCGAGCGCTATCAGCACGTCGTAGTAAGTCCCCGGCTTCATTTCGTAGCCGCCCCAGCGGGCCGGCTGCAGAATGCGAAAGAGGCCGGCCTCCTCGATTTGGGCAACGACCGATTCAGAGATCCGGCGCGCCCGCCGCGCTTCCGCAGCGCACGCGGCGATGTGCGGGATCATCGCCCGCGCGCGTGCGATCAGAAGTTCGGCAGTCGGTGGAGCAACCGTTGGCGCCACGCTCATCAGAGACTCCGGATCAGATCAACCGCACCCCGCCATCGACCATGAGATTCTGGCCGGTGATGTAGTCGGAGCGGGACGAGGCGAGAAACGTGGTGGCGCCGACCAGATCGTCGGGGGTCGAAACACGGCCGAGGATCGCCTTGGTCTTGGCGAGATGATCGACGGCGTTCGGCTCGTCGCGATAGCCGGCCGAGATCAGATCCTTGTCCAGGCCGTCCCAGAGCGGCGTTTTGACAAAGCCCGGGCTGAAACTGTTGACCGTGATGTTGTATTTGCCGAGCGCCTCGGCTCCGGCTTGCGTGAGCGAAATCACGCAAGCCTTGCTGGCGCAATAGATCGTGGCGATTTGCTCGCCGACCTTGCCCGCGATCGAGGCGGTGTTGATGATCTTGCCGCCGCCGCCCTGCGCGATCATCTGCTTCGCGGCCTCCTGCATGCCGATCAGCACGCCGAGGCCGTTAATGCCCATGATGCGCGCCCAATCCTCTTCGGTCGCTTCCAGGAATTGGCCGGCCTTGCTGATGCCGGCATTGTTGAACATGACGTCGAGCCTGCCGAAGGCGCGCACGGTCGCTTGAATCATCGCCTTGACGCTCGCGCGGTCGGTCACATTCACCCGCAAGGCGATGGCTTCGCCGCCGTCCTTACCGATGGCGGCGGCAACGCGCTCGGCGGCGGCGAGGTCGATGTCGGCCACCGCCACGCGCGCGCCTTCGGCGGCAAGATCGCGCGCTATGCCTTCGCCGATGCCCCGGCCGCTGCCGGTGACGATGATCGATTTTCCCGCGACGAGTCCGCTCATTCCCTTCCTCCACATTCACGCGTCATGCTGCAGGGCGCACCAGCGGTTTCCCGCTCGTGTTCATGGCCGTGACCAGCTCGTGCTCGGTCAACGTCTCGCCCTCGAGTTGCTGGGTCAGCGCGCCATCGACAAAAACGATGACGCGGTCGGCGACCGCGGCGATCTCGCCCGGGTCGCTCGAGTAGAACAAAACGACCCGACCCGATTGCGCCAGCCGGCGCATAATGCGGTGCATTTCCCGCTTGGCGCCGATGTCGATGCCGCGCGTCGGGTCGTCAAGCACAAGCAATGACGGCGCCGCCTCGATCCATTTGGCGAACACCACCTTCTGCTGATTGCCGCCCGAAAGCGCGCCGACCGGCAGATGCATCGAGCCGGCGACCACGCCGAGCTGGCGGCACCGATCAAGCGCGGTTCGCCGCAGACGTTCGGCGCGCAGCACAAAACCGTCGCGCCCAAGCGTGAGCGCGCGCACGCTGACGACGTTTTCGGCAACGCTTTGCCGGAGCATCAGGCCGTACTGCTTGCGATCGGCCGGCGTATAGGCGACGCCGGCCTTCACCGCGCCGGCCGTACTTGCCGGCAACGAGACGCCGCTTGGCAGCATCACCCGGCCCGACTTCGGCCTGGCGGTGCCGAAAAGAACGGCGAACAACTCCTCGACGCCCGCGCCCGCAAGGCCGGCAACGCCGACAATAGCGCCCGGATGAATTTCCAGATTGTCGATGACGAGATAGTCCGGCCCCTTCAGATCGGCAATGCGCAGCGGACCGACCTTGATCGGCGGGATGACATCGTCGGCATGAACCTGGTCGGTCGCCCGCTGCGCGCGTTCGACCATCGATTCCGGCGTTTCGCCGAGCATGGCGGCGACGACCGCCTTGAGCTCACCGGACGCCGGCGAGATATTTTCAGGAACGCGCTTGCCGTTGCGCAGGATCACGAGATTGTCGGAGATGTCCAACAATTCCTCGAGGAAATGACTGACATAAACGATGCCGATGCCGGAATCGCGCAGACCGCGGATGATGTCGTGCAGCCGCTCCACCTCCGCGACATGCAGCGACGACGTCGGCTCGTCGAGAATGAGAACGCGCGGATTTTGCAGCATGGCGCGCGCAATCTCGACCAATTGCCGGTCGGCGAGACTCAGGCGATAAAGCGGCGTATTCAGCGCCACCTCCACGCCAAGCCGCTCCAGGGTGGCGCGCGCGCCGCGGCCGTAAGCGCGGCGCCCCCGCCACGCGCCTTTGCCGGGCGCGAGCAACAGATTTTCCTCGACGCTGAGCGCCGGGAACAAGCTCAGTTCCTGCGAGACGATGGCGATGCCGGCACGCGCGGCATCGGTGATCGATTGCATCGCCAGCGGACGGCCGTCGAGCTTGATCTCGCCGGCGTCGGGCGGCAGCGCGCCGGCGATGATTTTCAGCAGCGTCGATTTGCCGGCGCCATTGGCGCCAACCAAGCCGTTGACCTTGCCCTCGACCACGTCAAAGTCGACGCCCTGCAAAGCGGGCACCGCGCCGAAGCGCTTGCTGATTCCCCTGGCGGAATAAATGACCGACACGGTCCGCCTCTTCTCCAATTCGCCGACGTCCGTCGCGCGGACGTCCAACAAGTGCGTGAGTGCCGCCCCACCGGGGCGGCACTCACCGGCGCATTACTGCGCCGGATGGGTGTACAAGTCGGGATCCGGCAACGTCGCCGGCAGGTGATCGCGCGTCGCCTCGATTTGCGTGTTGTAGAAGGCGCGCAATCCGGTCTCGGGCTTCTCCCACGCCTTCTGGTAAGCCGCGATGTTGGTCTTATCGACGACCACATGCGGAACTTTCACCCAGCCATGCGGCAACGGCTTGCCTTTCAAGAGCGAGTCGGCCGCGATGTAGGTGGCGAGGTAGGCCTGCGAGAAGAAGTTCGCCGGGACCACCGCCGTGATCAATCCCTGCGCCACGTCTTCGCGCACCTCCTCCGGGCTGTCATAGGAGACGAGCGGCACTTTGACTTTATCGTTCTCCAGAATTTTTGGAATGTTCTCCTCGCCCTCTTCGCACGGATCGATATAGGTCAGGGCTTTCGGCGTCTTGCGGATCGCCTGATCCCACAGCGCGAAGTTCCGCTCGCGGTCCGGCTTGGAATCGAAGCTTGCCAGTACATTGATCTTCGGCATTTTTTTCTTGAGGTAGGCGACTTCGCCGGCGAGGCGATTTTCAAGAACGGTCAAGCCGGGCACACAGACCGCAGTGACGACATCGCCGGTGATCTCCGCCGCAGGCTTGCCGTGGCTCTTCTCGAGTGCGGCTACGACGATCTCGCCGCCGGTCTGGCCCATGCCGAAGGCATCGGACGCGACGAACAGCGCGTTCTTGATTTCCGGCATCGGCGGCACGTTGATCCAGACGATATTGGCGCCGCGCGATTGCGCCTCGAGCGCCGGCTGTGTGAACAAAGGCGGCGCCACGTTGACGACGACCAGCACGTCCGGCTTGGTCTCGAGCTCGGCGAGGAACATCTGCGCCTGGCGTTGCGGGTCGAACGTCGTCGGCCCGGTCACGCGCACGTTGACCTTGCCGCCCAGGTCCTTCGCCGCGGCATTGGCGCCGGCAAGAATCTCCGTGCTCCACTCGCCGGCCGCGAGCGCCAGCACGACAGAGACGGTCACCGAATCCTTGGTTGCGGCGACGCCGGGCGCGCCGCCAAGTGCGGCCGCCGCCAGCCCGCTCAGCAAGACGGCCCGGGAAAACCCGAGCACCTGCGCTTTCAGTCCTTTCGATTTCATTTTTCACACCTCCCCTGACTCACGACGATGTTGATGGTTCAATCACCCCGAACGAATGCCGGGTAAATCTGACGAGCGATGCGAGGCGAGGCGACATCGGCCGGTTCACGATGCGCGCCGGCGCTTGGCTATGCGGTCAAGCGCAATCGCGCCGATGATCACGATGCCGGTGACGAATTCCGAATAATTCAAATTGACGTTGTAGAAGACGAGACCGCTGTCGATCGTGGTGATGATCAAGACGCCAAGCGCCGCTCCGACGATCGTGCCCGAGCCGCCGGCGAGCGAGGTGCCGCCGATGACGACTGCGGCGATGACTTGCAGGCCGAGGCTCCGCCCCGAAGACGTATCGACGGCCTTGAAGTAGGCGAGCGTCATCACGCCGGACAGCGCGGACAGGAAACCGACCAGCGCGGTGGCGTAGATGCGGATGAGCCCGGTGCGCACGCCGATGAAATCGGCGGCTGCGGGATTTGAACCGATGGCGCGGGCGGTCGCGCCGAAGCGCGTATGCGCAAAAACAAAATAGAGCACGATCGCACAGACGATCGCCGTCCAGACCGATGCCGGAAGCTGCAAGAGGTCGCTGCCGAAAATTTGAAAGAACGGATGACTTTTCGGCAGCCCGTAAATCGCCTTGCCGTCGGAAAGGATAAGATGCAGGCCGAAATAAGCCGACAGCGTGCCGAGCGATACGATGATGAGCGGGACCTTCAGGACGCTTGTCAGCAGGCCGTTGAGGCCGCCGAGAACCACGCCCGCCAACAGCGCGATAGCCACCGCAATCCAGGGATCGACGTGATGAAACTTGATGAGCAACGCCGACAGGCTGGAGGCGACGGCGAAAATGCCACCGACCGAAAGGTCGATTTCCACCATCGCCACCAGATAGACCATGCCGAAGGCGATGATCCCGACCAGCGCGGATTGGCGCAGTATCGTCTTGATCGAGCCGAAGCTGAAAAACTCAGGGTGCGGAATGCCGATGGCCAGCACCATCAGGACGAAGACGACGATCAGCCCGGTATCTTCCGACCAACGCAAGCGCGGCCAAGGAAATTGGCGCGGAACTGCGTGCCGCTTGGCGTCGCTTGCGGTATCTGACGCAGTCATGTGGGTGTCGGCTCGCTCAACGTGATTCCCTGTACCGCGGCGCGGCAACTTACGACCATTCCGGCAGCCTGCTCGTTCACGCTGCTTTGCCAGCGGAAGCGCCGGTTCCGAACACCGCGGCAGCGGCCGCCTGCCAGTCGGGATCGCTCAGATCAATCAGGGTGGGATTGCCATCGCACCACTGAAAGCAGTGTTTGAGCTTGCTGATCTTCCAGCCGTCCGGCGTGCGGCGAAAGGAATTCTCGTACCAGCCATACTGCGTGTAATGGTCGTCGCCGTGCCGGTTAGGAAGGCGGTGCCGCGAAACGTGGTAGAAAATTCCGTCGGCGACATCGCCATGCAGGTTGATATGGAAGTTGGAATATTGATGCATGACGATCAGCCGCTCGAGGCAGGCGCTGGCGAAATGCGCCCAGATCTTCGGCGTCGTCGTCGCCGGCGCGCGACCCGTGAGGTCAAAAAAATCGACCTCGAAAGGATCAGTCAAGGTCGCGGCGTACATGTCCCAGTCATGCAGGTCGAGGCCACGTCCGAAGCGCAGCATGACGTCGCTGATCTGCTGGCGGTCCCACAACTCCCGTGCCATCTCTTCCGTCGTCGGATATTTTGCCGAAGCCGCCATCAGCCTATTTCCCTCAATTCACCTGCCGGCGCGCAGTATGCGACCCGTCCGTGCCGTGACCCGACCTAAAACGTCTGCGCCTTGATGTTGGCGAACATGCCGCGCACGTTGGGATCGAGATAGACGATCTCGGTCATGGTGCCGGGATCGTCGCTGCTTTCGAAGTAACCGAACTTCGTGTCGCCGAAGGTGCCACGCTGGACGAGCCGATAGCCGCGCGCCAACAGGTCGGCCGTGGCGGCGTCATAGTCCTCGACCGAAAAGCCGAGATGATGCACGCCGCCGGCCGGCACCCGATCGAGAAATTCCGAATAGGTGCTCTTTCCGGCGACCGGCTCGATCACTTCGAACTGAACGTCCCCGACATAGCCAAAGGCCATGCTGTGATTGATGGTGGCGGGGCCGCCGCGGAACCAGCCGTTTTCGACAACGATCTCGCGCAACATCATGAAGCGCGGCGCGCCGAGCTTGGCGTTCAGATGCGCGAGCCCCGCATCAAGGTTCGGCACCACGTAGCCGATCTGGAAGAACGTTCCAGGCAACGGACGGCTTGACATGACCACTCCTGCAACCGCGCTAGAGCCGAGGGTTACTTCGCCGGGGCGAACAGCGGCGTCGCATCCCCGTAAATTCGGATATCCGCAATCTTGTCGCCGCGGCGGCGCAGCACCGTGCAGAATTTGATCGCGCACAGGCTGTCGTCCATGCGGGTGTATTGAACGATCGCCTCGGCAACGCCGACTTGACCGTCATGCATCGACCAGGCGCCGGTCATGCTGTGCGACAAGGCCTTGATGCTTCCCCACAGATGGCCGATGGCGGCCTTATAGCCTTCCTTGCCGTGCACGGTCGGATGGTTGGCAAAGGTCAACGTCGTATCATCGGTGTGCTGGGCGAGCGTGCGTTCCATGTCCATCGCGTCGACGGCACGGTAATAGTCGTAGATCCAGCGGGTATCGCCGGCCGTATCGGTCGGAGTTTTCGGCGGCAAATGCTCGCGCCCCTTCTCGTCCACCGTCCGGCGCACCGCGGCGAGCGTCGAGGCAACGGCATTCAAATAGGCGCTCTCCATCGGGGCGAAGTGCGCCTTCTCGGCGTCGCTGCCCTCGGGAATTCCGTCCTTCTTCAAGCTGAAGGCGAAGGTCAGCGTCAGATTTCCGTCGGCATCCTCGCCGATGACATTTTCGATGCGGCCGAGCTCCGAGCCGCGCGTGCGCTCGAAGATCACCTTCTCTTCCGGGACGAACGTCACCTTCTCGCGGAGCGGGACATCCTTGAGCATGATGTCGCGAACAAGCCAACCGTCGCCCTTTTCCACGACATTGCACTGTTTCATTTCCGGGACATACGGCAGCGCGTTGTTCGCCTTCATCAGAAGGCCGGTCCAAACGTCGTGCCGGCTCAGGAAGGACTTCTTCGGTTCGTTGACGGGGACCGTTCTGCTCAATTGATACATGGCGCTCTCCTGTGTTGTGGGACGCCGATCAGGGCAAGAGCGGGAGCGAACGGTCGGGCGCTTTTCCAAGACGACGGCGCCGGATCGCAGAACCCCAGTCGCAACTGCCGCAAGATGATCGTGCCCAATCCTCCCGAATTTAATTATTTCCAAAATTTCTAAATTGTGGATAGAGGTGAGTCAAGCGGCTGCGCGCTACAAGCTGCGTGGATTGCCGACAACTCGCTCCGTTGTTTTCCCCGCGTGGTTGTGCCGCAATCGACGGCGATGTGTGCGCCGGTCACCGCCATGGTTCCTCCCTTGTGTCGAATGCGCCCGTCGGCGGGACAATAATTTCCAAAATTCGTATGTTATGGAAATATATCTGTCAATCACCCGCATGGGCGGATTCATGGGCGATTTGGCCGCCTGTACGGCTGCGCTGCGTTGCGCCAACGGACGAAAAGCGGGTAACCGGACCTTGAGCCGACCGGAAGCCGACGACGCCCTGCCCTACTCGGCGAGGCGGCGCGAACGCGCGCTTGCCACGACTGAACCCGCTTAGGCGCGCTTGGCGACCACTTTGGGGATGCGCGACAGCACCGAAACGACCTGCTCGGCCGTCGTGCGGTAGTGGCTGTCCAGCGCGCGCACCGCCGCCTTGGCGTCGCGCGAGATCGCCGCCTCAAAAATCTGCTTATGTTCGCGCGCCGTGTCGCGCTTCAGGATCTTTTGCGGACCGAATTTCGTTCGTAGAATCCGCTGTCGCTCGGCTTGATCGAACAAAAGACCGGCCAGTTCCATGAGCCACTGCGAGCCGCATGCCGACAGCAAAGCCATGTGGAATTGGCGATGAAAGATGGCCCAGTTTTCGGTTGCCGGCCCAGGCTCCTTGGGAACGGGATGGCGCGAAAGCGCGTGGAACGCCGCTACCAGCGCCGTTTCCCACGCCATATCGCCGTGGCGGATGGAGCGTATCAGCGCCTCTTGCTCAATGATGATGCGCGTCTGCATCGTGTCTTCGACGTCGTAGGCGGTGAGCGGCGCGACGCGGAAACCGCGCTGGCCGACCGAGGTCACCAGCCGCTCGGACACGAGTCTGGTCAAAGCCTCCCGCAACGGGCTGACGCCGATGCCGTAGCGCGCACGCAGTTCGTCGGAGCGAAGCGGCGACCCGGGCGCGAAGCGGCCCCACAGGATATCCTGTCGAATGCGACGATAAGCCGATTCGGCGATCGTTCGCGATGCGCTGGTTTGGTCCGAATTTATTGGATGGATCTCAGCGACTGAACGCTTCATGCCCTCTCCTCGCTTCGTCACTGACGATCGCCGCAGCCAAAAACATATTTTGGAAATTAGAGCACAACCTCACAAAACGCCATCCCCAAGTTCTTTCGCAGGCCTTGCCCAAGTTCGCGACGGATTTCCCGGCGCCTTGCCGGCGGCGCGGCGGCACGCGCTTGACACGTTCGCCTGTCCTCTGGAATTATTTTGGAAATTATCAAGTTTTTGGATATTGACGGTCAAGGCCGAGAGCCAAGTGGCCGAGAACCAAGAGAACCCAGAGGGAGAACGCCGGAAATGCCGACCAGCAAGCGCGCAGTCGTCACGGGTGGAGCCAACGGGATTGGGCAGGCTTTCAGCAAAAGATTGGCCGCCCAAGGCGCCAAAGTGGTGGTCGCGGACATCGCCGACGGCGCGGAAACCGTCGGCGCCATCAAAAAGAGCGGGGGAAGCGCCGTCGCCGTGCGCTGCGACCAAACGTCCGAGGCCGACGTCAACAAGCTCCGCGACACCGTGGAGCGGGAGCTTGGCGGCTGCGACATCCTGGTGCACTGCGCCGGCATTTATCCGACGGCCGCGATCGACGAGATTACCTTCGACCAATGGCGCAAGGTGCTGTCGGTCAATCTGGATTCGGTTTTTCTGCTGGTGAAGGCTTTCCTGCCGGGCATGAAGGAGCGCGGCTGGGGACGCATTATCAGCGTTTCCTCGACGACATTTCATTCCGGAATCGGCTTCAATACCCACTACACCGCAAGCAAGGGCGGCTTGATCGGATTTGCGCGGTCGCTTGCTTCGGAAGTCGGAGATTTCGGAATTACGGTCAACACCATCGCGCCCGGATTGACGCGGACCGACACAACGATCAACGGCAAGCCCGGAGAGTTCGGCTGGTTCGAGATGATCCGAGGGCAACAGGCGATCAAGCGCACCGAAACGCCGGAAGACCTCACCGGAACCCTGGCCTTCCTCACCTCCGATGACGCCGCCTTCATCACCGGGCAAACCATCGTGGTTGACGGCGGCTGGAGATTCTCTTGAAATTCTCCGGCGCACACGGCGGCCGACGCACACGAGACAAGAACCCTCGACTGCCGCGCTGCGCCGCGTTATCGCATTAACCGCCGCTCCAACAGGAACAAGGGCAATGGCCTACATATTCAAAGAAAGCGAGCTTCCGTCGCTGGTCTCGGTCGTGCCGGGGCGAGAACGAATCTTCTTCGTCAATCAGGAGCTTGCCAGCATTGACGACATGCTGGCGGGCGTCATGCATTACAAGAAGGGCGCGGCGTCGCCGCTGCATCTGCACAAGAACTGCGAGCATTTCTATTTCATCATCAGCGGCAAGGCGACGGTCGAGTCCGACGAGGGCATCCGCGCGGTCGGGCCGGGCGATCTGATTTTCATTCCGGCCGAAGAAAAGCATCGGCTGCGCGCCACCGAACCGCTGTTCTATTTCGAGTTTCAGGCTCCCAATCGCTTCAAGACCACGATCCTCGAAGGCACCAACGACGATCTGCGCTGGGAGCGCAAGGATGGCCGGGTCTGGGTGCAGACCTAAATGGCGCAATAAAACAGCGAGAGATCGAAGCCTATGTCACTCACATTCATCGATACCAACACACTTTCCAAAAAGACGACCGCCGGTCATGGCGACGTCACTGAAATTCTCACCGAGAGCTTGTGCGGCGCGCATAATGTGCACGGCTCGGTTCGTTGGCTGAAAGCTGGAGAAACGTTCGAACCGGAAAGCGTCGATCGGCATCAGCTCATTTATCTGATGGACGGCAAGGGCAGCATCCGGCTCGATGCCAAGAGCTACGACGTCGAACGCGGCGCCGGCGTCTATTTGGGACCGCGCGAAACGGCGACGATCCGGCCGGCTGAAGGGTCCGCGCTGAAGCTCTTTCATCTGATCGTGCCGCAAATACCGAAGTAGCGGCGCGCGGGCGCGCAGGAAGGATTGCTTAAATGTCGCCGATCATTTCCTGCCGCCGCCGCTCCAGCTCGGCCGAATAGCGGCGGAGCGCATAAGCCTCGGTCAACAATCCGATGACACGCCGATCGGAATAGGAATTGACCACCGCCAACACTTCCGCCTCGGCGCGATCGAAGGCGAGCACCGCCTCCTTGATCGACATGCCGGGCTCGAGAACGCCGTCGGCATAGCGCAGAAGGCTTTTGATCGATTGCTCCGGCGAGATCTCCGTGGCGTGCGCATCGGCTACGGCCACCATCCCGGCATAGCGGCCCTGCTCGTCGACGGCGATGATGTAAGCGGGCGAGCCGAGCGGGAAAGCCCCGCGAAAAGCCGCGACCGTCGCGTTTGCCGCGACCGTGCGCACATCGTGGCGCATCATCTTGCTGACGGTGAGGTCGCGCATCCAGCCCACGTCGGCTGCGCTGCGGATAGTCTCGCCGCGCAAATGGAACCGCCAGGTGGCGAATGAATAGCCGAACAATTCCCGCGTCACTTGCGAGGAAATAATGACGGCGATCAGCACGGCCGTCGTCAGCCAGAGATCGCCGGTCGTTTCCAGCGCGATGAACGTCATGGTCAAAGGGCCGCCGATCACCGCGGCCGAAAGCCCGCTCATGCCGATCACCGCATAAGCGTTTGAATCGAAATCGACGCCCGGCCAGATCATGGTGAGCGCGACGGCCAGCAAATTACCGCCGAGCGCGCCGATCAGGAGCGACGAAAAGAACAATCCGCCGCGGAACCCCGAGCCAAGCGAGATGACCGAGGCAACGATCTTGAGCACGAAAAGGAGCGCCACGGTCGCGAGCGACAACTGAAACACTCCGGAGAATCGCAACGCGCCGTGTCCGGAGGACATCACCTGGGGCGCGATCATCGCAAGCAGCCCGACCAAAAGCCCCCCTAACGCCGTGCGCAGGGTATAGCGGAGCTTCAAGTGGCCGAATAAAGCCTCGCACAAGGCGACGCCACGCATAATCAGAATGCCCACCGCCGCGCATAAAAGCCCGATGAGGGCCGCGATGACGAGGTCGTAGGCCGCGATCACTATCCGCTCAGGCGCAACAACGCCGAGCTCAGCGGGCGCAAGCGCCTGCGCGACGAGGTATCCGATCAGTGCGGAGACGGCGACCGGCGCCAGGCTGTTGGGCGTATAGCCGCCGATGATGAGCTCGAACCCGTAGAACGCCCCGGCCAACGGCGCGCCGAAGGCGCCCGCGATACCGCCAGCCGCACCGCAACCGACCAATATGCGAAGATCGGCCCGCCGCAGCCGAAATGCCATGCCGATGCGAGACGCTATGCCGCTGGCAAATTGCGTGTAGCCGGCCTCGAGCCCGACCGAAGCCCCGACCCCGCTCGACCACACCGTTTCCGCCGCAACGATGACGCTGCCGAGAAGCGACATGCGGCCGCCATGCAGCGCATTGGCCTCGATCGGATCGATCTCCCGCTCCGGCCGCCAGTGGGCGATCAATTCGCGCGTGATGCCGAATACGAGACCGCCCACCAATGGGACCGAAATCGCGATCGCCGGATCGAGCCGGAGCAGTCCCGACAAGCGCACGCCGGGCTCCAGCTGAAAGAACAACCGGTGGAGGGTGTCAACACCGGCGCCCATGGCGGTAACGACCAAACCGGCGATGGCGCCGACCACGGCTGCAAGCGCGATGAGGCTCGATTCTCGCGCCCGCACCACGGCCCGAAGCCGCCGGGGTATTTCCAGTCTGCTGATCACCCTGTCGATCACCGGATCACGCCTGATCACGAGCCTCGACTGCGACGATTAACATGGAACTGCGCCGACTGCGGCTTGGTTGGACGCGCCAGGCCGTCTGCGGCCCGTTTGGGCGGCGCGGAACGGATCTGCGCGATTGGAACTCTTGATCGCGCAAAAACGTTAACGCCCGAGACTGCGCTTGGGGGCAATGTTGATGGCTCAATACGCACCCGAGGCAGCAGGCGACGCGGATTCGGCCGGGCCGGCTCCCTCTCCGCGGTCGCATTTACCGCTGCATATTGCCGAGAATGCACGCGGGCAACGCACCGGCGTAATCGAGACCGATATTCCGCATCGTCTCGATTGTTTACCTTTCGGGGGCTTTCATCTCTTGGTCATTGTGGCGCTGGGCGTCACATGGATACTCGATGGGCTCGAAGTCACGCTTGCCGGTTCGCTATCCGGTCAATTGATGCAGCCTTCAGGTTTGGGGCTGAGCAATTCACAGATCGGCCTCGCCGGCAGCACTTATCTCGCCGGCGCAGTGCTCGGCGCCTTTCTATTCGGCTGGCTGACCGACCGTTTGGGACGCAAGAAGCTCTTCTCGGTCACGCTTGCGGTTTATCTTATTGCCACCGCAGCCACGGGCCTGTCGTGGGACGCCTGGAGCTTTGTCGTGTTCCGCTTTCTGACCGGCGCCGGAATCGGAGGCGAATACACTGCCATCAATTCGACAATACAGGAGCTTATCCCCGCTCGCCTGCGCGGCTGGACCGACCTGCTCATTAACGGAAGTTTCTGGATCGGAGCGGCGATGGGTGCAGGCGGTTCGATTGTGCTGCTCAACTCCAAATTCATTGACCCCGCCCTCGGATGGCGTTTGGCCTTCCTGATCGGCACGACGATAGGACTCTTCATACTTGTCATGAGGCGTTGGATTCCGGAAAGCCCGCGCTGGCTGATGACCCACGGCTTCGTCAAGGAAGCCGACGCGGTCGTGCGCGGGATTCAAGCGCATTTTTCGAGCGAAGTCTTCGCGAACACGCGCGAATGGCCCCGCGTGCGGCTGCGCATGCGCTCTCACACCCCGCTCGCGGAGGTGGCCCGCGCGCTGTTCAAGATGTATCGGCGGCGCACACTGGTCGGCCTTTTGCTGATGACCGCGCAAGCCTTTTTCTACAATGCCGTGTTTTTTACCTACGCATTGATCCTGACGAACTTCTACGACGTCCCGGCCGGGCAGATCGGCTGGTATATTCTGCCGTTCGCGGCCGGCAACGTGCTTGGGCCGATTGTGCTCGGCCGCCTGTTCGACACGATTGGCCGCAGAACGATGATCGCGGCCACGTACGGCATATCGGGCGCCTTGCTTGCCGTCACCGGATATTTGTTCAGCCAAAGCCTTCTCTCAGCGCAATCGCTCACCGCCGCCTGGATGATCGTGTTCTTTTTCGCCTCGGCGGCCGCAAGCTCTGCCTATCTGACGGTGAGCGAAATTTTCCCGCTGGAAATTCGCGCTTTCGCGATCGCATTCTTTTATGCGATCGGTACCGGCGTCGGCGGCGTCGCAGGCCCCTTGCTGTTGGGCGCATTGATCGATACGGGATCGCGCAGCAGCGTTGCGCTGGGCTACGCGCTCGGCGCTTCTCTTATGATCGCGGCCGCGATAGGCCAAGCGACCTGGGGCGTCGCCGCGGAGCGCAAATCGCTCGAGACGGTCGCCCGGCCGTTGTCTTTTGTTGAATAGTGATGGGATATGAACGTGCGGAGCCAAGAACACGTCGCCGATCTGACGATGGAAATCGCAAAAACGTCGCTCACGTCCGATCTGCGGCAATGTGCCATCCTGCTTGATATCGACGGCACCATCCTCGATATCGCACCGACTCCGCGGGAGGTGTGGGTGCCGCCCAAATTGCGGGAGACGCTCGCGCGCCTGCAGGATCTCACGGGCGGAGCGCTCGCCTTGGTCAGCGGGCGCCTGCTCGCTGACATCGACTTGATCTTTGCGCCGCTGCAGCTTGCCGCCGTCGGCGGTCATGGCGCCGAGCTTCGCCCGATACCAAACGCAGAGCCGCAACGGCGAGCCGCAGCGCTCAGCCCGGAATTGAAGCGCATGCTCGCCACGTTGACGCAATTGGGTCCGGGCATTCTCGTCGAGGACAAAGGCTACTCGCTCGCGCTGCACTATCGGCTTGCTCCCGATCTCGGTCCCGCGCTGCAGGCGGCCGTCGTCGCCATCTGCGACCAATTGCCCGCCGGCATGGTCGAGATTCTGCCCGGCAAAGCTGTCGTCGAAGTCAAACCGGCACGCGTCAGCAAAGCACTGGCGGTCGCGGAACTGATGCAGCACCCGCCATTCCACAACCGGCATCCGATCTTCATCGGCGACGACGTCACCGACGAGCCGGTGTTTCCGGTGATTTCGCAATTCGGCGGCTTGGGCTATTCCGTCGGCCGCGTGTTCGCAGGCGTCGAAGGCCACTTCAAGGGCCCCGAAGACGTCCGCGCCTGGTTGGACCAGATCGTGGCCAATCGCGGGGACGCGGTTGGATGAAGGACCATGGGCTGGATCTTGCCATAATCGGCAACGGGCGGACGGCTGCCTTGGTCGATCCGAGCTCTCGGATCGTCTGGTGGTGCTATCCGCGCTTCGACAGCGACCCGATCTTCTCGCGATTGTTGGCCGGCAAGGAAGAGAAAGGATTCTCCGACGTCGTGCTCGACGACTTGGCGGAGTATCAATCCGAATATGTGCGCAACACCGCGATCGTCTCCACATTGCTGATCGATCGCCAGGGCGGCAAAGTCAGAATTACCGACTTTGTCCCGCGCTTCCGGCAGTTCGGCCGCGTTTTTCGTCCGCCGCAGATCTTTCGCATCATCGAGCCGGTGGCCGGCCTGCCGCGCATCACCATCCGGATGCGACCGACCAGCGACTACGGCAAGCCGCTCGTGCAGCGCTCGCTCGGCAGCAACCATATCCGCTATTCCGGCGAGGGCACCGTCATACGCCTGACCACCGATGCGCCGCTGTCGCTGATCGACGGCGAGGCGCCGTTCGTCCTGACACGACCCTTGCATCTGGTATTCGGTCCGGACGAGCCGTTCCCGGGCGACCTGCAATCGACCTGCCGCGACTTTGTCGACCGCACCCGGGACTATTGGATGGAATGGGTGCGCCGGCTGTCGATCTCCTACGATTGGCAGGAGGCGATCATCCGCGCCGCCATCACGTTGAAGCTCAGCAACTTCGACGAGACCGGGGCCATTATCGCTGCCCATACCACGTCCATTCCGGAAGCGCCCGGCTCCGGCCGCACCTGGGACTATCGCTATTGCTGGCTGCGGGATGCTTATTTCGTCGTCCAGGCGCTCAACCGCATCGGCGCCACGCGCACGATGGAAGAATTCATCTCGTTTACGATCTCGATCGCCTCGAAGCCGGACCAGGAGCTGCGACCGCTTTACAGCGTCGTGCCGACGAATGAGGTCGAGGAAACGACCGCGCCGAACCTCGAAGGCTATCGCGGCGACGGGCCGGTGCGCGTCGGCAATGCCGCCGTCGGCCAGGCGCAGAACGATACCTATGGCAGTGTGATCCTTGCCGCCATGCCGCTGTTTTTCGACCGGCGCCTGCCGCGGCCGGGCGATGTAGGCCTCTTTCAGTTGTTGGAGACGCTCGGCGAGCGCGCCAGGCGCAAGGCGCTCGAGCCCGACGCCGGCATCTGGGAATATCGCGGCCGGCAGCGCGTCCATACGCACTCGGCGGCGATGTGCTGGGCCGGCTGCCAGCGGCTGTCGGCGATCGCCAAACGGATCGGCCTCGACGAGCGTGCCAAATACTGGGACGCGGTGGCCCAGCCGATCCATACCGCCTTGCTCGATCAGGCTTGGAACGAGAAGCGCGGCGCTTTCACGGCGGCATTCGGTTCCGACGACCTCGATGCCAGCGTGCTGCTCCTTCCCGATCTCGGCGTCATCGAAGTCGACGATCCCCGCTTCGTCTCGACCGTCGCCGCGATGGAACGGGAGCTGGTGCGCGAAAAACACGTCATGCGTTATGCCAACGCCGACGATTTCGGCCTGCCGGTGACCGCGTTTCTGATCTGCCGCTTCTGGCTGATCGATGCGCTGTGGTCGCTCGGCCAGCGCGAAGCCGCACGCGATCTGTTCACCGACGCGCTCAGTCATCGCAATCGATACGGGCTTCTGTCGGAAGATGTCGATCCGCAAACCGGCGAGCTCTGGGGCAATTTCCCGCAGACCTATTCGATGGCGGGGCTCATTCTCTCCGCCATGCGGCTGTCGCGAAGCTGGGAAGACCGCTACTGGCGCGGGTAAACGCGGCCTTATCACCGCCTTTTGAGCGGCGCCGCGATACAGCCCATCGCAGGCAAGCGGTATGATGGCCTCCTGCATGCGAGGCGCGAACAATCATGGCGTATACAATCGAAGTTAACGGTGCGAAGCGGACGGTCGATGTCGACGGCGACATGCCGCTTCTGTGGGTGCTGCGCGACGAGCTTGATCTGAAAGGCAGCAAGTTCGGCTGCGGCGCCGGGCTTTGCGGCGCATGCACCGTCCATGTCGACGGCAAAGCCGTGCGTTCTTGTTTGGTGACCGTCGCTGCCGTTCGCGATGGTGCGGTGGCCACCATCGAGGGGATGGCGGCTCATCCGATCGGGAAGAAATTGCAAGCGGCTTGGATGGAACTCGACGTGCCGCAATGCGGCTATTGCCAGGCCGGCCAGATCATGCAGGCGGCGGAACTTTTGGTGCGAAAGCCAAGTCCGAGCGATGCCGACATCGATCAAGCCATGAGTGGCAATGTGTGCCGCTGCTGCACCTACACGCGCATCCGCGCCGCGATCAAACAAGCCGCGCTCGCGCCTGCCGGCGCAACCACAGTGAAGTGATGGTGGACACCATGATGACCGCCAACTCCTCCGCCAAATCTCCCGAGGCCCAATTGCCGCCGGCCGCCACGCATTCGCGGCGCGCGTTTCTGAAGGCCACTGTCGCGGCAGGCGGCGGTTTGTTGCTGCAAGCCACCTTGCCGCCGCTGGCGCGCACCGCAATGGCGGCAGCCTCGGAAGCCGCCGGCGAAACCGCCGCGCTGAACGCCTTTGTCCGCATCGCGCCCGATGGCATCGTCACCATCATGTCGAAGAATCCGGAGATCGGCCAAGGCATCGAGACGATGCTGCCGATGGTGATCGCCGAAGAACTCGATGTGGCGTGGGAGAATGTGCGCATCGAGCAGGCGCCGCTCGACACCGCCAAATACGGCCAGCAATTTGCCGGCGGCAGCCGGGCGACGCCGCTGAACTACGATCCGCTGCGCCGGGTCGGCGCGGCCGGTCGCCAGATGCTTGTCGCTGCCGCCGCGCAAACGTGGAATGTCGGACCGGCGGAATGCAGCACGGAAGCCGGCCTCGTCTATCACCGCGACAGCGGCCGCTCGCTGTCCTATGGCGCGCTTGCCGCCCAGGCCGCCGGCATGCCGGTGCCCAATCTCGCGCGCGTGGCGCTCAAAGATCCGAAAGACTTCAAGATCATCGGCCGGCCGATTCCCGGCGTCGATAATGCGAAAATCGTGAGCGGCCAGCCGCTGTTCGGCATCGACGTCACCGTGCCGGGCATGCTTCACGCCGTCTTTCAGAAATGTCCGGTGTTCGGCGGCAAGCTGGTCAGCGCGAATATCGACGCCATCAAGGCGCTGCCCGGAATCCACGACGCTTTCATCATCCGGGCCAGCGAGGCCAATCCACGCGGCGACTGGCAGGGATTGAGCGACGGCGTCGCCATCGTGGCGAAAAGCTTTTGGGCGGCGAACCGCGCGCGCGACAAACTGAAGGTGACCTGGGACGAAGGTCCGACCGCGGCCCAAAGCAGCGAGGGTTTCGCGTTGCGCGCGGCCGAACTCGCCAAAGGAGCGCCTGCGGCCAATCTCCGTCGCGACGGCGACGTTGCGTCGGCTTTGAAAAATGCGACGCATGTCGTGGAAGCCGCTTATTCCTACCCCTTCCTGGCTCATATCAGCCTCGAACCGCAGAACTGCACCGCGCATGTCCAGGACGGCAAGGTCGTGTTCTGGGCGCCGACGCAACTGCCGGAGCCTGGCGTCAAGCTGGTGGCGGCGACGCTCGGGATCGCGGAGAGCAACATCGCCGTCAATATGACGCGCATGGGCGGCGGCTTCGGCCGGCGCTTGCGCAACGACTACATGGCCGAGGCAGCGTGGATCTCGCGAAAAGTGGGCGCCCCGGTGAAACTCGTGTGGACGCGCGAGGACGACATCCAGCACGACTTCTATCGTCCGGCCGGCTTTCACTTCCTCAAAGGCGGGCTCGACGGCGCGGGCAGGCTCATTGCTCTCGGCGACCACTTCGTGACCTTCGGTCAGGGCGGAAAGCTTGCCGACTCCGCCGCATTGGACGCCAACGAATTTCCCGCAGGCCTCGTGCCGCACCTCGAATACGGCCAATCGCTCATGGAACTCGGCGTTCCAACCGGCCCGCTACGTGCGCCGCGCTCCAACGCGCTGGCGTTCGTCTTTCAGTCATTCCTGGACGAACTCGCCGACGCGGCCGGCGCCGATCCGCTGGAATTCCGTCTCGCGCTGCTCGGCGAACCGAAAGTCTTGATCAATTCCAGCGGCAAGGCGGACCCGCTGCGCGACTTCGACACCGGCCGGATGCGCAACGTACTGCGGCGGGCCGGCGAGATTTCCGGCTGGTCGCAGCGCCGCGCTCTGCCGGCGCGAACGGCCAAGGGCATCGCCTTCTACTTCAGCCATTCCGGCTATTTCGCCGAAGTGGTACAGGCGACCGTCACGGCCGCAGGCGAGATCAAGCTCGACCACGTCTGGGTGGTCGGCGATGTCGGCAGCCAGATCATCAATCCGAGCGGCGCCGTCAACCAGGTGCAGGGCGCGGCGCTCGACGGGCTCGGTGCGGCGCTCGGCCAAGCGATCACGCTGGACCGCGGCCGTGTGCTGCAGTCGAACTTCGACAGCGTCAAACCGTTGCGGATCGATCAGGCGCCGCCGGTCGATGTGGAATTCCTCATCACCGACAATCCGCCGACGGGGCTGGGCGAGCCGGCGCTGCCGCCGGTCGTGCCCGCGCTCTGCAACGCCATCTTCGCGGCGACCGGCAAGCGCATCCGCACGCTGCCAATCGACTCGGATGTGCTGAAAGTCTGACGCCGCCCGCAACCTCCGGGGCGACTCACGTAAAGAAATACCGGGTGGCGTGAAAGAAGATTGGCGCTGCGAAGCTGACCGAATCCATGCGGTCCATCACGCCGCCGTGCCCCTCGATCATCGAGCCCCAATCCTTGGCGCCGAGGCTTCGTTTAACGGCGGAGAGCACGAGGCCGCCGAGGAAGCCCATCAGCACGATAATGAATGCCATGCCGGCCGATTGCAGCGGCGCGAAGGGCGTGATCCACCACATCGCGGCGCCGATCAGCGTGGCGCTCGCCGCTCCGCCGACGAAGCCTTCGACAGTCTTCGAGGGGCTGACGACCGGGGCGATCTTGGTCTTGCCGAACAGCTTGCCGAAGACATATTGCAGCACGTCGCTCATCTGCACGACGAGGATGAGGTAGAACATCAAAAGCGGATTCTCGCCGGCATAGCCCGGAATCGGCAGCGGCAGCAATGCCGGCACGTGGCTGATGCAGTAGACCGTGATCATCAGGCCCCATTGAATCTTGGCGCTGCGCTCCAGGAAGCTTTCGGTGTCGTGCGCCAGGACGGAGATCGAAGGCAGAAACAAGAAGCCGTAGACCGGAATGAAGATCGAAAACAGGCCGTACCAGCTTGTCGCGATCAACAGATATTGAATCGGGATCACGATGAAAAACGCCACCGAGAGCGCGCGGTGATCGCCGATTTTGGTGGGCGTCAGGGTCAGAAATTCGCGCAGAGCAAAGAACGAGATGAACGCGAACATCGCAATCGTGGCGTTGCGGCCGAGCAGGAACGCCGCCGCGAACACCGCGACCATCCACCACCAGGCGCGCACGCGCGCAATGAGATTGTCGACGACGGCGGCGGCCTTCTCGTCCTTGACCCGGGCGCGCAGGATGCGTCCGATCACCGAGGCGACGATCAGCAGAGCAACCACGCCGCCAATAAGCCAATAAAGCTTGTGGGAGGGGTTCATTTGGCGAGCTCAATGACGGCGTTGCGCGCGCGTTCGAGAAAGGCGGACTTATCTTCGTCGGCGATGCGCGGGAGCGGCGCGCCAAAGCGCACCGTGCAGATCAGCGGCACTGGAAAGAAAGTCCCCTTCGGCATGCTGCGATGCAAGTTGTCGAGATAGACCGGAATAAGCTCGACGTCGGGAAAGCGCTGCGCCAAATGGTAAAGACCCGACTTGAAAGGAGCGGGAAGGCGCTCCGGCCCTCGCGTTCCCTCCGGAAAAATGATGATCGACTGGCCGGCCTCCAGCACGTCATAGAGCGGCCGCAACGGGTCTGCTTCCGGATCCGCCCGCTTGCGGTCGATGAGGACCGCGTTCAGCGCTTGCAGCGCGATCGTCCGCTTGAGGGCGCTTGAGCCCCAATAGTCGGCGGCGGCGGCGGTCCGCGTCTTGGCGCGCAAATCGGGCGGAAGCGCCGACCAGAGTGCGACGGTGTCGATATGGCTCGTATGATTGGCAAAATAAATGCGCTGCCGATCCTCGGGCTTGGAGCCGATCCAGCGCGGCGTAGCGCCAAGCAGCGCACGGACCGACCCGATCAAGATATAGGACAGCCACACGCTAGCTTCCCTTGAGCTTGGCGGCGATGGCGAGCGTGCGGGTCACGCACGTCATGACCGAGCCGGCGGCGATGATGACCGCGGCCGCAATCAGGGCATACTGGGTGCCGGTAAACAACCACTCGGCGGCGCCGACGACGCAGGCTGCTGTCAGGACGGCCATGCGCTGCTGCTTGGCCATCGGCCCGCGAAAATCCTGCGCGAAGCCGAGCGAGCCGCCGAACACGCGGACATAGGCGGTTAACGCCGCGGCCAGCGCGCCGAACCAGCCGAGCGCCGGCCAGCCGACAGCATAGCCCAAGGCGACGATGAACAGAGAATCGGCGATACGGTCGGGAAACTCGTTGTATAGCGACCCGACCGACGATTTCTTGCCGCCCTCGATCGCCACCATGCCGTCGAGGAGATTGCAGACGAGCCGGGCCTGAACCGCAGCGGCGCACCCGATAAGGCCGATCGCATCGGGCTTGAACGCCAGCAACGCCGCGCCGACCGCGGCGAAAAGGACGCTCACCGCCGAGATCTGATTGGGCGTCACGCTGGTTCGGGCAAGAAACGCCGCCGAGGCCTTGGCCCATTCGGCCGACCGTGACGCGATCGGGCGCCGGTTGGTTTCGAGTTCAGGCATGGCGCTGCGCCTCATCTGGAGGTGATGACTAAGAGTGCGAGCCCGCGACTGCGGCCGAGGCACGCGGGCGGCCGAGCGTCCTTCGTCGGCCATACTGGCCTGTGTGAAACGGCGTTCGCGCTATGCTGTCGGCGATTATCGCATCGCGTGAACAGCACGCAAGGGCGCGAGCGGACGCCACTTCGCGCGCGGCGCGGGCGCGCGCTCAGGCAGCGCGCTGGCGCCCGCTCGAACGATTCAACATCTCTCAGCGCCGCGCGCCGAGCCGCCGCGCGAGGCGCTCGACAAGCGCGACGACAACGCTCGCGTAACCATTTCGACTCACCTGCGCGAAAAATTTCGCGCGAAGGCAAAAAAACTCTTGCATCGATTACTCAACGCGCTTATGTCGCGTCCGCCCAATTTCGCACGTGCCTGTGGCCGCGTGCCGGTTGGTGGGCATCCGGACAAGAGGCCGGACAGCCGCCCGGAGTGAGGCCGAGACTCAAAGCCAAGGGACTCCAACCCCAACGGCGAGAGCATCGGCCGCTTGAGCTCCGAACCACTTAACCGGCAGCCGGAGGCGAAACCGGCGCACCCCGCGCTCAACGGGGGACGCGGCTTAAAGCAACGACGGAGCGGGCTTCTCTGGTCTCGTCG
>DATMQV010000218.1:0-11735 GCA_035566615.1 Xanthobacteraceae bacterium
CTCGACGACAAGTTCGAGAATATGGGCGCGCAGATGGTGCGCGAGGTCGCCTCGAAGACCTCCGACATCGCCGGTGACGGCACCACGACCGCGACCGTGCTCGCCGCCGCGATCGTCAAGGAAGGCGCCAAGGCGGTTGCCGCCGGCATGAACCCAATGGACCTCAAGCGCGGCATCGACCTTGCGGTCGAGGCCGTGGTCGAGGAACTGAAAAGGAACTCGAAAAAGGTCACCTCGAACGACGAGATCGCCCAGGTCGGCACCATCTCGGCGAACGGCGACCAGGAGATCGGCCGCTTCCTAGCCGAGGCGATGAAGAAGGTCGGCAACGAGGGCGTGATCACGGTCGAAGAAGCCAAAAGCCTCGAGACCGAGCTCGACGTGGTCGAAGGCATGCAGTTCGACCGCGGCTATATCTCCCCCTACTTCATCACCAACGCCGACAAGATGCGCGTTGAGATGGAGGATCCCTACATCCTGATCAACGAGAAGAAGCTTTCGGCGCTCAACGAGCTGCTGCCGCTGCTCGAAGCCGTCGTGCAGACCGGCAAGCCGCTGCTGATCGTGGCGGAAGACGTCGAAGGCGAAGCGCTCGCCACCCTCGTGGTCAACAAGCTGCGCGGCGGCCTCAAAGTCGCGGCGGTGAAGGCCCCGGGCTTCGGCGACCGCCGTAAGGCCATGCTGCAGGACATCGCCGTCCTGACCGGCGGCCAGGCGATCTCCGAAGATCTCGGCATCAAGCTCGAGAACGTCACGCTCGCCATGCTCGGCAAGGCCAAGAAAGTGATGATCGACAAAGAGAACACCACGATCGTCAACGGCCTTGGCAAGAAGAAGGACATCGAAGACCGCATCACCCAGATCAAGGCGCAGATCGAGGAAACCACCTCCGACTACGACCGCGAGAAGCTGCAAGAGCGGCTGGCCAAGCTCGCGGGCGGCGTCGCGGTGATCCGCGTCGGCGGCGCCACCGAGGTCGAAGTGAAGGAGCGCAAGGATCGCGTCGACGATGCGATGCATGCGACCCGCGCCGCGGTCGAGGAAGGCGTGCTTCCGGGCGGCGGCGTTGCGCTTCTGCGCGCCACCGAGTCGCTCAAGAAGCTGCGCACGCACAACGACGACCAGAAGACCGGCGTCGAGATTGTGCGCAAGGCGCTGCAGGCTCCGGCCCGGCAGATCGCCACCAATGCCGGTGAGGACGGCTCGGTCATCGTCGGCAAGATCCTTGAGCACGGCACCTATGGCTACGGCTTCGACGCGCAAAACGGCGAATACGTCGACATGGTGAAGAAGGGCATCATCGATCCGACCAAGGTCGTGCGCCAGGCGTTGCAGGGCGCCTCCTCGGTCGCCGGTCTGCTCATCACCACCGAGGCGATGGTCGCCGAGCTGCCGAAGAAGAAGGAAATGCCGGCCATGCCGCCGGGTGGCGGCGGAATGGATTTCTAAGTCCGTTCGAGACGATCTAAGGCCGCCGCCACATACATCTTGAAGTGATCGAAGTCGGCAACAGCCGACTTCGATGTGGCGGCAGAATGGATTTCTAATCCAACCGAGACGTGAAATCCGAAGGCCCAGGAGAAATCCCGGGCCTCTTGCTTTTTGGCATTGCGAGCGAAGCGAAGCAATCCAGTCCGCAGTGCCGTGCTGGATTGCTTCCTCGCCTCGCTCCTCGCAATGACGCGCCCCATTCCGCGCACCTCATGCAAACACAGTCCGCTCGATCAGCCAGTAGAGCCCGAACACCAAGATCACCGCGGAGCAGGCATAGACCAGGCTGGCGTGCCGTTCGCGTTTTCCGCCGGCGGCGACGCCGATCCGATCGGACAAAAGGAGCAGCGGAAAGATCAGGGATACGATCGCGACCTGCCCGATCTCGACGCCGATATTGAAGGCCGCGAGCGCCGGAATGAGCGCACGGTCGGGCAGGCCATATTCGCGCAGCGCGCCGGCAAATCCGAACCCGTGCACCAGGCCGAGCACGAAGGTCGCCCGCCACCTTTTGCTGATGTCATGCACAAAGAAATTTTCGGCCGCCACATAGACGATGGTTGCGGCGATCAAAGGCTCGACGATCGACGACGGCAGGCGCACGACGTCGAGCACGGCAAGCGACAGCGTCAGCGAGTGCGCAACGGTGAACGCGGTCACCACCTTGATCAGCGGCCACAGCCGCCGGCCCCATAGGATGACGGCGAGCAGAAAGGCGATGTGGTCGTAGCCCAGGAAGATGTGCTCGATGCCGGCCGCGACAAACCGGCCGAAGATTTGCCAAACTGACGCGCCTTCGCCGGAGAGCGCGATCTCCGGCGCATTCTTGTCGATCGCAAGCTCGCGCTCGCCGTGCTCGCTTGCGATGACGGCGAGATGCCGCGCGGCAGGATCGACATCTTGAAATAGCGTCACGCGATAGCGGAGCTCGCCCTCGGGCGGACAGGTCCAGGCCACCGTGATCAGGACGTGGGTGTCGGCGGGCTTTGCTCTTGCCGGACCGGGGCTGCATCGCTCCCCGCCGGCAAGCACGGCAACATGATCGTCGACATAGCTGAGGATCGCCGGCACCATCACCCCCAGCGCCACCGGGTTGACCTCGCCATTCGCCTCGACGATGCGAACGTTCGCCGCTTTTTCGTAGTCGCGGCCAAGCGCGTTGATTTCAAGCTCGATCGTGCGGCCGTGTGCCACGATGCGCGAGGTGCTCACGCCCGCGGTGTGGGCGTATGCCTGGCACACCGCGAAGACGGCGAGCGCCCCGCCCGCACCGGCCAACGCGCGGCGGATCGCCCTCCTCCATCCGCGCGGCGTCATTCCGCGGCCTATCATTCGGCGCCGCCGAGGCCCTTGAGGATGACGACGGCCGAAGCCGCGCGCATGCTTTCGGGATACGCCTCGGCAAATGTCGCAAGCGCCTTGCGCGCTTTGGCGGCATACGCGCGCGCCGCCTCGGGCTCGCGCGCCAGCCGCGCCGCCCGCGCGAGATCGATGGCGTAGATGAACGCGGCCTCTTCGGCATCGTCGGCGCTGAGCGGAGCCGCAGCCAACGCCTGCGCTTCGGCGATCTGACGATCGAGGTCGTCGGCGCTCAAGCCGACGAGCTTGAAAGGATCGAACACGAAGCTCTCGTAAAAGCCCGCTTTCAGCAGCGCAAAGCGGGCGCGCGGCGCAGCGGGCGCGGCGGGCGAAAGCCGAAGCGCGTCCTCGAGCGTGGCGCGCGGCAAGCGGTAGCGACCGATCGTGTCGTCGAAGGCAGGCGACAGGTTGCGCTGAGCGAGCGACTTCTGCAGCGAGTCGCCGTTGAAGCTGAGCCGCCCACTGTGCGCGGCAAGATCGCGGTTGAGAATCTCTGTCGTCTCGACCTGCACAAGGCCGAGCGCGAGCTTCGCCTCGCCTTCCGTCGCTGAGCCGGCAGCGTTCTTGGCGCGCACGTCTGCAGCCTCAACGGCGGCGAGCGCGGCCCTCACCTGCTCCCCGTCGATAACTTCGTGCGCGCTCGGCGAGCGCGGACTGAACAGCGAAAGGAAGGCAGCCAAAAACACAAACGCCCTGCCGGCATGGCGTGGAAGTTTCCACGACGCCGCGCCGCGGAAGGTGCTGGCCGTGCGGCCGCCTTTAGTCATTCGGCATGCCTTCGCCGGCGAAGAAGGCGTGGGCGCCGCGATGGGCGGGCACGACACCGTTCGGCGCGGTGACGGCAGTGGGAAGCGTGTCCCCGTGGGCGGAGAGTGTCTGCGCCAACAAGTAAGCGTGCCGGGCCATGAAATCCGGGCGGCAGACGAAAACGTGGCTGCCGAACGAAACGATGATGCGCAGCGGCGCTTCATGGATGTCGGCGAACGGCGGCTTGGCAAGAAAGAGAGCCTCGGCGCTGTCGGCCTGCATGATCGCGACATCCTGCTGATTGGTGGCGATGAGGACGCCGATGCGCCGTGCATCCGCGGCGCTGACGAGCTGCGGTCGAGACGCGGGCAGATGGCGCGACAGCACATCGACCACGGCCGTCGTGAGCGCGCCGTTCCGCTCGTCGTCGCGTTGACTGACAATCAAAAGATGAAAGCGCCGGTAAACCGGCCACATGCGATCGGGATTGAGGTCGGCAAGCGCAGGCCGCCGCGCGGCGAACACGCAGGCCGCCCCTGCTGCTCCCGCACCCAATCTTAACAACGCACGCCGGTTCATGCTCAGCAGCATCAAGCGCGGCGAAGATCGCCGCCGCGCCTGCGCGTCTTTCTGTTATGGCTTGAAGATGTCGCGGTTGAGGATCGCCGTGACACCCAGGTTCGGCACGTCCACCAATTGCGCGATGTTGAGATCGACGGCCACGCTCACCACCGTGTAGGCCTGTTCGCGGCTCAAGCCTTTCTCCTTGACCAGAAAGTCGATCATGTTGAGCGTGGCGTTGCGCGCGGCCAGGCTCACGTCCTCGGAGAGGTTGGCGAGCGGCGCGATCTTCTGGCCGCCCAGATAGGTGTCAAACACCGGCACCTCGCCTTCCGGCTTCAGCGGCAGGCCCGAGACCGCGTAGAAGCTTGCCGGCGCCAGGCGCTTGAGCTGGGTGCCGCCCTCAAAGTGCATCGTCGACATGAGCGAAGCCATGCCCGGCATGATGCTGGCGCGCATGGTCACCCTGGCGCCCATCTCGATGGCGGTGCCGCAGACCTCGCCGCCGCCTTGCGCATAGTGCACGTCGCCGGCGAACAATCCGCAGCCGTCAATGAAACACGGGAACAGCAAGGTGGTGCCGACCACCGTTTCCTTGGTGTCGAGATTGCCGCCGTTCTCACGCGGCGGAACCGTGCGCACGCATTCATCCTTCGCCGTACCGTTGGTGCCGCAGAGGTCCGACGGCAGCGCATCGACCGGCTGCGGGGTGAGCGCTGCGCCGCCCGCATCGGCCAGCGCCTTTTCGCGCTTGAGCCACTTGTCGATTTCCGGCTTGCCGGGCAACACGCCGACCGTACCCATGAACGCATTCATGGGTACAGAGATGCCGGGCAGATCCTTGGAGCGGGCTTCGAGGCGGTTCAGCTCCCAGTGGATGATGAAGGGATCGCGGAACACGTCGCGCAGGAAGCCGAAGCCCGGCACGATCGTGGTGTAGCCGAAATCATCCGGCGCGATGTCGACGATAGTAACGGCGATCGCGTCGCCGCGTTTCGCCCCATCGACAAAGACCGGCCCGGTGAGCGGATGTACCAGGTTGAGATTCACCGCCGCGACGTCTTGCGGCTTGGAATCGAAGGTCAGGTCGGAATCGAGCGCGTCGCGCGTCTCGAGCACGAAAAGCTGCCCAGGAGCGACATGGGCGGCGGGCTTGATTGAATAATGATATCGATTGAAGCAGTGAGGATCGTCTTTGCAGTGCTTGCCGGTTTTTGCAACGATCACCGGACTTGGGAGTTTCACTTCGCTGGTGTCGGCCCAGGCAAATCCGAAGCTTCCGGCCATGATCAGCGCGATCGCCGGAACCGTCGAAACAAATTTGGATTTCATGGCATCGCCCTCCCGTGCGACCCGCAGCAGCGCGTCCTTCCCGGTCGGGACCATCCGCGTACGCGGTGCACCCACATTCGATCGTATTAACGGCATCGAACAAGTCAAGGGTGTGAATGTTCGTTGAAGGCCCGGAGAAATGTCGGGTTTTTGGCTTTCGTCGGTGCAGGCGAGCAGAAATGCGCAAGCAACAATCCGCAATTTGCTCAATCCCGCGAAAGAGAAAGCGGGAATCCAGACGGAGTGCCCGCCCTGGGTCCCGGCCTCGCGGGGACGAGCGGTGGACGGGCTCACACCTCTCCTGGCACGGTGGCGTGCTCGCGCGGGGCGCGATATTTGTCTGACGGCGACGTGCTTTGGGTCAGCACTTGATCGATGACGAACAGCGGCCGGCGCTTGGCTTCCAGATAAAGCCTGCCGACATATTCGCCGAGCAGGCCGAACAGTATGAGCTGCGTCGAGCCGAGGATCAGGACCACGGTGAGCAAGCTTGTCCAGCCTTCGACCACCTGGCCGAGCGCCCAGCTGCCGAGTGTGTAACCGACCATCAGCAAACTCAAAAAGCCAAGCGCGAGCCCGAGATAAGAGGCAAGCCGCAGCGGCATGATCGAGAACGAGGTCAGCGCGTCGAAGGCCAGCCCGATCATCCGCGCGAGCGGATAGTTGCTGGCGCCGGTGGTGCGCGCGGCGCGATCGTATTGGATCGGCAATTGGCGCAGCCCGATCCAGCTCACCATGCCGCGGATAAAGCGATGCTGCTCCGGCATCGAATTGAGAATGTCGAGCACGCGCCGGGTCATCAGCCGGAAATCGCCGGCATCGGCCGGCAGGTCGGCATGGCCGATGCGCTGCATCAGCCGATAGAACAAAGCCGCAGTGCCGCGCTTGAGCATGGTCTCGCCCTCGCGCTGGCGGCGCACGCCATAGACGACATCGGCTTCGGCGCTGTCCATCAGGCGCCACATGTCGGCAAGGAGTTCCGGTGGGTCCTGCAAATCGGCGTCGATCATCAGGATACGCTCGCCCCGGCAGGTGTAGAGGCCGGCAGTGATCGCAAGCTGATGGCCGTGGCGGCGGGCGAGATTGACAGCGACGACATGCGGATCGCGCCGCACCAGGTCGGTCATGATCGCCCAGGTGCGATCGCTCGAGCCGTCGTTGAGGAGGACGAATTCGTAGTCGGAACCGGCGGTCGCCTGCGCCGCCGCGGTCATGCGGCGATAGAACTCCTCGAGCCCCGCTTCCTCGTTATAGCAGGGCGCGACGATGGAGAGCCGCGGACTGACGCGCGCATCCAAAACCACCGGCATCCACCTCCTCTGCCCAGCCCGTCGCCGGCCGCCTTGGCGTTACATCCTCCACAGGCGGAGTCAATGGGAGCGACCTCAAGCGCAAATCCATCGCGCGCGCGACGGGTTAACACGCGATCTTGTTAAGGCGGATCAAGCGGCGGGCCGATCGGGCCGGTCAGCCGGTAGATGTCATAATCCTGCAGCAGAACGCCATGTCGGCTGCGGGTCAGGTGGTCGACAAGCTCGACCTTGCTGAAGCGCTTTTGCAGCGTCGGAATGTCGGCGCAGGGAACCGTGCAGGTATACATGATCGGGCCGTCGAACAGCGCCGGGTCCGGCTCGGGGGCATTCACATAGCGCATGCGCAGATTGATCTGCTCCACGGGCGCATGCGAGGGCAGGTAAAAGGACAGCCAGCCCGCGAGGCCATAATCGTAGACAAGGATAATGGGCGCGCCCATGCGTTTGCGCGCCTCGTCCATCTGCACACCGAGCTCCTTCCAGCCGGCGCCCAATTTCGACGCGGTGGGATCCTCCATGCCGAGCGGAGCGATTCCGAACACGCCCTGCGCATAGATGACCGCGGCAATCCCAAGTCCGACCGGCACGGCGAGCCGCTGTGAGATCCTCTCGACCGTGGCCCAGACGCCTTCCCATTTGATCCGCTCGACCGCGACGGCGGCCGCAATGACGAAGGGCACGAAGATCGGCTCGGGCCAATTGCCTTCGACGCGGCCGTGGAAAGTGTGCCAGACGAAATAGAGAAGGATCGGCCAGATCATCGCGTTGATCAGCACGCGCGCGCTGAACGAACCGCCCTGCCCGCGCAACAGACCGACGAGGCCCATGGCGCCCAGCACAAATACGAATGGTGTCGCCATGCCGATCTGCGCGGCGAGAAATTCGCCGACATAGCGCAGCGACCATTCGTGCACGACCAGACGATTGTACTGGTAGAGCACCGAGGTCCAATGGTGCTGCGCATTCCAGATCAGCGTCGGCGAAAATACGGCAAGCGCGATGACGCCGGAAATCCACGGCCAGGGCGTCACGAGCCATTTGCGCTGCTCTGGCACCAGCAACAGCCAGATCAGGATGCTCGGGGCGAAAAAGATCGTGGTGTATTTGGAGAACATGCCGACGCCGAAAGCGAGCCCGATGGCGAGCCACCAGGCGCCGCGGCCGGTCTGATGGAGCTTGGCGAGCGCGAGCAGCAGAAACGTCGTGGCGATGACCACCGGATTATCCGGCGTCGCCAGCACTGAGCCGACCGCCATCACCAGCGTCAGGTTGAAATAGAGCGCCGCGGTCGCGCCGACGCGTTCGTCGTCGAAGAAGATCGCGCCCGCGCGCCAGACGGCGAAGCTTGCCGGCAATGCCAGCAGCACGCCGAACACGCGCACGCCGAACTCGGTGTTACCGAACAGCGTAGTGCCGAGCCGGATCAGAATGGGATTGATCGGCGGGTGGTCGTAGTAGCCGCCGGCAATGTGCTTCGACCAGATCCAGTAGAGGCTCTCGTCGTACGAGAGCGGCGTGAAGGCGGCGCAGGCAAGCCGCACACCGACAAGCACGAAGATCGCGATGACGATCGTGGTTTCGTATCGCCGCTCGGGCACGGCGGCGCTGCCCAACGCAACCAATCGACTTTCCCTTGCTTGAACGGCGCAGTCCCCGCGCCCCAGCCGAACCGGCAGGCTACATAGCAGGACAGCTTGGGCCGAGCCAATAAGCCAGGTCCGAAGGCCCGGGCAGCCACGCAAAATGGGTCCCAAAACGTATGAAGGCCCGGCAAATCCGGGCCTTCATCGCGTGGGACAACAGCTAGGGACAGAACTTCGAAAAAGACGTGTGAAAGGCGCCGATGAAAAGGACTTGGTCAAGAACGACCACGAGGACAGCGCGTTCATCCGGCGTCACCGGCACACCGTGGCCGATCGCACCGGTTTTCATCCGGCGCAATACCACTATGGCGCGACCTAGTGACAGCGCGATGTGACGCCGGTTTCCGCCGAGTTCCCCTTTAACCACCGCCGATTAGGTTCGATTTCGCGTCCTGGAGCAAGCCGAGACCGGGGTCGCCAAGAAATTCGAGCTGGCGCACGCGGCGGCCGCGTACGGCTTCCGATCCTCGTGGCGGCCGGCGGCTCTGCATCAACTCGGCCAGGTTTTGAAAGTGCGCGCGAGGATCGGGCCCCACCAATAGACAGGGCAACGCCATGCCCCGCGCGCCTTGCTGATCGGTCGCCGGATTGTCGCCGATGGCAAGAAGCGCATCTTGGCTCGCGGAAATCCGACCCATGGCGACTTGATAGAGCAACGGCGAAGGCTTCCCGATTGCCTTGTATTTGATGGCAGGCAAACAGGCCTTGACCGCAGCTAACAGAACGCCGGTCTCCAAGACCCGACTTCCATCGGGGCCCGGATGCGACACATCTACATTCGAGACAATAAAATCGGCGCCGCGTTCGATCTGCCGGACGAGCCTGTGCAGACGAGCGTAGGAGAATTGGCGGTCACGCGTCAGCAGTACGACATCCGGGCGGTCATGATCGACCACCAAGCCCAGCGATCTCGCATAACGGACGATGGCCGGCGCCCCATAGATCGCAACCCGCGCCTGGCGCACGGTGGCGGCGAGATGCTCCACCGCGGTGGCGCCGGCAAGAACAATCCGCTCCGGGGCGATCGGCAAATTCAGCCGCGCAAGCTTTGCGGCAAGCGTCGCGGGCGTGTCGGTCGAGTTGTTCGAGACGATGACCAATCGATCGCGCGCATAGGCGACGAGCTGGCGCGCTCCGGGCAAAAGCCTGCCGCCGGCGACGAGACAGCCATCGAGGTCGCACAGCAGGCCGCGATAGTGGTCGTCTTCTTCAGCGCTGCGGCTCGGACGATGCCGCCTGGGCGTCACTGCCATCCAAGGAGAATGTCGGGCCGTCATACAGAAACGAGCGCTGAAGGATGACGATATCGCTGCCGGTAACGGTGACCAAAGAATAGTCGGGCCACTCGTGCGTGCCCGGAATGTAAGTGGATGTCGTCAGATCGAAGGCGACCTGATGACTGGTGGCACGCTGAATATGAAAAGGGACGCCACGCCAGATACCGGCAGCCGGACGGTGGATGTGGCCGAAAAACATGAAATCCGGCATCCGCGTGCGCTGAAAGACCTGCCATTCCGCTTCGGAGTCCTGGAGCTTGAACGCGTCCATGTGCGGCAGGCCGAGGTCGAGCGGCGGATGATGCTGGAACAGAAGCACCGGGCGATCTTGTGGGGCCCGCCGCAGGCCGTCTTCAAGGAAGGCAAGACGCTTGTCACAAAGCTTGCCGGCATGGGTCGTCGCGCTTTCGTCGAGCGTGTCGATCGTTATCAGGGTCGCCGCATCGAGTGTGCGCACTGATTGAACGTATCCATTGCCGTCGTCATCGGCATTGGGGAAGACGGCGCGAAAGGATGCCCTGCCGTCATGATTTCCCATCAACAGGATCGCGGGCGCATGAACCTGCTTAAGAATAGTGCGAAAAACCTCGTAGGCGGCGCGATCACCCGAATGAACGAGGTCGCCGGCGATGACGACGAACGCAACGCCGCGGTGATCGCGATTGATAATGTCGACGACGCGGGCAAAGCGAGCGGCCGGGTCGAGCCCATACAGTTGAGCGCCGGCGGGCGCCAGATGTATGTCGCTAAGAACAATGAGCTTCATTGGAGAAGACTGAATTTCGCGCAGGCGATACGGCCCGCGACGCTGCCGCGAGAAGCGCGACACCGAGCAGGAGAGAGGCGGTTGCCGGCAACCGGCTTGATGGATACTCGGAGAAATTTGCCTTCTGCACCGTTCCCCCCATGGAGTACCCGTCAGGCGACGCCGAATGCCCCGAGGATTTCCGACTCGGAAAGCTTGTCGGACGCAAGCTCTTGTGCGATTTGCCCCTTCTGCATCACAAGAACGCGTGATGCGAGCGCAGCGACAAATGCGAGCTCCTGATCGACGATAAGCATGCTCATCCCGAGTTGGTCGTGAAGATTCCGCAACCTTTCGGCTATCTCTTCCACGATCGATGGCTGGATGCCCTCGGTCATTTCGTCGAGTAACAGCAGGCGTGGGGATCGAATGACGGCCCTCGCGATCGATAAGAGCCGTCGCTCGCCGCCACTCAGGGCCGAACTCCGCCGGCCGAGCAATTCGGCCAGCCGCGGGAACAGACTGACCACGGCCTCTATGGTCAAGTGACTGCAGCGGCCTTTCATAGCTCGAGCAAGCTCGAGATTTTCGGCGACTGATAAATGAGGAAACCCGAGGTTACCCTGCGGAACGTAACCGATACCGGCGGAACTGCGCCGGTAAGCGGGCATATGCTCGATGGGCTCGCCATCAAACTCAATTGCGCCGAATGCCGTCTGCAGGAGCCCGACCATAGTCCGCAGCAGGGTCGTTTTTCCCATTCCATTGTGACCGACAACGCCGAGCACTTCGCCGTGCTGTTGCGTGAAGTTGATGTTGCGCAGAACCGGCGCGGTGCCATAGCCGGCACAGACATCCCTCACCTCCAGGATCATTGCTTGGCTTGCCATTGCTTGCCCAAATAGATTTCCCGCACCAAAGGACTTCGAGCGACATTCTCCATCGAATCCTCGAGAAGTATCGTGCCGCGGTGCAGGACCGTAACCCGCTTCGCAAGCAAAGAGATGAATTCCAGATCGTGCTCAACGACGATGATGGTCGCGAACTCGTTCAGTCGCCTGATAAGCTTGATCGTCTTGAGCATCTCATCGCGCGTCATTCCGGCTGCGGGTTCGTCGAGCAACGCCAGGATCGGATTGGTCGCGAGCAGCATCCCCAGTTCCACCCACTGGCGATGCGCGTGGGACAATGCGTCGACCTTCAAATTGAACCGCGACGGTTCGTCGAAGCCAATCTCGTTCAAGATCGCCGTTACAGAGCGTTCAAG
>DATMQV010000219.1:0-3236 GCA_035566615.1 Xanthobacteraceae bacterium
TTGTCGAGCCGGTTCCGAAATTCGGGCCGGTAGGTCTGGGCGATGGCGCGCAGTACCTGCTCCTTGGTGAATTCGTCCGCCTGCGGAGCGAATCCGAGTCCCAGGCTGCGATGGGCGGTGGCGCCCAGATTCGACGTCAGGATGATCAGGCAATGGCGCAGATCCGCGACTTGACCCATCGGGTCCGTGAGCCTGCCTTCGTCGAAAGCCTGCAGGAACAGATCCCAAATCATCGGGTGCGATTTCTCGAACTCGTCGAGCAGCAGAACGGAAAATGGCTGTTTGCGGACGCGATTGATCAGCGAGTCGGCGTCGACGAACGCGGACGCCTGCCCGAGGATCTTGCCGATTGAGTCATGGGTCTGGAACTCGCTCATATCGAGCCGGATCATCCGCTCGACCGAGCCGAATAGAAATTCGCTGACCACCTTTGCGAGCTCGGTCTTGCCGGTGCCGGTCGGTCCGGCAAACAGAAAAACGCCAATCGGTTTGTTGGGATCGCCGAGGCCGGCTTTCAGCATGGCGATGCGGCCCACTATCGCCTCGACGGCTTCGTCCTGCCCGATGACGCGCGCCGCAAAAAAATTGCGCACTGCTTTGAGGTCGAGTTGTTCCCTGGTGTCGAGGATCGAGACCGGCAGGCCGGAGAGCTGCGACAGCGTTTGCAGAATGTGGCGCGGTCCGATCGGCCCTTCGGCATCTTTCGCCCGCAGCGCCGTCAGCTTGAGCATGAGCAGCGCAGAGCCCGGCAGACCGCTGCCGGAAAGGTATTGGCCCGCCGCGTCGAGGGCCACCTGGGCGCTTTCGGGAACAAAATGCAGGCTCATCGTCTTGGCCATGCCGGCGAGCACGTCCTCGGCGAGCGCCAATGTCTCGTTGGCGGGCAAGGGCTCGATGGCGATGGTCTCGAAAAGGCCGCGCAGCGACGGCCTGATCTGCATCAGCCGTGCGAGGCCCTTGGGCGTCGTCTCGCCGAAGACCACGAGGCGCCCGGCGGCGATCGCCGGAACGATCTGGTCGAGCATGGTCGCGCTCTGGCCATGATGGCGACCGCTCATCGCCACCTGCACGATATCGGGGATGTACCAGATCGTCCTGTAGGTGCTGGCCAGTTCGTCGACGACCTGGCGAATGCGGCCTTCGAGTTGACCGATATAGACCTGACCCGCTTGCAGGTCGGCGCCGCTCGCCTCGAAGATGCTCCAGCCCTCGTGCCGGAGGCGTCCGGCTAGCAGCCGAAGGAACGACGACTTGCCGACCAGCGGTTCGCCGGAGATCAGCAGCGAACGCGGCGGGCGCTGGCCGATCGCCGTTTCGGCGAGCGTGAAAGAACTTTGCCAACCGTCGGGCTCGACCAAAATGTCGGCGTCGGATTCGTGCGGCCAGAAACGGCCCACCGAGGTCAAGACGGTGACCTTCTGCGTGACATCGGCCGAATGAACGGTCGGAGCATCGAGCTCCTGGCTCAGGGTCTCCGCGAATGGGTGGGTAACCACGGCCAGAAACCGCCGGATGAGGGCGTGCGGCGAAGCGTCCGCCGTGGTCCGCAACGCCGCTCCGAAGGTCGCAACGTCGCCACGCTCCGCGCATCGCGCGAGATAGTCGCGAAAGATATTCGGCATCCACCGGCTTTCGATCCACCAGTCCTTGGTGCGCATGAGCGGCGCGCCGACCGGAACATGCGGCGCGATGTCGAATAGGAAGTCGAGCGCGAAATACATGGTCCAAGGCGCGAAGTACTGGCACTGCGCCAGCACGCGTTCGATCGCCTCGGTACCATCCTTGCGCTGCTTGAGGGCCGCCAGCGCGGCGCTGGCGAGCGACCAGCTATTGCCTTCGACATATTGCAGGAGGACAGCGAGCGAAACGCCGGGAGCGGCAAGCAGTCTGGCCGCCTCGATAAAGTGCGCGTGCGCGCGCAGTGCGCTCGGATGCGCGGCGTCCGAGCCGAAGGGGCCGAACACCTTGTCGAGTTCGTAAAGCCTGGTCGTAAGAACCGGCGGCTCGAAGCTGCCGGCCGGCACGGACAACGATTTCAGCTTGCGGCGTATCCACCACGCGCGCAGTTGTGCGCGGAAGAAAAACGCAAAGACCGCGGCGGCCAGGAGCACGTAGAACACGACGATCGCCGCGTACTCCACGTCTCCCGCCCGCCGCTTGATTTCGTCTGCTCAGCCCTGCGAGATGAACTTGGTGCTCAGATAGGCTTGCAGGCCTTCGACGCCCCCCTCGCTGCCGTAGCCGGATTCCTTGACGCCGCCGAACGGCGTCTCCGGCGTCGAGATCGCGATCGAGTTCACCCCAACCATGCCCGACTGCATGGCATCGCCGATCATGGTCGCGGTCTGCGCCGAACTGGTAAAGGCGTAAGCCGCGAGCCCGTAAGCCAGCGAATTGGCGCGCTCGACGACTTCGTCCATGGTCTTGAAGGTGACGATCGGCGCGACCGGTCCGAACGGCTCTTCGGTCATGAGCTTACTGTCATCCGGCAGGTCGGTGATTACGGTCGGCTCGTAGAAATAACCCTGATTGCCGTGCCGCTGCCCGCCGGTCACGACTTTGCCGCCGCGGTTCTTGGCGTCCGCCACGATCGATTCCATCGCCTCGATGCGGCGCCCATTGGCGAGCGGCCCCATGGTCACGCCCTTTTCCAGGCCATCGCCGATCTTGAGCGACTTGGCATATTCGGTGAAGCGCTTGAGGAAGCGGTCATAGACCGGCTCCTGCACATAAAACCGCGTCGGCGAAATGCAGACCTGGCCGGCATTGCGATACTTGAACGCCGCAATGGTATCGGCGGACTTTTCCGGATCGGCGTCGGCAAACACCACGACCGGCGAATGGCCGCCGAGCTCCATGGTAGCCCGCTTCATCTTCTTGGCGGCGAGCGTGGCCAGATGCTTGCCCACCGGGATCGAGCCGGTGAACGAAATCTTGCGCACCGCGTCGTTGGCGATGAGGTACTCGGAGATCGTCGCCGGCACGCCGAAGACGAGATTGAGCACGCCCGCCGGCAGCCCGGCATCGGCGAAGGCGCGCACCATTTCAACGCAGGCGCCCGGCGTCTCTTCGGACGCCTTGATGATGATCGAGCACCCGGCCGCGAGCGCGCCGCCGATCTTGCGCGCCGGCGTCAGCGTCGGGAAGTTCCACGGGGTGAAGGCGGCGACGATGCCGACCGGCTCCTGGATGATGAGCTGGCGGACCTTGCCGCGGCCCGGCACGATGCGCCCATA